>CADDZE010000060.1 GCA_902812465.1 Acidobacteriota bacterium | reverse complement strand
GATATAAAGTTAGTAACCACCGGACGGGGTTAGGGGGGCGTGGCCTTGGGGAGGAGAGAGTGGGTGAGAATTCTCATTGCCGAGGATGACCCGGTCTCACGGCGCATTTTGGACTCCTTTCTCAAGAAGTGGGGCTACCAGGTTGAGGTTTGCGAGGACGGCAAGGCGGCCTGGAACATCCTGCAGCAAGAGGACGCCCCACACTTCGCCATACTCGACTGGATGATGCCGGGCATGGACGGGGTCGAGATCTGCCGCAAGGTTCGGGAGCGGCGCCAGCAGCCCCACACCTACATCATTCTCCTGACAGCTAAGGGGCGGAAGGAGGACATCGTCGAGGGGTTAGAGACCGGAGCCGACGACTATCTGACCAAGCCCTTCGACGCCCAGGAGCTCAAGGCCCGAGTGCGGGCCGGGCTGCGCATCCTTGAGCTGCAGGATGAACTGCTCCGCGCCCGCGAGGCGCTTCGCGAGCAGGCCACGCACGACGACCTTACCGGTCTGTGGAACCGCCGGGAGCTCCTGGCCATGATCCAGCGCGAGCTGGCCCGCACTCATCGCGAAAAGTCAGCCATGGCGCTGATCATGACCGATCTGGACCACTTCAAGCAGGTCAATGACACGTACGGACATAGGGCAGGTGATGCGGTGCTGCGCGAAGCGGCGCGCCGCATGGCTTCCTTGGTGCGCGTCTATGACATGGTGGGCCGCTATGGCGGGGAAGAATTTCTGATCGCTTTGCCCGGCTGCCGGGCTGCTGACGCGAGAAGCCAGGCCGAGCGCTTACGCGCCGCCGTGGCTGCGGAACCCTTCAACACCCCGGCGGGCGTCATCGCCGTAACCCTCAGCTTGGGAGTTGCGGCAGTGGATGGCGGCACTGAAGTGGGGGCGGAAGCCCTGATTCATGCGGCCGACGCAGCCTTATACCGCGCCAAGCGCGGCGGCCGCAACCGGCTGGAGGTGGCCGACCCCTCGGAGATGGTCGTGTCCCATTAAGCCTCCTTTGTGGTGTTACCTGCCGCTCGGAGCCGCCCAAGGCCCAGTTGACAGTCTATTTACTATTAAGTAAAAGCGCCACAGGTGCCTTTCTTTGCCCAAAGCGCGCCCGGTCCGATGGTTTCCAGAAACCGCGGATGCGGGCTGGGCAGGGCGAGAAAAATCCGGGGTGACAATGAATCCCATTATGTTGTTGAAAATCATGAGATCTTAAATTTGGCCGCGGAGAATCCCATTATGTTATTGAAAATAAAGGGCCGATTTGTCTCATCTGTCTCACTTTTTTGAGAATCTCGGGTGAATTCCACTATGTTGTTGAAAATTTGTAGGCCCTCAACCCGCCCCGCTTCCCCCTACCCCGCCTCACCCATCGCGGAAGGCTAGCGGGCAGCCAGTCAAATTCGGGTCCGTGAGCCAACAATCTTAAACATCCCGGACAGTTCAAACAAACTAGACGGAAGACACATTCGCCTCCGCCGGCGGACCGCGAGCGCTGCGAGGCGCCGTCTGCGGTCAGTGCAGAGAGCCTCCCTCTTGAGTTTAGAAGCGAAATGGGACAAGCTACCCACTTTGCTAGCCAGGGAGCGAAAATCGCCAGAAGGGAAATCGTTCACATGAGGCAATGGTTCGTCTACCTAGCATGCCTGGCTGTGGCGCCCGCCGCGCGCGGATTGGCCCCCGAGCGGCCCGCGTTGCCACGGGTTGAGTTCACCGACCAGCGGCTTGACAACGGCCTGCGTGTCATCATTGCACCCGACCACAGCGCCCCGGTGTTCGGCATTTCCGTCACCTATAACGTGGGATCGCGTAACGAGCGGCCGGGCCGCACCGGCTTCGCCCATCTCTTTGAGCACATGATGTTTCAAGGCTCCGAGAACGTGGGCAAGGGCGAGCACTTCATTCTGGTGCTGAACAACGGCGGCAACATGAACGGCACCACCAACGAAGACCGCACCAACTATTTCGAAGCGCTGCCCAAGAATCAGCTCGATCTGGCCCTGTTCCTGGAGGCGGACCGCATGCGGTCGCTGGCCGTCAACCAGGCTAATCTGGACAATCAGCGCAACGCCGTCCAGGACGAGCGCCGTCAGGGTATCGACAACCAGCCCTACGGCCATGCCTTCCTGGACGTCGAAAACCTCGCTTACGACAACTTCGCTTACAAGCACTCGACCATCGGCGAGATGAGCGACCTCAACGCCGCTTCCGTCGACGACGTCAGGGACTTCTTCCGCATCTACTACGCCCCGAACAACGCCGTGCTGGCGCTGGCAGGTGACCTGGACCCGGCGGCTACCCTCGAAAGGGTTAAGCACTATTTCGGCAGTATCCCCTCACAACCGCCTCCTCCCCCCGTCGAAATGACCGAGCCCGAGCATTATGGCGAGCGGCGCGAAACCATCATGGATCCGCTGGCGCGCCTGCCGATGGTGATCATGGCCTACCACATCCCGCCCGGCAACACAGCCGACAATTACGCTATGCATGTCTTGGCTCGCGTGCTTTCCGCCGGTGAGAGTTCCAGGATGTACCAGCACTTGGTGAAGCAAAAGCAGGTAGCCACGCAAGTCTCGGCCCAGGCCGACGCGCGGCGCGGGCCCAGCCTGCTCTACCTCTTTGCCTTCATGCGCCCGGGCGTGAAACCAGAGGATTGCGAAAAGGCGATACGGGATGAGATCGCCGCCGTGCAGAAGGATGGCATTACTGAGCAGGAGCTCCAGAAGGCCCGCACCCAGTTCTTGCGCGACCAGATTCAGAGCCGGCAGACCGCCCTCGGCGTCGCTATCCAGCTCGGCCAGTATGCCGTTTATTTCGATGACCCCAACCTCATCAACACCATCGTGGACAAGTTCAACGCCGTGACTGCCGAGCAGGTGAAGGCGGCCGCGCAGCGTTACCTGGTCAACAAAGAACTGACGGTGATCACCGATTTACCCGCGGCGCCATCGAGCCCGTCCGCGACCTCGGCGGCAGGGGAGGGCCAATGACCGTAACAGAAGCTCGGTATCTTCGGAGGTGCGGAGGCTGGGCGGTGGAGAAAGGCTGCGTGCTGGCTGTCGGGGTGTGGTTCGCCGTGGTCGCGCTGGCGCAGCGTCCGGCTCGCGCCCTGCCCGCGCAGCCTCAGGGTGAGCAACACACCGCGGCGCTCTCCAAGGTCGAACGGCTGAACCGCGCTCCGGTGAACAAGGAGCCGCTCAAGGTCCAACTACCTAAGCCGGTTGAGGCCCGCCTGCCCAACGGCCTGAGCGTACTGGTCATTGAGCAGCACAAGCTGCCCACCGTGGCTTTTTCCCTCTGGATCAAGGCGGGAGCGCTCACCGATCCGAAGAATCTGCCCGGCCTGGCGTCGTTCACTGCGGACATGCTGCGCGAGGGCACCACGCATCGAACCAGCGCCCAGCTCGCGGCGGAGATCGACGGCCTAGGGGCCTCGCTGAGCGGCAGCGCTGCGTTCGGCGGCAGCTATTCCGAAGTGGAAGCTTCCGGGCTGGCTCCGGATGCGGACAAGCTTCTGGAGTTGATGAGCGACGTAGTGCTCCATCCCACCTTCCCCCAGGACGAACTCGACAAGTACAAGCAGCGCGCCCTCGCCCAGCTCGAGCAGGAGCGTTCCAGCCCGGTTTTCCTCGCCCACCAAAAGTTCGCCCAGGTCATCTACCGGGACTTTCCCGCAGCGGTCGTCTCGCCCACTGCCGAGTCCATCAAAACGGTTACACCGAACGACCTGCGGCGCTTCCATGACGCCTACTATGTGCCCGGCAATGCCATCCTGGGCGTGGTCGGGGACGTGAAGCCAGATCAGGCCCTGGCCCTCATTCGCCAGCATTTTGGCGAGTGGAAAGGGGCGGCGGTGCGGCCGCCTGCCCTGCCGCCGCTGCCGGATCCGGCACCCGCCGCTGTCTACTTGGTGGACCGTCCCAATTCCACCCAGTCGGATCTCGTCGCGGGCAGCCTGGCCTTAAAGCGCACCGATCCGGATTACATCCCGCTCTTTGTCGTCAACCGGGTGCTCGGGGGCGGCCCGTCCGCGCGGCTCTTCCTGAACCTGCGCGAGGTGCATGGCTACACTTACGGGGCCTATAGCAGCCTGAGCGCCGACGTGTATCGCGGCACGCTCCGCGCTTCAGCGCCCGTGCATAACGCTGTAACGGACGACGCTTTGCACGAGCTGATGGCGGAATTGAAGCGCATCCGCGACGAGCGGGTGAGCGAAGACGAGCTGGGCGAAGCCGAGCGTTCGATTGTGGCCTCGTTTGCCCTTTCGCTCGAGCGCCCGGCTCAGTTGCTGGACCGGGCCATGCTCGTGAAGTACTATGGCCTCCCCCAGGACTACTGGGATCGCTTTCCCGCGGCGGTGGCCAGGGTGACGCCGGATGAGGTCCAGCAGGTGGCGCGCAAATACATTGACCTTGACCACCTGCAAATCGTCTGCGTGGGCGATGCCCGGCAGCCTGGCAATGCCCAGGGCCAGTCCATCAAGGACGTGCTGAAAAAGTACGGCGACCTCAAGGTGTTCGACACCAACGGAAAGCGGCTGGAATAAAGGCCGCCGCCGCCGGCCCACCGTCCGTTTTCCAGCTGCGCTCCGGGCCGTGCCGTGCCCCCGAGAGCTGGCGACTGAGCGCCACTTGGGCGAGGGGGGATTCGCGCAATGAAATTTTGGGGTGCAAGGGCCCTGCTGCTTGTTGTCTGGGCGCTGTCTCCGTCCTTCCCGACGATGGCGCAGCATCGCCCGCCTGCTCGCCCCAGGGCGTCGAGGACCGCGGCCGTGCCGCCCCTGCCCCGCCTGGCGTTCATCGACCAGCGGCTAGCCAACGGGCTGCGCGTCCTGATCGCCGCCGACCATGCCGCGCCAGTCTTCGGCATCGCCGTAACCTACCGCTTCGGCACACGCGATGACCCCGAGGGTGCCTGGGGCATCACTCGGCTCGTCGAACGCATGATGTTCTTAGGCTCCCCGCACGTCGGCCGCTTCGAGCACCGCTTCTTCGTTCTGCAGAACGGCGGCGAGTTGGGCGCCGAACTCACCGAGGATCGCGCCACGTTCTACGAGGCCTTTCCCAGCAATCAGCTCGACTTGGCCCTCTTTCTCGAGAGCGATCGCATGCGCTCGCTCTCCTTTACCCAGGCCAAGCTGGATGAGGCGCGCCAGGACGTGAAATCGGCCCTGGAAAGCGCCAACCGCCAGAGCCATCCTGCCGAGGAGCTGGCCAGCCTCTTGTATGAGCACTCGGCCTACCGGCGAGTCGCGCGAGCCTCCGAGAAGAACCTCAACACCATCGGGCTGGAAGCGGTCGAGGACTTCTACCGCCAATACTGCGCCCCGGGGGACGCCATCATCGCTCTGGCCGGCGACCTCGATCCGGCAACAACCCTGGAGCGGGTAAAGCGATACTTCGCCAGCGTTCCGGCGCGGGCCCTGCCTAAGCCGCCGGACCTTGCCGAACCCTATCCGGCCGCCCCGCGGCGGAAGACCCTTGAGGATCCCAGCCTCACCTCAGCACGTCTGCTTGTGGGCTACTTGGTTCCTCCGGGCCATGCGCCCGAGGTCTATGCGCTGGAGGTGCTGGCAGCGGCGCTGAACCGCGAAGGAGGCGGCCGCCTGTACGAATTCCTGGCCCAGCAGAAGCACCTGGCGTCTTCCGCGGAGGCCCTACTGGACGTTCGCGAGGGTCCAGGGCTGTTTTACGTCTCCGCCACGCCCCTTCCCGGGGTAAAGCCGGAGGAAGTGGAGAAGGCGATCGGCGATGCCATCGCTTCTTTTGCCCACAGGCCCGTGAGTTCCAGCCAGCTTCAGGCGATTCGCCTGCAGTTCCTGCGCCGCCAGATTGCGTTCCGCGAGTCGGACGTCGTTACGGCGGTCCAGTTGGGCCGGTTCGCAGCGATCTTCAACGATCCAGACCTCATCAACACCGCGACCCAGCATCTCAACGCCGTCACCGCGGAAGAGGTGCAGCAGGTTGCGGCCCAAGAACTCGTGCCTGCCCGCAGGGCGGTTCTCTGGGCCTCCCCCGCCAAGCCCCGCACAGAGCCGGGGCACAGTAACGGAGGCGGTTCGCGATGAGGGCTCGACGCCTCCTCCTGCGGGGTCTTGTGCTCGCCGTAGCCCTGCTTGCGGGCAACGCTCCTTGCCGCGCACCCGCCCAAGAGGCGGCTGAGAAACCGGCTATCTCATGGAAGAAAGTCGAGCATTTGAATGAGGCGCCCGTCAGCAATGCACCCCTCCCGGTTCATTTGCCCTTGCCCTATGAGACGCGGCTGGCTAATGGGCTGCGGGTGCTGGTGGTCGAGGACCGCCGGTTGCCGGTGGTGACGTTTGGCCTCTGGCTGCAAACGGGTTCGCTGGCTGATCCGCCTGAGGCGGTCGGCTTGGCCCGCGCCACAGCCGAGATGCTCGCGGTCGGTACCTTGCACGCCGACGGCGAGCAGTTCACCGCCACGCTCTATGCGTTGGGCGGAAGCTGGTCGGCCGGGGCAGAGCCCGTCAGCGATTCTTCCACCGTGTTCGTTTCTGGACTCGCGGCCAATGCCGAGCCGCTGCTGGCCCTGATGGCCGACGCAGTCCGCTCGCCCATGTTTCCTGTCAACGAGCTGAGCGTCTACAAACGGCAGCACTGGGCCCAGATCAGCGCGGAGCGGGCGTCGGCCGCGGGTATGGCGCGCGAAAAGCTCTACCAGGTCCTCTATGGCGATTCGCCAGCTGCCCGTTTCTATCCCTCAGCGCGATCGATAACGAATATCGTCAGCTCGCGCCTTCAGGCCTTTCACGACCAGCACTATACTCCCGGCAACGCTATTCTGGGTGCGGTCGGGGACATCAAACGCGAAACGACGCTGGCCATGGTCCGCAAGTACTTTGGGAACTGGAGCCGGCCGGCCGCCACGCACTCCGCTTCCGAGCCGTTGCCGCCACCAGCTCCCCTCAAGGTCTATCTGCTGGACAAGCCTGAAGCCTCACGCGCCTTCCTCTTGGCGGGCGGCTACGGCGTGCGGCGTACGGATCCCGACCTACTGCCCCTCAGTATGATGCTGCGGGTGCTCGCCGGCGCGCCTGCTTCACGACTCACGGCCTCCCTGCCTGAGACTCCGGACGAAGTGTCGCAGGCGGAAGCCTCGGTCACCGCTCAGTCGTACCCAGGCCCGTGGCAGGTGTCGGCCGAGGTTCCCGCCCGCCTCACGGCGGACGCACTGGCCGAAGTGATGAAGCAGCTTCGCCGAGTTCGCGATGAGAAGGTGTCCGCCGAGGAGTTGAACGCGGCGCGCCGCTCCCTGGTGGCCCAATTTGCCTTATCCACTCAGCGCCCGGCCGCCGTGCTGGGCTCCTACCTCTTCGCGCGCTCCGTGGGCTGGCCCGGCGATTACTGGAATCGCTATCCCGGGTTTCTCGGCCAAGTGACGCCGGACGACGTGCAGCGCGTGGCGCAGAAGTACATCGATCTCTCCCACCTCCCGATCGTCTGCGTCGCCGACGCCAAACAGGTGAAGAGCGCCCTGGAGAAAGTAGGGCCGGTGGAGGAATACGATGCCAGCGGCCGCCGGGTCCCCTGAGAGATGGCTTTCGGCCTCACGCTAGCTTGCGCAGCACGCGAGGCGTCAGCCACCAGACCAGCTGTCCGGGCGTTTGAGGGGGAAAACGGGTAAAGGAGATAAGGCAGCAGCCGCCCTTCTTGAAGGCCAGGTTGGCGTGGCGGCCAGCACCGATCAGGCGAGTGGCGAGCTGGCTGAGATCGGGCTCGTGACCGACTAATAAGACGCGCTTGGAGTTGGAACGTTTGGCCAAGTAGGCAATCAAGGCGTCGGGGGAGGCTCCGGGCCTCAGCTCCTCGCAGAAGTCCATGGGCGTCTTGGCGGGCAGCGAATCCGCGACGATCTCCGCCGTCTCGACCGCACGCACCAGCGGGCTCGTCACAATCCAATCTGGCGTGAAGCCCAAGCGAGCCAGGCCGGCGGCGATCTCCTTCATCTTTTTCTTGCCGACCGGAGTTAGAGGTCGCTTGGAGTCATCCGCGTACCCGCCCGTATCACGGGCCACGGCGGCGCCATGACGCATGATGCAGAGCTCATACGCCTCCGGGTTTTTGGCGTTGGGGGATGCCTTCTCTTCTGCCAATGTCTTAGCCGCCATCGCGTGTTCCTCCTCTTGGTTCAGGACCTGCCAGCCCGGCGCGGTCGAATCGCGCTAAGCGTTCGGGGCGGCTGCCCACAGAGCCTCGAACTCGCGCGAATAAGCTGCGGCGTGCTCCGCACTGCGCAGGATCACCAGGTTCTCATAGTTCTGTTGCTCGGATTCCAGCGTCCAATTATAGCTGCCGGTTAGCACGGTCTCATGGTCCAGAACGGCGAATTTATGGTGCATCTTGGTTTGCGGGCCGCGGCGGCCATGAGCTAGGCGGAAGCGCACGCCGCTCTTGGCCAGAAGTTCCCGCGTCGCCTGGTTCTCAGAGTACTTGAGGGAATCCAGCACCAACCGCACGCGAAGACCTCGCCGTGCCGCCTCGGCGAGTGCTTGTGCCAGGCGGGGCAGGTCCAGTCGGTAAAGGGCGGCGTCAATACCGGTGCGGCCCTGGCGGATCAGCTCTTCAATGCGCGCGGCCACCGAATCGGTACGGGTGAAGAGGACTTCGATCTCCATCGCAGACTCGGTCCGGATCTTGGCGTCAGTTATGGGCGGTCGGCTTGCGCCGCAGCACGTAGTAGCATCTGAGTCCCTCGGGCTCCTTCCGGGAGGCGAAGTCAGACGCGATGTAGCCTGCTGCGAAATAACTGCGGAAGATCTGCCGTGATTCCATCCGCCATCGCCGCGCCAGGCTGAGTGCATGGTTGCGCATCGCTTCCGTATTCGAGGGAATCTCCACCAGCAACCGCGGCGAGCGCAGGCGCAGGAAGATGCGGTGATTCTCGAGGAAGCGCTCGGGGCCCTCCTCCGCGGCGGGTCGGGTCTCGTTCACTCGCGGCAGTTGGAAGTAAACCACCGGCGCCGCCTTCTCCCGCAGCCGTCGGCGAACTTCTGCCGAATCGAGCTTCCAGTGGGCGACAAAGCGGTCCGCCGGCAGCCCTTTTTCGATCGCGCTGGGAAACTGGCCGTAGCAGTCGGGTATATATTCTTCCGCTTGCGCTCCCAGGCGCCGAAGGTTGAGGGCTGCATTGCGGCTCTGCAGGGGATCGAATGTCCAGCATACCGATCGGATTCCCTGCTGCAAGGCTAGCCGGCGGTGGGCCAGCTTCATCCGCAGACCCAGGCCGCGGTCACGGAACTCGGGCAGTACCGCCATCATGTGGGACCAGTGGATGAGCCGCCCGTGCCGCCGGGCTAAGAAAGCGTAGACGAAACCGACACATCGGCCACCCGTGAACGCCCCCAGCACGGCCCCGCCGTGCTTCTGCGTTACCAGCAACACTTCACTCGAAACTCCCAGCGTTCCCCACACCGCCCGCTGGATTTCTTCGCAGGCGCGGAACTCTTCCAAAGTCTTCAGGGGACGAACCCGAACCTCCGGCATGGGTGCTCCTATCCTGGAGACAACACGTAAGTTAGCATTATCTAAGCGTTCGCGGAAGGCTGGCAGCTGCAGCCTGGGTGGCGCCCGGAAGCGGGCCGGTCAGACTTCGCCGCACATACCCCGGCGGGGAGCACCACACGCATCGCAAGGACCGGTTTCGAGGTTCGGCGAGCTCCGGGACGCTGACGCCACGGCAAATACCGAAAGCATCTTCTCCACTCGAGAGCTGTGACACTGGCGACAGGCTACAACCGCTTGTGCTGACCTTACCAGCTCCTCGAATCGGGTTCCGCAGTCGCGGCAACGGTATTCAAAAAGCGGCATGGTTGATCTCGATTCAAACTATAGACGATGGCCCGCAAACTTTCAACGTCTGCTACGGACGCCGCTGCCGCTAGGGCGATTGCCGGTTGCGGGCGAAGTTTTAAAACCGCACGTTGGTCGCGGAGCATGAACCTTGAGACCGCCATCCCTTGACAACCGCCGCATTTTTTCAGGGTTCTCGCGGGATTCGAGGCAAAATTGCCTTGACAGTAAAGGGCCGATTGCTTAGAGTGGCGCGTGACCTGAATTTCCAAGACCCTCAATTTTTCCACCGAGGAGAGGAGAGCACATGGCCAAGACGATGACCAAGTCACAAGTGATATCTTACCTGGCCGAGAAAGCGGGCATCCCCAAGAAAGCTGCCGCGAGCGTGATGGCAGAGATGGTCGCTCTGGCAACGAAGGAATGCAGGGGAGCAGGGCAGTTCGTGATTCCCGGCCTCGGTAAAGCTGTTAAGGCCAATCGCAAGGCGCGCATGGGGCGGAATCCCCAGACGGGCGAGCCCATCAAGATTCCGGCCAAAACCGTGGTCAAGTTTCGCCTAGCCAAGGCGTTCAAAGACGCCGTTGTACCCCCCAAGAAGAAATAATTCGGAGTGACACAAGACCGGAACAGGGGCACAAGGCGGCCGTGCCCCGCGTCGGCTCGATGGCATCGGTGATTCCAGGGCGTTGGCAACCCGGTGGGCCTTGTTAAAGTTCGCCGGTCAGGAATCGCGGTCGGCTTCCGGGAGCGATCAACCCGCCACCTGGTTGACAATGAGCCAGTAAAGACCGAGTTGCCGGATGGTTTGTTGGAACTGGTCGAAATCCACCGGCTTTTGGATGTAACTGTTCACCCCGAGCTGGTAGCCGCTGACGATGTCCCTTTGCTCCTTGGAGGAAGTTAGGAGGACCACGGGAATCAGTGCAGTTCGCTCGTCGTGGCGGACGGCCCGCAGCACCTCGAGTCCATCGATCTTGGGAAGCTTGAGGTCGAGCAGGATCACTTTAGGGGCAGGAAGGCCACGATCGGCGTAAGCGCCACGCGAGAAGAGGAAATCCAGTGCCTCAGCTCCGTCGCGGGCCACATGAATCGTGTTAGCCAGGCGGCTCTGCCGCAGCGTCAGCAGCGTCAGTTCGACATCGGCGGGGTTATCTTCCACGAGCAGAATTTCAACTTCGCAATGTGTCATGAATTCACCTCACTCGTGCCAATGCCCGCTACTTCCGTCACGGGGCTCGGCGCCAGGGTAAAGAAGAACGCTGCGCCATGGTCGACGGCGCCTTCTGCCCAAATGCGTCCCCCGTGCTTGTGGATGATGCGCTGGACGGTGGCCAGGCCCACGCCTGTCCCCTCATATTCCTCCGTGCGGTGGAGGCGCTGAAAGACACCGAAGAGCTTGTGGGCGTACCGCGGGTCAAAGCCAGCGCCGTTATCGCGAACGTAGATGACGGGCTGGCCATCCTGCAAGGTATGTCCCACCTCGATGCAGGGCCGCGCGCGCCGTCGCGTATACTTAAGGGAGTTGGAGAGCAGGTTAGTAAAGACCTGCTTCGTTAGACGAGGATCGCATTCCAGGGTGGGTAGTGGTGCGATGCGCCATTCGATCTGCCGGCCTTCACATTCTGGCTCCAGCTCGCGGAGCACGCTTTGAACCAGCTCCGCGAGATCAGTCGGCTTGCGTACGAGCTGCTGCCGCCCGATCCTTCCCATCTTCAGCAGATCATCGATCAGCTGTCCCATGCTGCGTGCGCCGTCCCGAACCCTCTGCAGGTAGTGCCGGGCGTCAGGGTCGAGGCGGGAGCCGTACTGATCAAGGAGTATCTTGGAAAAGCCGTCGATCTGGCGTAAAGGGGCGCGAAGGTCGTGCGACACCGAGTACGAGAAGGCTTCGAGTTCCTGATTGGCCGCCTGGGCTTCAGCCGCACGCCGTTCCAGGCTGGCGTTCAGCCGCATAATCTGCTCCTCGACACGCTTGCGCTCGGTGATGTCGCGGATCGTGCTCGACACCAAAAGGCCCTCCTCGCCTTCGAAGGGGCTCAAACTGATCTCTACCGGGAACTCCGTGCCGTCCTTCCGCAAGCCGTAAAGTTCCAGTCCTGCTCCCATCGACCGGACATGCGGATCGGCGAAGAATGCCCTTCGGTGGGCGGGGTGCTTTTGGCGAAATCTTTTCGGAATGAGAATCTCGATTTCCTGCCCGATGAGCTCTGCTTCCCGATACCCAAACACCTTCTCAGCCTGGGCGTTAGCCAAAACGATGCGTCCTTCCCGGTTGACCACTACCATGGCGTCCGGAGCTGATTCGAGGAGCCCGCGAAACTTCCGTTCTGTCAGCTTCTGCACTGCCAGCGACGCTTGCAGATCCCGGTTGGCTACCTCAAGCTCGGCGGTGCGTTGCCGGACACGTTCCTCCAGCATCCGGTCGCGCTCCTCGACCTGCGTCAGCATGTCGTTGAACGCCTGAACGAGCACCGCTAACTCGTCTCTGCCCTCGGCTGCCGGGACACGAACGGCGTAGTTTCGCTCTTGAGACACGCCGCGTGCGATCGCGGCCAGACTGATGATCGGCCGCGCGATCTTCCGCTGCAGGAATTTCGAAATCAGGAGCGCGGCGACAATGGATGCCGCCAAAACACAACCCACGATCAGGGCGTGCTGCCGCAGGCGGCGATCCAACTCTCCCAGATCATACCGGATCAGCACCACGCCCACGGGCTGGCCGTTGAAGACGATCTTCCGCGCCAGGATAAAGTCCCGGCCTTGGGAGAGGCGCACCTCGGCCTGCTGGGGGGACAGGGAGGGCAGCGGGGGAAGGCTGGCGCCGGAGTACTGGCGGTAAGTGGCAAAGACACTGCCGTCGGGTTTGTAAATGGCCGCCGCAATCACGTTGGTGTTGGCCTTGAGCGCAGCGAGCGTGCTTTCCGCTGAGGGCACATCGTTGAAGATCAGAGCCGAGACGCTGTTAGCTCCGATGATCTGGGCTTGTACTGACCGTGCCTCACCCATCATTCGCCGGTAGGAGCGAGCGTCGTAAATGATTAACGCCACCCCGGCGATCAGCAGCGCGGTAGTGCTGACCAGCATGTTCATTCCGGTCAGCTTGGTGGTAAGCGGCAAGTCGTCGACTTTCAGCAACCCTCACCGTCCCGACGGTGTATCGGCTCTCACACTCAGCGCAAGTTTGAGTAGTTGCGAGCTCACGGCCAGGCCCGCGCGCCGGGCCGCAGCCAGGTTGATTTCAAAGCGTACGCGGTTGCCGGACATCACAAACCGAATCATCCCACCAAGCTCGAGGAAGTCCGGCATATCGCTGACCGTCAGGACGCTGGCGGCGCCCAGCACCCGCAGCACTTCTGCGAGATCGCCGTCTAACGAACCGGATACGAAGACGATCCGGCATCCAGCCGCTTTCTCGGGACCAGCGATGCGCCTGACGGTCACGCTTCGGCCACCGATAGCCTCGCCTGATACCGTGCGGTAAAGGGCCCTCCCGAAAGGGTCCTGGCCGAGCACGCAAATGGTGAAAAACCCGCTGCGGACAGCGGGCGCTGAGTCAGGCCACTGCACGAATTTCCCAAAGTTATAAAGGTACGCAGCCTTTACCTCGTATTCGGTCGGCGTGGAGGCGTGGGCAGCCACGGCGACAAGCAGGAGCACCCCTGCCGCCGCGGCCGAGCCTCCCCGATTCTTGCAAGTGCCTTGAGCCAGTTCCATCCTCCTCACCTGACAAAGGTGTCAGCGTTCCGAAGGCAGCTTGCGTTCGCCTTCCCAGCGAAGGCTGATCTGCCCGTAGAGGCTGCGCTTGAGCCCAACCAGCGGTCCAGGGTCGCCCCCGAATTCAACATGGCGGGGCTGTAGCAGGTTGTCGCCCGTGACCGAAAGCTCGATATGCCTTGTGGGTCGCCAGCCCAGGCGCACGCTGGCTGTTCCGTAGGCGGACACGCTCATCACGCGTCCGGCATCGCTCGAAACCTCGGCGGGCAGCGCACTGACGTAGCGATAGGCTTGGTCAAACTCAAATCCCTTGGGGAGGCTTAACCACGACTCCAGCCTCCACTGGTGGTGTGGACTTTGACCTTCGCTGCGCGCCGCAGTCCCAGGATCAAGGCTGCTTGGCTTGCGCTGCAAATCCATGTGGAGGTACGAATAGGAGCCCTTGATCTGCCACCAGGATGCCGCGCGCCACTGCGGCGCAATTTCGAAGCCATCAGTGGTTCCCTTCAAGCCGTTGCTGAGAAAGAATGGCATAACGACATGGCGCCCATGGGATGCCTCCAGAAACGGCTTGCCCGGCTCGGCGCTCTCCAGATCGCCGTAACGGTTGTGGAACGCGGCCAGGTCCAGGTAAAGGCTGGGCTTGAGCAGGCTGCGGTATCCCGCCTCGTACCCGATCATCCGCTCGGAGGAGAAGGCGTGATTTCCGATGAGCCGGAAGAAGACCGGCGGGTTGCTGTTGGCCAGTAAGCCGGTCAACTGAACCCCTTGTTCGATCTGTGAGGGCGTGGCTACCGCGCGGGTGACCGCTGCCCAAAGGGATTGACGCGGGCTTGCGGTCCAGAGCAGGCGGAGTGTCGGCTCTGCTTCCACAGAGCTCCCGGTAGCGTGCCAGAGCTTGGAGCCGAGGGTCAACGAGAACTGGTTGCCGATCGGGATGGTATCCTGTACGAAGGCGCTGCAGAGCCGGGAAGACGTGCGGCTGGGGGTGACAACAATCGTAGGCACAACGGTGGGATCGTCTGCCGCGTCGGCACGCGCCTCCAGCCCCCAAATAAAGTCCTGCCGCCCGGAGAAGGTCCGATGGTGAATGAAATCGAGATCCAGGCGGTCACGGCTGTCCTCGTAATCGGCTTCATGACGGTAGCTGCGGTCATAGTAGGCCAGCACCTGGACGTCGGACCCCTGGGAGAGGTTCCGCTGCCAGTGCACCAGCAAGCTGCCTCCCCAGAGTTCAGCATCCCGCTCGACGTCACGTGAAAACGGCGGGGAGTAGCTTCCGATATTCAGTCGCTGTCCATCGTCAGCATCATAGAGGCTGCCCTCGACGGTGAGGTTATCGCGGTGGGAATCCCAATCAGCGCGGAATCCTGCTTGGCCCATCTGCCAGTGGTCGAAGTTGCGATGATCAGGGTGAAACTCCGGGCCCCTGCGGAATCCCTTGCCGTAGATGCGATAGTTGAGGCTCTGCCCCTTACCTCCACCATAGCGGAAGGACGGAAGCGCTTGATCGACATTTCCACCGCCAGCTTGGGCAAGCCCTCCTTGCGTTTCTTTGGCTCGCTTGGTGATGATGTTGATCACGGCGTTGACTGCGTCGGCCCCCCAAATCGTGCCACCCGGCCCGCGAATCACCTCGATGCGTTCGACATCCTCCAGCAACACGTCCTGGACTTCCCAATAGACACCTCCTACTAACGAGTTGAATACGCTTCGTCCGTCAATCAGCACCAGGACGTCCCGCGAAAAGCGGCCTTGAAATCCCCGGATGCCGATTGACCACTTATTCGAGTCAATGCGGCCGACCTCGACCCCCGGCACAAGCCGCAGGACTTCAGGAATGCTGGTGGCGCCGGAGCGGCGGATGTCCTCTTGCGTGAGCACGAAGACGGCGGCCGGGGTCCTCCATACCTGCTCCGGTTCCTTGGAAACGGTCGTGACCTCGATGCTGCCGAGTTCGGCGAGGCTCAGCTCGGCTAAGCGGTCGTGCCGCCTTTGGTTCTGCTGCTGGCTTTCGTGCATGCCGAGCAGGTGGCGAAGCCAGCTATGCGCTCGGTGGTTCGGGGCACCTCCCTGGGCGGGCTCGATGGGGGCCAGCGCCAGCATCAGAGCAGCCGCTGTGCACCTCACCCGCGCACAGAGATGTGCCCGAGATAACCGAGCGGACCGCCGTGGCCTGGTAAGACAGCAGTCGCCACCGTCCCACACGCCCTGCGCGTTCGGGCGGAAACCCATGATGGTGACCTCTCTGGCTGATCAGCGTGTTGGCAGCGGTGGGCGGGCAGACTCAAAAGGCGAGCTACCCGGGATTCGAAGGCTTGGCAGCGGAACTGGCTAGGGCAAAGGTAGCGGGAAATTGAGCCGCTTCGGTCGCCCTTGCTGGGCTAAAAGGCCCTCCTCGCATTCGACCCAAGAAATTCTAGCATGCTATTACTTATGTGTCAATATAGTCGTAGCTAACCAGCGCGCCTGGTTACGAACCAGCGTTTACCCCACTCTGCTGCCCCGGGCTTCGTCTTCAAAAATGCGCTGATCCTGGTCGGAAGCCATTCTGCTCCTTGGCATGCGGCTCCGCCGCGGAGCGGCGGAGATCGTGGCCAGGCTGGAGGGAGCTTGAAGGAGCAGGTCAGCTGGTTCGGTTGCAGCGGAAGCTGGGCAGGCATAGAATTCGCGTGTTGCGAGGCCACCTATGTCACTACCCCTGCAAAGCCATCCTGCAGCCACTCGTTACGTGCGTGCGTGTCTCTGCGGATTATCATCCCTGGGTGCGCTCCTGATCGCGGTCGCAGCCTGGCGGGCGACAGCGGCGCAGGTGCGCGTTTCCGGTCCCATGCGGCCTTTCGGAATGGTTGGCTTAAACCATCCACTCAAGGCTTCGATCGGGCCGGGCGAAAGCCAGCTTTGGGAGACACCGGATCTTCAGCCCGGCGAACTTTACTCCGTAAGCATAACGCTGGACACGCCGTCGCAGCTTACCCCGGCGGTCGAACTTGTCCCCCGCCGGATCGCTTCGCCTATCACCTTCAACGTTGACCCCCAGGGGATTTATTCGCCTGAAGCCAGAGTGGAAGTGCGCTTCGAATCAGCGGGTAACCCGGCGATCCGTAAGAAGCTGCACGCGGGCGACCCAGGAGCGTACCTCCTCGTTCGCGCGGCGCAGCAGGGAAAAGGCCGCCTGGAGCTTCGCGCTCCTAGCTTCGGGGAGACCAGCGGTCCTCGGATTCACTATCAGTTGGAGCTGCAGTCCCTGCAGGTGAGCGCTGCGGATTCATACCAGATCGCACCTAATACGGCCGGCGATCCGCTGCACGCCTCCCCTATGGAACTGGGCAAGTCCGTCTTTGGTACGTCCGACGACATCGAGTACCTGTACAACACGGACGAAGGCAAGGTGGGATGGCAATGGCTAACGTTTGAGTATGGCGAGCCACGGCCGAAACTGGTCTTCTTCGAGCTTGACCTGATCGACCGCGACGTGCCGTGCACGTTGAAGATTTACCGGCAGGACAGTAGTCCTCAGGGGCTGCGCCTGGCCGAGTACACAAACGGCAAGGACCCCACGGAAATCCGCCATGATGACCAGGCAGACGAATTGGTGGGATTCAAGTTCGTCACGCGGGTGCTCACGCCCGGGCGTTACTACGTGGCGGTGAAAGCGAATCATCCTTACTGGAGCCTGCGCACCGCGTTGTTTGACGTCCCGCCTTATCGCGACCCCCGCCAGGCCGTCGAGGTGGCCATGCGCTACATGGTTGACGTGGGCGACTCGTTCTTTTCGAACACCCCGCGCAAGGGTGCCGTCCGCACGCGGGCGGAGAACGTCACCGACGAGACCGAGCGCTGCATCACCTGCCATCCGGCACACTTCACCATGCTCAGTACCCTGACCGCCGTGCGCAACGGCTACACGGTGCGCAACCACCCCCAGTTCAAATTCATGATGGACAAGCTTTACAACGCGCCCGCACCCTTCTATGGCTTCCCTAACACCTACTGGCTGCGCTTTGAGCTGGCACCCACCAATGGCATTAGCCGGCTGGGGACCATGCTGCTCCTGTACGAGAACCTGGTCAGCCATCGGCCCACGGAGACACCGGGACACCTGGTCAACTATCCCCGCCTGGTCTACGACGCGCGCGACGTGTTGCCGCGCGCCGACACAACCCACTACATGGAGAGGTTCCAGCCTACCAAGACGCGCAACTATGAGTTTGACGGCAACCGGCCCATCAGCGACTTCCGCGTCGCCACGGATTCGTGGTTCCTGCTGAACGAAGTCGCGCAACGTGCTCGCGCCGCCGCGGGGTCGGGCGCGAAGGCGGCAGACACCAGCGCCGGGGCGGGCGGCCTGGGGGCCGGCGAGCTCCAAAAGTCGGCCGACCACCTTCAGCGCTTGATGACCTCAACCTCCACCAACGACCTCGAAGACATCGTCGAACAGACCAAGGGAATGGTGATGATGGGCGACCCAAGGTTCCGGCCCATCATTCAGGCGAACATCCGGAAGATTCTCGACCGCCAGCACAATGATGGCGGCTGGGTGACCGCCGAATATATGTCCAACGAGCAGTTCTTTGATGCCGCCGCGCGCGCCCCCTTCGAGAAGAAGAGCGATCCCAGCCTGCAGTTTATGACTGGCGAGGTGCTCTACACGCTTAAGCTGGCGGGCTACGACATGGAGGACCCGCGCGTTCAGAAGGCTATTCATTGGCTGCTGGGCCTGCAGCGCGAATTCGGTGGCTGGCTGGACAATAAGGGCGAACTCTTCCTGCAGCCACACCTGGAGACGAGCTGGGCGGTCATGGGCTTATCGCAGATTTATCCGCAGCACGGGCCGGCGCTGGCCCCTGCTCCGCCCGCCCTGCGGGCTTCCTCACCGTCGCTAGTCGCGACACTGAATTGGCTGGACCAGTTGTGGTATGTGCGCGACTCGGCGGTGCTCGCGCGCGTGCTGCCACTGCTGAACAATCCCGAGCCGCTGGTACGCCAGGCGGCGGCTGCGGCCGTTGGCCGCATGGCGGTGGACGCTCCTGATCCTGCACTGTTCCAACCCGCCGTCGCGCCGCTCACGCGTCTTCTCGGCGACCGGGTGAAGATGGTCAGCCGGGCTGCGGCGTGGTCGCTCCGGCAGCTCGGAAACGATGGCCTGGGCGGGACAATCGAGGCGGTGAAGCAAGCGCTCGAGAGCCCCGACGACTATACGCGGCGGGGAGCGGCGCGAGTCTTCTACCAATACGCCTACCACATGACTGGCCGCGACGACGTCGCCCGCGCGCTAGTGCGCCACGTTAACGACTCCGACCTGCTGGTGCGCATCGAATCGCTCAAGGCATTGTGGCGATGGTGGTACCGCACACCGGACATGGATCTGCGCCGCGAAATCGAGCAAGCGTTCCTCTCCCGTGCTGCCGCCGATCGTGAGCACCCGCTCGTGCGGCTGAACGTGGCGCAGGCCCTCTATAACATCCTTGATGACAACACCGTCCAGTTCCACCGGAACTGGCTGCGCTCGATGGCCCTGCAGTCTGACCGCGAGCGGGCCGAGGCGGCACGCATCGCCGAAGTGGAGCGTCCCCTAGCACGCGAGCTGGCCGCCGCCTTGAGTTCCGAGAACCCGTCGGCGCGCGAGACGGTGCTGACGGCACTCGACTATTATTTCCTGCGCGGCGGCATTGGCAACGACTACGACTCCATCACCTTTTACGATCCCCGGGCCGCCGAAACCCTGGCACGCGCGATCCTGCCCCTCATCAACTCCCCGGACGCCGTCCTAGCTGACAAAGCTCTGGCCGCTGCCGCCGTGGCGCGCGAGGCGCGCGATCGCGAGCTACTGCTTGCCGTCATGCGGCACCTTTCGTCGAACGACAAGCACACGCGCGAAGTAGCCGAGCAGGAACTCAGCCGGTTCCCAGCTCAGTACTCTCCACTGCCCGACGCCCAGACCGAGGACCGCGGCGGTGGGCGGTAGGCCTTGACGCCGGAGGGCGGCGGAGCGATGCCGCGCTTTGGCCGCGGCATGCTCGCTCCACGGCGCATCGCCCCGGTTTCCCTCCGTGGTCCCAACTTGTGCCAGCCTCTTGCCAGCAAAGCTGACGGGACAGGGCTTCGACGCAGTACCGCCGGTCAACCCTGATAAGACCCTTTCTCATCCAAAAATTGGTACACAGTGTTGGTGATGACTGATGACCGGAGGCATCAGACGACTTTGGAGGAGCGCAATGAAGGGTGCACGTTTCCTGTCTCTGATGATTCCGGCGGTTCTCTTCCTATCCGCCGCACCAAAACTGCTTGCTCAGGCTCAGGAGTCGGGCTTTGCCTGGCACGAGGAATACCGCGGTAGCTCGACACAGCTAGGGCAGGTGACGGTTCTTGACTCCAGCGTCGGCTACAACTTCAACAAGTATTTTGGGGCCGATGTGGGCATCCCTGTCTACTTCGTCCACCCCGAGAATGATACCCTAAGCAACTGGCGCAGGTGGAATGACGGCCTGGGCGACGCCTATGTGGATCTGCGCTTCCACGTGCCAACGTCGGTGGTCAATTACACCTCGATGGTGACTGGTGGCGCTCCGACGGGCAGCTTTGCCCGCGGTTTCAGCACCGGGCGCGCGACCGTCGTGTGGGACAACCACTTCGACCGCCAGTTGGGCAAGCTGACGCCCTTTGCTAACGCAGGCCTGGGGAACACCACGTGGGATAACGGCTTCTTTTACCGTCCGTACCGTACGCTAGGTTTCCTCAGCGAATTCGAGGGCGGCGCGATGTACAAGGTGCTGCCTTTCCTTCGCGTGGGCGCATCCTACTACGACGTCTTGCCCGGTGGAACGCAGAAAATCTACAGCCAAATCTTCCAGCGCCAGCCATTCCCGTCGCACGTAACGGCGAACCACGGGCGTGTGTTTGAGACGGCTTTCGAGACGACGGGCCCAGCCTCCATTGCTCGCGATAATGGGTACTCTGGCTGGCTGGGCTTCAATCCGGTTCGCAACGTCAATCTCGAGGTCGGCTACACGCGAAGCGTCCGGTGGGCGCTGGATACCGCTTCCTTCCGCGTCGGGGTGGATGCCGGCGCCTTCGCCCACCGCATCATTCACCACTTCTGAGGGGGAGACCTGGGAGTGCGGTAGCGCCACAGCTGCCGCACTCCATGACGGCCAGGGTAGGAGCGCAGCTTTTGCCTTCCTCTTGGAGGACCGGCTCGCCATGAGGCCTGCCGGCTATCGTTTCGATCGTCCCCGCCGCGCCCACAGAACGTAGGCCAGAATACCACTCAGCACGATCGCCCAGCCCACCAGGCTGTTGTGGGGATAAAAGCACCACCACTCCTGTTACCCCGATCATCAGCCCGCGCGGCAGGTTCTTCTCTGGATGGATCATCTCGCCGGCGGCAAAGCAAGAGGTCTGCCACCCGCCGTAGCCGAAAAGCACTGGCGCCATAGCAGCGCCAAAGCCAGTCACCAAGGAAAGCGACGGTGGGCGGTCCAGTACTGGACGCAAGGCCCCACGCGGCGTCTCAACGAAAAGCCAGCCGCAGATCACCAGGGTGCCGATCGCGAAGATTTTCATGACCATCAACGTGCTCTGGGCTCTGCTGCCGGCGCGCACTCCGAAACAGTTGATGAAAGTTGGGGCGAGCAGCGCCGCTGCCGCTATCTTCCCTTCGCTGAGCGACCCACGGGTGAGCTCCAGGAAGTAATGGGCGAAGGTGACGGCAACCGCCGCCATCCCGCCCGTCTGCGTCACCAGCAAGAGTGACCACCCGTAGATGAAGGCCACGGAGGGATGATAGGCCTCGCGCAGATACGCGTACTGGCCTCCCACCTCGGGGCGCAAGGCTGCCAGCCCGGCATAAACGAGGGCTCCTGCCAGCGCAATGAGTCCGCCGGCGATCCAGGGATTTTTTCTGTTCTTAGCACGGGAAGATGTCCGGTTTTTATAGCCCATGATCTGTTTGGTTTTGGTTTTTCTTTGCCGCTAGCCGAAGGAGCCCGTAGGGCGACTGAGGTTAGCGGCAACGC
>CADDZE010000059.1 GCA_902812465.1 Acidobacteriota bacterium | reverse complement strand
GGGTGGGCATTGCCCGAGGTGGGCACGAAAGTGGCGCACGATGCGGCGCAGCTTCTCTTCGCTCTCGGCGACGAAGCCCCTGGAGATGTCTTCCCTGCTCTCGCGAATCAAGCTTTCCACCTCGGCTTCGAGCGCCTTCACTTCTTCGGCGCTCAGCATCACGTCGTTCTGCCGTTCGATCGTCCAGCCCTGCGGGCGGTTGAACGCCTGTGAAGTGGCGTCGGCAGCTAGGAACGAAATGGAATTCAGGTCGAGACGCCTGGCGGTGTGCACCGTGTCTCGCAAGCGCGTGTGGTTCAGACGCTGCACCGTACACCGGCCACGCACTTCCATGGCCGGCCGCCGCTCCCGAATGGCCGCCACACCCCGCGCCAGGCGGTGGAAGGCGCGAGGCACCCGGCGTATCGCCTCGTGGACATCCGGCGGGCCATCCAGCGAGACGATGACGTCATCGACGGTTTCCACGACAGAGCCGGCGAAAGGCTCGAGCAGCAGGCCGGCCGTCAAGAGCGTCACGCGGATGCCTTCGCTTCGAAACCATGCGCCCAGGCGGGCAAGCTCCGGGTTCATCTGCGGCTCGCCGCCGGAAAAGACTACCCAGCGCACGCCGAGGCGACGGATGGAGTCGAAGTGCGGCTCGAGGTCGCGCAAAGTGAGCTGACGGTCCTGCCGGATGCGCCAGATGTCGCACATCACGCAGCGGCAGTTACAGCGCGAATGGGGCAACAGCACGAGGACGGGAAGGGTTCGAATGCGGTGGGGGGAGTGGGGCACCGGCCCGGCCAGCGTCTGACCTGCCGGCTCCGAATCTGGCCCGCGATGCAGTGTGGTTTTCCCCATGACCTCACCCGGATTGAGTCCTTGGGTCACGGACAAAGTGAAAAATCACCACCGCCGGATGGGCGCAGGCCGCCTCGAACAGATCAAGCCGCCCGGACCGCACAAAGATCGGCCGGTCGCGTTCGTCGAGCCATGCCTCCACGGTACGGCGCAGCTCGAAGCCTTGCCCCCTAAACGCGCTGCTGACCTCGGCCGGGGAATGAGCCTCGGCGGCGATCTCGATTGGCCCGCCGGCACTGCGGAACCCGGTACGCCATCCCCTCTGAAATCCTTGAGGATGCACGTCGCTCACGAAGGCGTGGCCTTGCGCCCTGCTGGCCCGAGCCAGTTCTCGCGCGAGCGCGCAGACATTTGATATGTGATTCAACGCAAACGAGCACACAATCACGTCCGCCGCGCTGGCGCGGACGGGAAGCGCCAGGCAGTCACCTTGCACTAGCTTTCCACACAAGTCGGGCTTGCTGGCGGCGACGGCCAGCATGGGCCGCGACAGGTCGACGCCCGCGCCCCCTCTCGCCCCCAACCGCAACAACCTCCTCAGCCACCTTCCCGTACCACAGGCGGCGTCGAGAATGAATTTCCCAGCCAGGTTCGGCAGCAGCGACGGAAGGGTTCGCTCCTCAAGCGCCAGAAGGGGATTCGGGTCAAGGTCATAGCTCGGAGCCCACAGCCGGTAGCCCTGCGCCACCGGCAGGCGCCTCACCCGCCCGGGTACAGGTGGACGCGGATCGCTGGCCCGACCGTCGGGCGGGCTCACCTCGGTCCCGGCTTGGCTCACAGGCTTTCCCATTTCGGCTTCCGCAGATCAATCGCCCGCTGCGCCAGCTTCAACTCCACCGGCCACGAATAGATGCCCAACTGATAACGCCAGCGACTCAGTACCTTCAGGGCGGTTCGGCCCCAGGAAGGCAAGCGGATGTCCTGGACGGTCGGCCAGCGCGATGAGACGACGAGTTCAAAGTTGTCAATAAGCCGCTTGGTTCGGGGCTTCAACCAGGGTGTTGCAGGGTCCTTCTGCGTAGCAAAGCGCTGCCAGCGCTCGGTAGTCCACTCGTCCGGGGTGGTGGGGAACTGGATTTGATCCTCGACGCCACCGTACATCCGATCGCGCTGCGGCACCGGCGTATAATGCTGCACTACAATCTCGCAATCCGGATTCAGGCGCTTCAACTGGCGCACGAAGGCGAAGCACTCGCGCGTGTCGCGCTCGGGATCCTTTGGGTTGCCGAAGATAACCGAAAACTCCGGAATGATCCCGAAGCGGCGGATGCGCGCGGCCAGGGCCAGTGTGTCCTCGGCGCGCAGGTCCTTGTTCATTTGTTTGAGGGTCTCGTTGGAGCCCGATTCCGCTCCGAAAAAGATCATGGCGCAACCCGCGCGGCGAATCGCCTCGAAGGTGGCGTCCGAGTACCGCATCATGATGTCGGTACGCGCCTCGCACCACCAGCGCAGCCCCAACGGCGCCAGCCGGTCCGCCAGCTCGCGCGCATGGTCCTCGCGGAGAAAAAAGTTGTTGTCATAGAACTGCACCGCGTCCACCCCGTAGGTGCGCTGAAGGTGGCGCAGGATCGCTTCGGTGCGGGCCGGGGACTCGACCTTTTCGCGGCTGCCCGAAAAGGTCACGACGCCGCAAAAGTTGCAGCGAAAAGGACAACCCAGGCTCGCCTGGTGAACGGCCGTGCGGCGTCCGAGAAAGGTCGGCAGAAGGTACCTTTCGGCCGGAATGCGGTGGTAGGGATACCAGGGAAAAGCGTCCAGCGGCTTCATCGGCCTTTCCGGATTGTGACACGGCCTTCCTTCGCTATCCTTATAGGAAAGACCGCCGATGCCCGCCAGGCTGCGCCGGCCCCGAATAGCCTCGAGCAGTTCCAGCAGCGTGTCCTCTCCCTGGCCTCGGACGGCAAAGTCCACGTACCAGGCGTTGAGCGCCGCGTTCGTATAATTCGAGGCAAAGTATCCGCCCCATACAATCGGCACATTCGGAAACCGCGCCCGAATCTCCTTGCATGCGGCAACGGCGGTGACGGTTTGCGGCCCCGGCATCACAGTGACCGCCAGCAGCTCAACCGCGTGCTGGCGAAAAATGGAGAACAGGGTCTGGATCGGATCAGGATCGAGGTTGCCGTCCACAATCACGTAGTTTTCGCGGCCCTCGAGCACGGCGGCTAAGGCCAGCACGGAAAGGGGGAACCGCCGGTTGCGGAATCGCGTTGCCTTGGGATTGAAGAGGACAATCATGACGAAAGCCTCGGCTCGCGGGGCAGGTAAAATTTACAACTCGCTGATTCTGAGAGACATTCCGGCTTTGTTTGTAAAAAAAAAGTGCATGTGAACCTTTGCCGCGCGGCCGGCGCACCGAATCCCCGTGGCCATGGCCGGCTTAGCCTGTGGCTCGCACGCGTTAGTTTTCGCACGGGATCGCACCGGCCGTCCAGGTAATTGTTGTCGCCAATGTGTGTCATGTAGGGATCGTCAGCGGTGTATACCAACTGGGATGCCCAAGACTACGCGCGCTCGAACTCCAGCAGCAGATGATCGGCTAGCGCACGGAGGCCGGGCACGCCAGCCAGCAGCCGATCCGCGCCAGCCAGCAGGCGGAAGAGGCGCGGAAACTTACCCGCTTGCCTTTCCAGGTACGATGGCGGCACCAGCAGACCGACACCCTTCCAGCGCCGAAGACGGAAGCCGGGCGAAAAGAGGCGCGCCACTTTCCGCACTCCGTGGTAGTAGACTGGAACACTGACGCCGTCCGCCAAGCGCCCCCGGACGGCCCCGCGCCGGAAGCGCCGCAAGGCCTTGGCCGGATTTCCGCGGGCCAGGTACCAAGCGATTTCCCAAGCGACAAAACGCCCGGCCAGGCAGAGCAGGGCGGTCGCTCCGGGCCGCAGGAGCGGGGCGAGATCGCGCGCCACGGATTCCAGGTCCGCAACGCAGTTCAACCCCGCGAAGTTGGAGAAGGCGCCGTCAAAGGGGCGCTCGTTGCGAAGCGCCCGCATCTGCTCCGTCGCCAGGACGCGAAATTCCACTCGCGCCCGCGTGGAACGCGCTGACAAGCGGCGGCGGGCCACCTCGATCATCCGCGGGGCGACGTCGCAGGCCAAGACTTCCACGCCTCGCCCGCCCAGATGCAGCGCGTCGACCCCGGTACCACAGTTAAGCTCGAGGATGCGCTGCCCGGGCTGGAAAATGCGATCCAGCTCCCGCCACACGGCCTGCCGCTGCGCCCACCCGATCAGGGTGAAGGTAAACGTCTGGTCGTAGGTCTCTGCCACGTAATCGAATGGTGCCGCGGGAGGCGAGCCAGCGGACTCGACGGTGGCCGCTTCCTTCATGCTTCGACCTCGGCGAAAACAGCGCGCAGGCCCTGGCGCGCTTGAGCAATTTCGTTCTCCAGCTGCACGCGGCGCAAGGCATCGGCCGCGGCGCCATGTCTCCCGAGCCGGTGCAGCTCCACTTCCCGGCGCAGCAGTTGGTCCGCGTACTGATAGAAACGGCGAGAGTGACGGCCGCGAATCCGGTAGTCACGGTCGGACCCCTCGACCCAAGGTTTGAGGCTCACCAGTCGCGGGGCAACCTCATCGAAGTAGGGTGTTCCCTTAATGGGATAGGAGACGGTGGTGAGAAACACGTCCGGATCCGAGCGCTTCACATGTTCAACGGTAGCTTCGATATCCTCGATCTCCTCGCCTTCGTAGCCCCACATCAGGAACATCCCCGCCTGGATGCCGCGTGATTTGGCCAGCGCGACGGCCTCCCGCACCTGCTCGACGGTCACGTCGCGCTGCATCGCGTCCAGAATGCGCTGCGAGCCACTCTCCGAGCCGATCCAGAGGCGGAAGCAGCCGAGCTCGGCCAGGAGATCCATAACGCGCGCGTTCAGGCGGTCAGCGCGGGAGATGCACTCGAAGGGCAGGCGCAGGCCGCGCCGCTTCATCTCAGCCGCATATTGCTCGAGCCAGCCGTGATGAATGGTAAAGACGTCGTCGGCAATCCAGGCCATGTCCGGCTGATAGCGGCCGATGAGCCATTCGACCTCATCCGCGACCCGGGCGGGGTGGCGGCGGCGATGGGTTTTGCCAAACACTTCGTGACTGCACCAGCGGCAGCGGTAAGGGCAGCCACGCGCTGTGATGAACGAAACCGACCCCTGGCCATGGTGCTCGCGCCAGGTGCGGATGTAGCGGGCGATATCCACACACTCGCGGTCGGGCCACGGCTGCGCATCGAGCTGGGGAATCAAAGCGCGGGGTGCAGTGCGGTGCACGCGGCCGTCGTTCGTGCGGAAGGCTACACCCTGGACGTTCGCGCGCTGGACGGACTCGGGAAAGGCATGGGGATCAGCGCGGCGCAGAGCCAGCAGCTCTTCCAGGGTGATCTCGCCTTCGCCAATCACTACCGCATCGGCACCGGCCTCCAGGTACTCCTCGGCGTAGGCGCCCGGCTCCGGCCCACCCACTACCACGTGCCAACCCGCTTGCTTGGCGGTGCGCAGGATCCGCAGCACGGCGGGGCGCGTCATCAGATTCGAGTAGATGCCCAGCAGGGCGGGCGGGCTCGATTCGAGCAGGGAGAAGAGCGCCGGCGGCGAGGCGAACGTGGTGTCAAAAACCTCCACTTTCCAGCCCTTGGCGCGCAAATGCGAGCTCAAGTAGAGGATTCCCAGAGGAACGTAGGGCTTCATGATCTGAAGCTCCTTGGGATCCTCGTCGAGGAAGTAGCCGTGGGTTAAGAGGAGGTCCATTCCAGAAACACCGGGACGGCTCGCCTGGTTGCGAACGGCGCCACCTTCATCCCTGGCTGCCGAGGCGCGTGTTGCGGCACGTCTTTTCCATCTGTCGTACTCTCTCCCACAAGCTGGCGACCGTGACGGGATGAGGGGGTAGAGCACCTCCACCCTTCCTCCCACTGGCCGCGGGCGCGCTGAGCCGCCAGGAATCCACCTCCGCATGCAGGGCATCGCGGAGGGCGCGATAGAACTCGTTCGTGTAAGCGCCGCGAAACATGATGGAGAGGTCGTCGCTGTCCACCCAGTTGGTCTTCTCGCCCAGCTCTTGGCGGACGCGCTGGTAAAAGCGCGTCCCTGGCAGGGGATAAGAAACGGAAACGCCGATATCGTCGGGGCGGGTGCGACGAACAAGGTCGATGGTTTGCTGGATGTCGTTCCAGTCTTCACCGGGGTAGCCGAACTGGAGGAAAAAGCAGGCGCGGATGCCCTGGCGGCGCAACTGCTCGCGAGCCGCCCCAGCCTGCTCGACGCGAGTACCCTTGTCCATTGCGTCGAGGACTTTCTGCGATCCGGACTCCACTCCCATCCAGACTTCCGTACAGCCAGCGCGCTTGAGCGCTGACGCCGTTTCGGCGGTGACCAGGTTCACCCGGGTCTGGATCTTGAACGGGATACGGGCGCCGTATCGCTCGACGCACTCCGCCAACTCGCTCACCCAGCGGCGCTGCAGGCCGAAGACGTCGTCGGCAAACCAAAGGTGTTCGGCTCGGTGCGCTTCCTTCAGTTCTAGCATCTCCCGGGCGACGCTGTCGGCTGAGCGCACGTGAAAGGAGTCGCCATAGATGGGCTTGGCGCACCAATTGCACAGGTAGGGGCAGCCGCGGCTGGCAACCAGGTTCAGCGAGAAGTATCCGTGGGAGGACTTCCAGGCCTCCCGATAGGCGCGCGTATCAATGAGATCGCGGGCGGGATCGGGAAGCTTATCGAGCTCCTGAAGCAAGGGCCGTGGAGGCGTGCGAATCAGGCTTCCGGTGCGGGGGCACCGGAACGCCATACCCTGCACGCCCGACGTCGGCCCGCCCTGCCGCAGGGCCGTCGTGAGTTCGAGCAGCGTGAATTCGGCTTCACCGAGCAAGACGTAGTCAAAACCGCGCTCTAGGTACTCCGCCACGTGGTCGGAGGCGTCGGAACCGTTGGCCACGACGACCGCGCCAGCCTTGGCGGCTTCCGCTTGCATCGCGAAGGCCACTTCGCGCATGCGCGTCAGGCACATTTTGGAGAGAAAGTTGAAACTGTCTTCGTAGACGGCGACGATGGACGGGCGGTGCCGCGCCAGGGCAGCGGGGAACCCGGTTGCCGGGTCCTCCAGCATCGCGTCAAAGAGGGCGACGGAGAATCCGTGGGCGCGCAACAACGCCGCCGCATAGAGCGTTCCCAGGGGCGGATAGGGCTGCATCTTGCGCACCTGCTTGGCGTCATAGAAGAGGTGATAGGAGTGAGTGAGCAAAACGTCAGTCAAGGACTTTTCCTAAATTTGCGGCGCTCCTTGCCTCAGCTCCTTCCGAGCAGAAGGAGATGCAGGAGCAGTGTGCCGATTTTGGCTCAGCAAACCTCTTCCAGGCTGTGGCTCAGCGCCTGGCCGGTCAGCAGTGACCGCCGTGTGACCAAACGCTCCGTGGCGCGCGCCACCCAAAGCTCCCAAGGGAAGTCGAAACGGCTGCGCCGAAGTCTCCAGCGGATGGGGGCTCCCAGGGCGCAACGGAAACCGCGCCGCAGCCACCGGTGGCGTGATGCCGCCTTGCGAATCTGGTTGTTGAGCAGGAAGAACTCCAGCATGCGCCGCAGCCGCAGCAACTCCTCGCCCTGCAGCCACGGCAGGACATTTTTTCCCAGGGGCAAATCATTCCACTCCTCGAGCGACTGCGGTTCGCGGACGCCCATTTCCCTCAGCTGCGGCCAGATGGGAATCCCGGGATAAGGGGTAAAGATATTGGGCGAAAAGCTGACGTTGGCGTGCCGCCTGGCGATCTCGCTCATGACGCGGAACGTCTGGAGGCGGTCCGCCTCGGTTTCACCCGGATAGCCGAGGATGATGTTGAAGGTCACGTGAATGCCGGCTTTCTCGGTCTTCTCCGCGGTCGCGAACATATCGGCCACGCGCTGGTGCCTCTTGTTCATCAGCGCCAGCACGCCGGGTGACGCCGACTCCGTACCAAAGCCGATGTGGTAAAGGCCGCTCTCGGCCAGCGTCTGCACGTCTGCGTCGCTCATGCGGCAGAGCAGATCGGTGGAGGCTTGCACGGTCCAGCGAAAACGTGCCTGGTGCTCGATGAAGCCGCGAGCGATGGCCAGCGCTCGCTTCACATCCACAGGGAAGTTCGAGTCGAGGAAAGCGACTTCGTCGATGCGGTAGCGCCCAGCCAGTTCGACCACCTCATTGACTACGCGCTCCGCGCGGTAGGCATTGAAGCGGCGCTGGTAGAACACCTGGTCCGTGCAGTAATGGCATGCATAAGGACAGCCGACGCTGGTGGCATAGGCCAGCTCGCGCCTGCCGCGAAGGCGGGCGTAAGCGTCAAAGTCCGCCAGGTGGTAAGCCGGGGTCGGCAAGCTGTTGACGTTCTCCACCGGCCGCTCCGCCTCATGAACGATCCGGCCATTCTCCTTGCGGGATAGGCCACGGACGCCTTCCAGCGATCGCCCATCGGCCAGCCGGCGTGCGATCTCTACCAAAGTCAGCTCACCCTGCCCTCGCACCACGACATCCACGAAATCGGGCTGCAGGGTCTGAGCGGGAGTGAGGCTGGGATGCCAGCCGCCGAAGATAATCGGCAAGCCGGGATGCGCCTCACGCACCCGGCGTGCCACCCGGATGGCCGTCCGAATCATGGGTCCGGTTAGTAAGGAGATGCCAAGGCAGAGCGCGTCCTGTGTCTCGCGAAGGATGAGCTCGTCGTATCCGGGCCTGATGGCTGCATCGATGACCGACACGGGAAAGCCGGCCTCGAGGAGCGGCGAGGCAAGCGATAGCAAGCACAAAGGTGCGCCCAGCGGGGGGCCATCGTAAGGTGGGTAAAAAAGAACAACCTTCTTCTTCATGCGCAACTCGGCGATGTTGCAGGCTCCAGCAGCTTCGCATCCACGTTGGGCTTGGGCAGCGTGAGGATGTTCTTCAGCTTGCGGTTGATCCACAGCTCGATGGGGAACGCATAAACGTCGTGATCCAAACGCCAGCGCGCCGGGTGGCTGGTAAGGTGCTGGACGGCCCGGGCCAACCAGCTCCGCCGGTCGGCAGCAATCGGCGCGCGGTCAAAGGCGATGCGAAGGTAGTCGCGCATCACCTGAACGCGCTGGTGCTCGCGCCCTCGTAACCAGGGCAGCGTGGTGTAGCGGGGGAAATAATCCACCCAACCCTCGAGCGAGCTGGGCATCTCGATCCCCAGCTCCTTGGAGCGGTGAAAGATGGGCGAGCCGGGATAGGGGGTAAAGATGTTCGTCCAGAACTCGGCCTTGGGAAAGCGGCGGCAAACATCCATCATGAAGCGCACCGTTTCGCGCCTTTCGACAGGGCCTTCACCCGGATGGCCGAAGATGATGTTGAACGAGGGGATGACATCCGCCTGGATGCAGCGCTCGATGGATTGGTAGATGTCATCCAGATTCTGAAAGCCCTTGTTCATGAGCTTCATGACCTTGTAGGAGGCCGTCTCGATCCCCTGGCAGATCTGGTGCATCCCGGAACGGCGGAGCAGCTGGAGTTCGCTGACCGTCAGACGGGCGGTCAGGTTGGTGGTGGCCTGGATGCTCCACTGGAACTGAGCGCCGGCGCGAATCAAGCCCTCGGCAATCTTGAGCGCGCGTTCGAGGTCGACCAGAAAATTGTCATCGGCCATCCAAAGCAGCTCGAGGCGGTAGCGGCGGGTGAGGTCCACGGTCTCTTCCACGACCTGCTCAACAGGCAGCGCGTTCCACTTGCGTCCATAAACGCCAGCATTGGTGCAGTAGGAACAGTTAAAAGGACAGGCGAGACTGGAGATGTACATGGCCCAGCGCCGCCCGCAGATTCGTTCGTAGGCGTCGAAGTCGGCAAGCTGGTAGGCCTTGGGTGGCATCTGCTCGAGGCTCTTCAACGGCCGTTCGGGAGTCAGGCAGAGCTGGCCCTCGCGCTTGAAGCCGATGCCAGGAATGCCCTCGAGCCCGGCGCCGTCCGTGAGGCGGCGTGCGATCTCCAGCATGCTCTCTTCGCCCTGGCCGCGCACGATAATGTCCACGTATTCCGCTTCGAGAGTCTGGCCGGGCAGGAGCGACGGGTGCCATCCGCCCAGGATCACCGGAAAATCCTTGTTCCAGCGCTTGACGGCGCGCGCCACCTCCACCGTGTCGCGGATCATTGGCCCAGTAACCAGCGAGATGCCCAGGCACAGCGCATCCTTCACCTCATCCAAGATTCGCTTGCGGAAGTCCGGCGCAATGGTGGCATCGATGACGCGCACCGCATAACCGGCGCGCAGCAACGGGGTCGCGATCGCCAGCAGTCCTAACGGTGCTGTGGCCTCAAGACTCGAGAAAGAAGGAACGAAAAGGACTATCTTCCTGGGTGGCTTCACGCTGCACCTCGCCCGCCAGCATCGTGGGGTCAGTTTGCGGCGCCGTCGGCCAGGACCACCAAGAGCCGCATTGCGGCTGCCAAGAGCGCGGCGCCCGGACTCATGAGCATCCTCACACCTCAGGCGCGAGGTCCGGTGGCCTCCAGCCGGTTCCACCACACGGTGCGTTCTGTCAGCGTTGCCCAAGATGCCACCAAATGGACCCACAAAGGCCTCAGCGATGCAAAAGGAATGTAAAAGTTTCGTCTCCAGCAGCACCGGATGGCAGCGCCAGGCGCCGCGCTTGCCGCTCGATGAGCCCGGGAAAGTTTACCCCATCCAGGTGCTTCTCAGCCGGCTTTCAGCCCGCACTGCACCGTCCCTCTCCTCCCCGGAAGGGGCCGAAGGCCCCGCTAAAAAGTGGCTGTATGGACTAAGCCTTTCGACGGCGCAGACGCCCCGCTTCGGCGGTTGACTTAGCCTTGCCTGCCCTCGATAATCGACTTGCCTGCTGAGGAGGCGCGTGCTTCGTGAAAGGAGTTGAGCAGGCCACGCCTCTAGAAACTAGTTGATCCGCGCTGCGACCGCGACTGAGCGAGGGATGAATGGCCACCACCGTTTCCCTTCATCGGGCCACCAGGCTTCCCAAAGAGACTCTGATCGGCGCCTACCGGACGATGTACCTATCGCGCCGGCTGGACGACAAGGAGATCCAGCTGAAGCGCCAGAACCGCATCTTCTTTCAGATTAACGGGGTCGGCCATGAAGCTCTCAACGTGGCCCTGGCTCAGCACCTGCGGGCGGGTTACGACTGGTTTTACCTCTACTACCGCGACCGGGCACTGTGCCTGGCACTCGGCATGACGCCGCTTGACATGCTGCTTCAGGCCGTCGGCGCCAAGAATGATCCGCAGTCCGGGGGGCGCCAGATGCCTTCCCACTGGAGCTCGAAGGCGCTGCACATTGTTTCGGGATCCAGCCCGACGGGTACGCAGGCGCTGCAGGCCGTAGGAGCAGCGGATGCCAGCCTGTATTTCTCGCGCGTTGAAGAGGCGGCAGAGCTCGCGACGAGCTTCCACGAAGACGAAATCGTCGTCATGTGCATTGGCGAAGGGGCCACCAGTGAGGGCGAGTTCTGGGAGGCGCTCAATGGCTCCTGCATCCGCAAGCTGCCAGTGCTGTTCGTCGTGGAGGACAACGGCTACGCTATCTCGGTGCCCGTCGACGTCCAGACAGCAGGCGGCAACATTTCCCATCTGGTGAAGAACTTCCCTAGCCTCCTCACCGAAGAGTGCGACGGCACCCATTTCCTGGAAACCTACGAGGTGGCAGGCCGCCTGGTGGAGCACGTCCGGCGCCGCCGCGGGCCCGCTCTCTTGCATGGCCATGTCATCCGACCCTACTCCCACTCCCTTTCGGACGACGAGCGGCTTTACAAGTCCGAGGAGACGCGCCAGCGGGAAGCGAGGCGGGATCCCTTAGTGCTTTGGCGAAAGCACTTGCTGGCGCACGGACTTGCCACGGAGAAGCAGCTCAAAGAGATTGAGGATGAGGTGGACCGCCAGCTGAGCGAAGCCACGGATCGCGCGCTGGCCGCGGAGCCGCCCGATCTTTCCTCAGTGGGTGTCTACCTCTACTCTCCGACCGTCGATCCCACCTCTGAGCGCTTCGATCATCCGCCGAAGTTCGAGGGTGAACCGAAGACCATGGTGGACCTCATCAACCTCTGCCTGAGGGATGAGATGGCCCGCGACCCGCGCATCGTGGTTTTCGGCGAAGACGTGGCCGATTGCAGCCACGAAGATGAATTGCCCAAGGTGAAGGGGAAAGGCGGCGTCTTCAAGGCCACCTACGGATTGCAGCGACGCTTCGGCAGCGCGCGCTGCTATAACTCGCAACTGGCCGAGGCTAGCATTGTGGGGCGTGCCATCGGCATGGCCACGCGCGGATTAAAGCCCGTAGTGGAGATTCAGTTCTTCGACTACATCTGGCCGGCGATGATGCAGCTTCGTGACGAACTGCCTATCCTGCGCTGGCGCTCGAACAACGACTTTGCCTGCCCGGTCGTGGTCCGCGTGGCGATCGGGGGATACCTTTCCGGTGGCGCCATTTATCACAGCCAGTCTGGCGAATCGATTTTTACCCATTGCCCTGGGCTGCGCGTGGTGATGCCTTCCACAGCGCTTGATGCCAACGGCCTGCTGCGCACCGCTATTCGTTGCGACGACCCGGTATTGTTCCTGGAGCCGAAGCACCTCTACCGTCAGACGTATAATCGTAGTCCTTACCCAGGCCCCGACTACATGATCCCCTTCGGCAAGGCAGCCCTCGTGCGCGAAGGACGCGACTTGACGATCATCACCTACGGGTCGTTGGTGTTTCGCTCCCTCCAGGCGGCCAAGACCTTGGCGCAGGAGGGAATCGAAGCGGAGATTCTCGATTTGCGGTCGCTCTCCCCGTATGACTGGGACCTGATCGCCGCTTCGGTGAAGAAGACGAGCCGTGCCCTAGTGGCACATGAGGACATGCTCTCCTGGGGTTATGGAGCAGAAATCGCGGCGCGCATCGCGGAGGAACTATTTGAGTTCCTCGATGCGCCGGTGCGGCGCCTGGCAGCTAAGGACCTTTGGGTGCCCTATCATCCCTCGCTCGAAGACGAAGTCCTGCCGCAGGTCAAAGACGTGGTACGGGTCGCCCGCGAGCTAGCCACCTACTAGGCGGAGACGCTTGCGATCGCCGGGGCGCCGGGGCGGCGCACCCCGAACGCACCCCCCGGGAGCTATCCCCACGTCTCGTACCAGGCCTGGAACATAAGAACGTCCCAAAGGTATTCGGCGCGGTACGGGAGGCCAGCGAGCAACTCGGTCCACAGCGCCCGGACCGGCTCGGGCCGGAAAAAGCCTTCCTGCCGGAGCCGGTGTTCATCCAGGAGCGCCTCAGCCCATTCCTTGAGCGGCCCGCGGAGCCAATCGTCCAAGGGCACCCCAAAGCCCATCTTGTCTGGCCGGACCAGCTCAGCAGGCAGGTAGCGCCGCAGCACCTGGCGCAGCAGCCATTTGCCCTGACCCTGACGAATCTTCATCGATAGCGGAAGCCGCGCCGCGAACTCAACGATGCGGTGATCCAGCAAAGGCACGCGGGCTTCGAGGCTCACTCCCATGCTGGCGCGGTCCACTTTCGTCAGGATGTCATCCGGCAGGTAGGTGACGAGATCAAGGAACATCATCCGCTCATAAAAGTCCGGAAGGCGAGGACATGCCTCCGCCTTCCCATGGTTGGGTGCATGGCTGACGCCAACCACCAGCTCCGCCGGCCGCTTCCAGTGGGTGATGAAGTGGCAGTACAACGCCTCCGGGCTTTCCGCTGGCAAGACCCCGGCAAGCTTGTAAAGCTTGTCCCCGACTGGACCGGGGCGTCCGATACCATTGAGCCACGGGCCGAGCCAGGAGAAGTACCGGTCGTAGGTGGAGGGGCGGAGGCTGGTAATCAAACCTGCCAGCGCCCGCCGCGAGAAGCGTGGCAGCCAGCCCAAGCTCCTCCACAGCCTGTGCACCAGCAGATAGCGCGTGTATCCGCCGAAAAGCTCGTCCCCGCCATCGCCCGACATACTGACGGTAACGTGACGGCGCGCCAAAGCCGAAACCAAGTAAGTTGGAATCTGCGAGGAATCGGAGAAGGGCTCGTCAAACAGGTGTGGGAGCTTGGGGATCACCGCCAGCGACTCCGCCGGCGTGACGTAAAGCTCCGTGTGATCGGTTCCCAGATGCCCCGCGACCGCCTTGGCCTGCGGCGCCTCGTCGTATCCGGCTTCCCGAAAGCCGATGGTGAAAGTCTTCACCGGGCGGTTGCTCTGGGCCTGCATCAGCGCCACCACGGTGGACGAGTCAATGCCGCCGGAAAGGAACGCTCCCAGCGGGACATCGGCAATCATACGCAGGCGCACTGCCTCGCGAAGCAGCGCGTCCAATTGGGTAGCAGCATCCTCCTCAGACTTGACCACTCGGTTGGCTGCCCCACTCTCCGCCACTTGCTGCGCTGACCAGTAAGCAGAGATGGCTGGTGGGCTGAATGACTGCGACTCGCTCAGACGCAGCCGCAGCAGGCATCCAGGACCAAGCTTGTGAATCGCCTTGTAAATGGAATAGGGATGCGGGATGTAATTCAATGCCAGGAGCAAAGCCAGGGCATCGCGATCCACTTCGCAGGCGAAGTCCGGGTGGATGCGCAGGGCCTTGAGCTCCGAACCGAAAAGAAACGTCTTTCCCGCCCAGCCGTAATACAGGGGCTTGATACCCAGGCGGTCGCGGACGAGGCTCAATGTGCATTCCTGCCGGTCCCAGAGGGCGAAGGCAAACATGCCTATGAACCTTTTCACCGCAGCTTCCAAGCCCCATTCACTGATGGCTGCCAGCATCACCTCCGTGTCTGAGTGTCCACGGAAGCGGAAGCCTTGAGGTTCCAGTTCCTCGCGCAAGGAGCGAAAGTTGTAGACTTCGCCGTTGAAGACCATCACATAACGTCCGCAAGGGGAAGCCATGGGCTGGTGACCTGCAGGGGACAGGTCCTGGATGGCCAGGCGGCGCGAGCCCAGGGCAACCCCCCACGAGGGATCGGCCCAGGTCCCCGAATCATCCGGGCCACGGTGGACGAGCTGATCCGCCATGCGCCCGACGATGGCGCGGAGTTCTTCCTCCGCCCAGCCCTGCCGTGTCACAAATCCTGCTATTCCGCACATCTCGGATCAGGTCCAGGTGATCGGAAGGCCTCAACTATTGTAGAACGCACTGGCAGCGGCCCAGCGGCGCCGAGGGTACGCCTACTTTTTGAAAAGGCTCTCAAAGAGGGCCCGAGGATCGTTGGAACGCCCGGTGTTGGGCGCGGTAGGCGAGGTCTGGCGTTCGATCGTGGTGCGTGGCGCGTAAAAGGTGCAATTATTGCGGGCATCCTTGGGCATGATCCGCTCTGGAATAGGCTGCGAGCACTCGAAGCGGGCCGAGGGCTCAAAGTAGGCGCACTGCTTGCAGGAATGGAGCTCGAATCCGCATCGCGCGCAGCGTCCCCAGGGGTCGAAACCAGGGGGGAGGAGCGCCCCGCATCCGGCGCAGCGGGAGACGGTGTGAGCGGCGGGCATTTGCGGAGTCTTCGGACCAAAAAGCTCCTGCTTGGGGGATGGGCGCCGCTCGGAGCGGTCGCGGTCCGAATCCATATACCCGCGCTGCCGGTATTTGCGTTCTGACATAGGAGCTCCCCACCTCCCGCCCCGAGCCGACGAAGGACTGCTACCGGAGGGTTGAGCGCTGCGCCACGAGATTCATCGGCAATCAGGCAGGTTGGCTTGAACAGAAGGACCAGCCTTCGGGAGTCAGGACTTCAAGCTACCCTTCTTGCGCTTCGTGAAGGGCCGGGGCCGGCGGCAGGTCATCGACCTTGCCATCACCGCACGGTCCTTTCATCCCCCTTCCGTCCTCGGAAAAGCTGCAGGCCGCCTGGGCTGCGGAAGCGAGCCGCCCTCCGTCGCCGTTGCTCGGTCTGGCTACGCCCACTAGCCTCGGCCCTTTAGCCACAGATTCACCGGAACCTCCTCCGGGTGCTTGGGCTTATACGGCCAAGTGATCCTCTTGCCCGTGCCCGCGGACTCGTACGCCGCGTAGATGATCTCGAGGGTAGCTCGCCCATCCTCTCCCGTCTCCATGGGTGTTTCGTCATTGAGAATGCAGCGGACAAAGTGGCGCATCTCGTGGGGGAAGCCGTAGATATGAGACTCCTCGAAGACCGTGAAGGTCCACCCACGCGTCTCTCCAGCCTTCTCCACCGCGTAGCCGTAGCCTTTGGCGCTGTAAGTTTCCATGGAGCTGCCACGCAGGAGGTCGCAATAGACCACCCCCTCAGTGCCGTAGAGCTCGATGCGGTCATCCATGCCGCCGTGTTTGGCCCAGCTGTCCTCGATGACGGCGATGCCCCCACCCTCGAACTCGAGGATAACGACCGAATTATCCTCGCCTTGGGTGCGCTCCTTGTGGTAAACGCGCTGGCAGTGGGCGAACACGCTTTTCGGCTTGGGCTTGGAGTACATCCAGCGTGCCCACTCGATGCCATGACACCCCATGTCCATCAGCGACCCGCCGCCTGAGCGCTTGACGTCATAGAACCAATCCGAGTGGGGGCCCGAATGCTTTTCTCCCTGCTTCACCATGTAAAGCTGGCCGATGGCGCCTTCGTCCACTAGCTGCTTGGCGCGAACGTATTTCGGCGAGAAGCAGATGGTCTCGGCATACATCAGCTTCACCTGATGTTTCGCGCACGCCTTGAGCATCTCGTCGGCGTCACGCAGCGTGTGGGCGATGGGCTTCTCGAGGATGATGTGCTTGCCCGCCTTGGCCGCCGCCACCACCACCTCGCGATGCAGGTCGTTGGGAATACCCACGACGATGGCGTCCACGTCCTTGCGCTCTAGCACCTTGCGATAATCGGTGACCGCGCTAGGGATCTTCCAGCGCCGGGCAAAGGCTTCGACGTGAGCTTTGTTGGGTGAGCACGCAACCACCACACGCGCTTCCGGCACTTCCTGGAGTGCCTCGGCGTGGATGGTGGAGGAGAATGCCGAACCGATGATTCCTAAGCGGACCTGATCCATGTCTAAGACCTGTGCGCAGCGTTAAGCCGTAGTGGTTGAACAGCGGCGCCGAGCCGAAGACCCAGCCGCCCGCCGTGGTCACTTCTTCTTCTCGCTATTGAGCGACCGGATGTACTTCACCAGCGCCTTAATCTCGTCTGGGCTTAGCTTATCTCCGAACCCCTTCATCGCCGTGTCCTTCTTGCCGTTCTTGATCACGTCGGCGATATGCTGATCGGTGACGGAAGCTTGCCACTTGGGGTCAGTAAAGTCTGGCGTCTTGAGTGCCGCAAACCCCTTGCCGTCCGGGCCGTGACACATCGTGCACTTCTCCTTAAAGTTGTCCTCCGCACTGGCTTTGGCAAAAGTGAGACTTGCCATACAGGCCGCGGCAACAATAGCCAGCAGACCAATTGGTATGCGCGTACGCAACGGAATTCCTCCCTCTCTAGAGATGCGGCTCAAAGCGAATTGACCCTTCCCAACTATTAGCCCGGCAGGCAGCGGACCGGAGCCGCTGCCCACGCGGCCTTCTAGGAGTTCTGATGCTCAGGATGATCGCAGGCGCCGGGAAATTCCGCGTGGTAATTTCCCCCGTCGTAGTGCAGTTCCTCCTCCAACCCGATGCGGGACGTATAGTAACCGAAAAGCGTGAAGTCCTTCATTTGTTGGAAAAACTTGACTCCCGGATGGTCTTCGGGATTGGCATTCTTGGGATCGCTCAGCGGAGTGAGGATGGCTAGTTGCTGAGCCTGGTCCAGCTGGACGAAGGGCTTGCCATGCAGCTTCAGGCTGCGGCCGTCCAGCCACGCCAGGCCGCCCAGAAACTCCTTCTGAACGTCGCTCTCCTCATCGTTCAGCCAAAGGTCAATGAGTCGGTTCACCTGCGCCGCCTTGGCCCCGGGCGTGTCCGTCTCAGGAATAATCAGGTCCGAAAGCACGATCACCGTTTCATTCTGATGCTCGTCCAGAAACAATGGCTTCCACTCGGAGTCCGAGCCCGGGCCTGCCTGTTTGGGCTCGGACGCTCCGCAGCAAGGGGATATGGCGGGCTGGGCCAGCACGGGCAAAACGGGCAGAGAGGTGACTGCTCCAGTACCCCAGGCCAGCTTTTTTAACACCTCGCGGCGATCTTTGGAGGAAACGCGTTGCTGCTCTGGCACCCTTCACCTCTCAGCTGTTAAGGATCACGATGGTTCTGAACCAGAAAGCGGAGAACCCGATATTAAGCGGCAACGCCCACAAAAAGCAAGCGGGAATCCGCCACTCCCGCCCGATCATCGGGCACATCCAGCCACTGCACCCTTGAGCCAATACCGTCGCCCCAAGATGAACCGCCGTTGAAACATACAGGCGGGCACCCATAAGCCAATCAGCTGATGGCTCATCACCGGACGCTCCCTGGGCCGGCGGGCGCGCAGGGGTCGTTGACAGTCCGCCAGCCCGGTTCCTACGATGGAGGAGCCGGTCCATGGAACACGACCCCTTCTCTCTGGACACTTTGGAGTTTTCCTCCGTTGTCCATGTTCTCGTCCCGTTCCTCTCCGGGCCGATCGGCAGGCGATCCTGCGAGCAGATTGCCCCCAGCTCACACCTTGAAGCTGCGTTGCCCGCCCTTGAGCTTACCCAGGAAGCGATCGAGTACCTGCGCGACCAGGCGCGGACCAGCTTTGCCTCCCTCGCCGATCCGTACCCGATACTGGAAAAGCTTGCTGTGGAAGGCGCAGCCGGGACGGCCTTGGAGGTTCTCGCGCTGACAGCCTTGGCGCGCGCGGGGGAGGAAACGCGCGCCCGATTCCAGCACGTTCCCTTCTCGCGCTTGCGGGAGCTTGCGGCACGCCTGGCGGACTTTCGCCCACTTCTCGCTGAGCTCGAAGGCAAGATCCTGCCGGATGGCACCGTGGATTCCTCAGCCAGCCCGCTGCTCGCCCGCTTGCGCCAGTCGATCGAGCGCACCCGCGGTGAAATCCAGACGACGCTCGAAAGGGTGGCGCGGCGCTGGAAGGACATCCTGCAGGAGGAGGTGATTACGCTTCGCAACGAGCGTTTCGTGCTCCCGGTGCGCACGGAGGAGAAGCGCCGGGCGGAGGGCATCGTCCACGGCGCAAGTTCTTCCGGAGCCACAGTCTTTGTCGAGCCCCTCGAGACGGTGCCGCTCAACAACGAGCTAGCGGAGCTAGCCGGCCGGGAGTTTGCGGAAATCCAGCGCATCCTGGCGGAATTCAGCGACAAGCTGCGCGCCTGGCGCCCGGCGTTGCTAACCGCCGCTGGCCTCTTGGGAACCCTCGACCTGGCATTCGCCAAGGCCGAATTCGCGCGCGAATACGATGGCTCGATCCCCTCGTTCAGCCCGGAGGGTGAGCTTCGCCTGATAGACGTGCGCCATCCCCTGCTCGAGAAAACCCTCCGCCGCCAGAGCCGGCGCCCTGTACCCCTGACCATCCACCTGGCTCCCCCGCAGAGGCTGATGGTGATCAGCGGTCCGAATGCGGGCGGCAAGACAGTAGCCCTGAAGACCATCGGGGTGGCAGCGCTGATGGCGCAGTCGGGGATGCCGGTTCTGGCCGCTGAAGCGCGCTTGCCGCTGTTCAGCCACATCCTCGCCGACATCGGTGACCTGCAGTCTATCGAAGCGAGCTTAAGTACCTTCTCCGCACACATCACCCGCATCCAAGCCATGGCGGCCGGGGCGGGCAGCGACGACCTAGTGCTACTTGACGAATTAGGGGGCAGCACCGATCCGCAAGAGGGGGCAGCGCTCGCCATCGCGATTCTCGAACATTTTCGCCAGCGCGGGGCCATGACTCTAGTCACCACCCACCACTCCCGCCTCAAGGCCTATGCGGCCGAGACCCCCGAAGCTTTGAACGCAGCCATGGACTTCGACGAGGCTACGCTTCGGCCGGCCTACAAGCTCCTCCTGGGATTGCCCGGAAAATCAAGCGGGCTCGAGGTAGCCGCCCGTCTGGGCCTCGATCCTGCCATCGTCGCGCGGGCTCGCGCTCTGCTGAGCCGGGAAGAAACCGAGGTGGCGCGTTTGATCGCCGACCTTCACCAACTGCGCGCCGCCCTGGAACGGGAAAGTGAAGAGGCGCGCCAGCGCCAGGCGGAGCTGAAGGCTCGCGAAGCCGAGCTGCAGCGCCGCTTCCAAGCGGAGCGCAGCGCCAAGTTGCGAGAGCTCGACCAGCGTTTTGCACGCACCCTGGCTGAGTTCGAAAAGAAGTGGGAGGCGGCCCTGGCGCAGGTCCGGGCGGAGGCTGGCGGGAGGCTCAGCAAACGGCTCGAGCGACGGGGCGCGGCGGTGGAGCGCGAGGCGCGCGTGGAGTGGGACGCCCAAGTACTCGAGGCTTTGGGCGAGCCAGCAGAGGAAGCCGCGGAGGGCGGGCCGCCGGGCCTGCTGGCCCTGGGCGACCGGGTGCGCCTGCCCGATTTTCCTGCGCCCGGCACGGTAGTGAGCTTGCTCGGAAGCGGCGAAGTGGAAGTCGAGGTGGGGCGTCTGCGATTGCGCGTCCGCCGCGACCAGCTTCGCCGGCTAAAGCCGGCCGCGGGCGCCATCTCGTCCCCGCCCTCCCAGGTGGGCCGCGCTTCCGTGAACGTGCCTCCCGTGCCCGCCGAGATCAACGTGATCGGCCACACGGCGGAGGAAGCTCGCGAGGAGGTCGACAAGTTTCTCGATGCGGCTTACCTTTGCGGCCACTTGCGCCTCCGCGTCGTCCACGGGCATGGTAAGGGCATCCTGAAGAAGACCCTTCACGAGATGTTTGCCTCCCACCCCCACGTTAGCAAGTTCTATCCTGCGCCCCAGCAGGAGGGCGGGAGCGGGGCGACTATTGTCGAGCTGAAGCTGTAACTCGATCGTCGCGGGATCAATTAACTTCGCGGAAGGGAACCAACTTCCGCACTTGAAGATGCCCGCCCAATTCGTATCCACGCCGAGCCCAAGAGAGGGGCACGTGCTATCAACCCGCCTTCTGACGGCGCGCATCCAACCAACCAGTGTCAACGCGTAGCATTCAAGGGCCATCACGAGCGTCGCCGAACCTCCTTCTGGCGCGGTGGACTTTCTCACTCCGCCGCCAGTGGAGAAGCACGCTCGGCGCTGCACACCTTTTGCTATGGGGCGCACTGTTTTCATCGGCCCAGACAGCCTCGGTGGCTGTGACGCCACAGGCTCAGCCGCCAACTCAATCTTCGCCCAGGCCGGCGACGCCAGCCAAGGGATCTCCTGCCGCCACGGAGTCGGACGATTCCGCGCCGCTGGCCGGAGATTGGGGGCCCGAGCTGCTGGACGCCATCCTGAGTTCGGCAAACGCCGCGGCACGGGACAACCTGCTGGCGGCCGCCTTCGCCGCTGGGGCGGACATCGTGCCGAACCTCGAACACGCGCTCAAGGACGACCGGACGGCCGAATTTGCGGCTCAGGCACTGGCATTCATCGGCGGTCCTCAGGCGCTCGAGGCCCTCTCTAAGCTCACTGACGACCCACGCGACTTGAATCTGCGCCGCTTTTACTATGGGGCGCTGGGAGAGTTCGATTCCCCTCAGTCCAACGCGGTGCTCCTCGATGTGATTCGCCGTGCGGACCAGGAGCCCGACCGAACGGTGACCGAAGCGGCGATCCTGGCGCTGACCGCTAGGTCCGAGGCCAGCCTGGTGCCGCAACTTCAGCAGGCGGAGTCCAGGATTAAGGACGTGGTGATCCGCGATGACCTGGAGAACGCCGTCGAGGTTCTCGAAACCCGCTCCCGCTATCTCGCCTCGGCAGAAGGCAAGCAGGCCGGCAGTTCGATTGAGAAGGCCGTCCGCGCCTACTTCGCGCCGGCTCTTGAGCCAGGTCTGTCGAGGCCCGTCGCGGGCGCGGCGTCTAAGTCCGCCGCCAGCCCGCGCCAGTCGGCCACCAGCCTGCGGATCGAAAACCTGACTTTCTCGCCCGACCGCACGCGGGCGCTGGTCCACGCCGTCCTGGATAGTCCGGTGGCCACCGCCTACTATTCCCT
>CADDZE010000058.1 GCA_902812465.1 Acidobacteriota bacterium | reverse complement strand
GACTCGAGCGCCGACTCAAGGGCCGGAATGGCTGGGGCGGATTCGTCCGCCCCACTCAAATCAGACACCCAGGTCGCTAACTTATTGATGGCCGATTTTGGTCTTGACAACCGGGACCACCATCGTCATCGTCACAATGAACCTTCACGCACCAGGCTGACGACGAGGAATAGCTAGTCGGGGTGAATAAGGTCACTATATTATCGCTCACTTCCACGATTTCCGGGGTGGTGCTCCAGTTTCCATGTCTCTCACTGACCACCACCCTTGACCTGATGTGTTTGCGAAGGGTCTCGGCGTTTTTGTCCGCCTGGGTGATTGGTTTTTGAGTATTTGTGGCAATCTGCTGAAGGTGCATGTTCCGCTCTGAATCAAGCTGCTTACGAAGTTGATTTGCCTCTGCACGGAGCGTGTTGGCATCGCGAGAGTGGAGTAATTCAAACAAGGTTAGGACGATGGCGGGCACCGCGACAAAGGTGCTGTGCCACCATGGACGTACCCACAAAAAATCCTTAACAGGTGTGTGCAAAAGAATGGCCAGCATGATCAGGATCACGGAAGCAGCTATTGCAAACATTATTTTCATAGCTTCGCCCCTTGGAAACACGTCCCCCAAACCGAATCGGGCCTGGATTCGAGTACAAGTTCCGCACCTTTTCGGTATTCACCGAAACCTGACGGGGTAACGACTCCAACTTCGTTCCGGTGGATGGACGCGCATCGAAGCGTCGCCGGGCCGCGTGTCTCTCGTGTCGATTCGAATCTTCAAGAGGGTGACGCCGTTCACGAGTTTCGCCGTGCCAGCACCCCGCGCCACCGTCTTCCCGTCCGGTTGCTGAAGTTCCACGGCATAGTCCCCCGGCTCGCTTCCGACCGGCAGTGTGATTGTCCACACAAGCTTGCCCCGCGGGAGGACTGGCGGGGGCAGAGCAGGACCGGTTTCAGTACCGCGCAGTGCCTCGTGGCCCCGCAAATCCGTCTGCACGGAGCGCCAGCCTTCTGCCCAGGCGATTACTCCAACGCCTGCCGGATTCGCCTCGAATTCCTGGATTACGGTCCAACCCACCACGATAATCACAATCGCCGCCGCAGCAATCAAGCCGGCCATACGGGTTCGCTTGGCGCGAACGGCTTCCTGGCGGAACTGAGCGAACTCGCGAGTACACGGAGAACATCGAGAGAGATGACTCCACCAGCGCTGTGCCTCATCCGCCCGCAACTTCCCGAAGGCGAGGGCGCGGATGGTTTCCGAACCGGGACAACCCTTCCTCTCCGGGTTCGGGAAATCGTTGAGGAATACTTCTCTCGCTGCCTTCAGCAGCCGCTTTTCTTCTTCTTTTGAGAATGGTCTTTTGCTCAGGGAGGGACCTTCCAATCCTCATGATTGCCTGCTGGCGCGTACTGGCTCGCCGCTACTACCGCCCGCCGATCTACGTCGAGTCCTCACGGGGCGGACCCAGGAGCGCATCGCGCACTTTCTTCATTCGGTAAGCGAACCGCTTCATCGCGGCGCGGCCGCTAATTCCGGATTCACGCCCCGCGTCTCCCCACTCGTGACCGGCGAACGTGCGTCTATACAGCATCTCCCTGGTCCACTCATCGTCCAGGAGGTCGAGCGCTTTGGCCAGCATGAGGCGGTTTTCAATATCCTTCAGCCATGCCCGATCTCTCAGCGCATCCTGGTCGGCGAGTTCCTCACGGAAGGCCACATGCCGCTTCTCTTTGAGAAGGACATCTCGCAGCCGGCGTCGGAAGATACCGAACAGCCATGCGTCCAGGTCGCGTATCGGGCGCAGACGGAATCTGTTTTCCAGCGTCTCTACGGCCGACTGAAGCGTTGATTCCCAAACCTCCCAGATGGCGCTTTCATCGTCCGCCAACGCGCTTCCTTGCAGCTCCCGCTTCGCGTAAGCCAGGGCTTGCGGCCAAACGCGCAAGGCGGCAGACCTCAGCTCTTCAGTGATCGTACGGCCCTGCGCCTGGGCACGATCTAGAATCCAAGCGGCGGCCGCGTTCTTCGCATCTTCGCTTCCCATCGCGGAGCGTTCTCTGCCCTTCTCCCCTCTATTGGGCACAGACTGCCATCGGACTTGCTCATCTGTCAATATCTCCCGGAGGTTTCGCGGAAGCAAGAGGTCTGACGGCATGGAATTGCAACCGGCCTCCTCAAAAATTTTTTTTCGAACCTTTGGGACTTTTGGCGTTTTCATCCCCCCTTATATAGTGAGGAGGAGAGTTTCCTTCACGCACGGCTGAGCATCCTGAGCGTGCACGCTCCGCCCGACCACCACATGCCCTCCTCCTCCGCAACACATTTTCTCTTCAACGGAGGTTTTGCATGGGTACTTCGCCCTGGACACAGGCAGTTCAAGCTTTACAGGCCGCATTCACCGGCCCCATCGCCATGGGACTCGCGCTCGTGGCTGTGGTCACCGGCGGTTTAATGTTTGCCTTCGGCGAAGGAGCTGCCAAGAGGACTCTCGCCGGCGTGATCTTCGGCGTCGGCATGGCCGTAGGCGCCGTCAACTTCGTAACCTGGCTTTTTCCCTAAGGGGTTTCCATTCCTCTTTTGAGGCGCTGCAATGGAACGACGAACCAATCCCGTGTTTCGTTCACTCAATCATCCGCTCACGCTCATCGGGGCGGAGAGAAGGCTTTTCTTCTTTGCCCTCATGATGGGCTCGGCGGTCTTTAACCTGTTGCACACGTTCCTGGGCGGAATACTGATGTTCTGCCTGTTGTATCTCTTCGCGCGCTGGGCCACCAAGACCGATCCGAAAATTCTCCGCTTCCTGCTCAACTCGGCCCGGCTGCGCACCCAATACGATCCGGCAAAATTCACGCCGGTGACCATTCGCAAGGTGAACCGTGTTTAGGCTCGACCGCGCCCTTAAACCGTACCGCGAATCCGGCTCGCTCAGCGACCAGATCAACCTGTTCGGATTCATCGACGATGGCGTTTTCCTAACGAAGAGCGGCGACGTTGGACTGATGCTCGCTATCAAAGGCGTCGATTATGAAGGGCTCGCAGGGCCGGAGATCGACCAGTACACGAAAAGGCTTGAGTCCGCCTTCAAGATTTTCGACGAGAAATGCCGGGTCTACCAGTACCTCTTCAAGCGCAACCGCGAGCGCATCCCGCACGGCTCCCACCCCAACCTCGTCGTTAACGCCGCTATTCAAAATCGCGCCGCGTTTCTCGAAGCGAAATCCGACCGGCTGTACTCGCTGCATATCTGCTATGCGGTGTTGATGGAGGGTCTGCCGAAACAGAAGGCGTTTCTGGCAACCCTTGCTGAGGCCCAGCATGATCCGCGCCGGGCCTGGCACGAATTACACGGTTTGCTTTCTACCCAAAAGCAAGTGCTTTTGCTCGGCAGTGAGCTCGCCCGTGCCCAGGCTTTGCTCCGGCAAAAGGTCGAGAGTTTCATCCTCCAGGTCAACGATTTCCTGGACGCGGAGATCGTCGACAAGCAACGGGCTTTTGCCGCGCTCAAACGCACGCTCAATTTCTCGCCCCTGAAGCTCGAATGCGTCCGACTCAAGCACGACACGTTTCTTGATTACTACCTGCCGGAGTCGCACCTCGAATGCCACCGCGGTCATCTGCGCGTGGACGATTATTACGTCAAGGTCCTCACACTCAAGGAGCCTTCCGCCCGGACATACCCGCTCATCTTCGAACGGCTGCTGGAAGTTGAGGCCAATTTTTTCATTGTGACCGAATGGAAGAAAGAGCCTTCGGACAAAACGCGCCGGTCGATCCACTCCCGGCGCCGGCACTACCACACCACGAAACGATCCTTCATCAGCTATCTCAACACTTCTGATGCGCCGGCCAATTCCGCCGACGTGCTGGTTGACGACTCGAAAGAAGCGCAAATCCGCGAGCTGGGGAAAGCACTGGAAGAACTCGAAGTGAAGGGGAATTATTTCGGGAAATTCGCCCTCACTGTCGTCATCTATGACCTCGAGCTTACCAAGGTGGAAGCGGCCTGCGCCGATTTCTACAAGGTTTTCAGCGTGACCGACGCCGAGCTTTACGAAGAACGCTACAACCTCTTAAACGCGTACCTTGCCACCGTCCCCGGCAATTACGCCCTCAATGTCCGGCATATGCTCATCACCAATGCCAGCTACGCCGACTACTCGTTTTTGTTCACGCTACATTCCGGGGAGCGCGAAAACCGGCATCTCCGGCGCGAGCACCTGGCCGTGCTCGAAACCAACCACAAGACTCTGTATTTTTTCAACCTGCATCACAGCGACACCGCACATACGCTGATTCTGGGCCGCACGGGATCGGGAAAGTCGTTCCTGTTGAACTTCCTCATTACCAACCTCCAAAAATACGACCCGTACACGTTCATCTTTGATTCGGACGCCAGCTTCGAGAGCCTGACAAAGCTGTTTCACGGCTCGTATATCCGCGCCGGCATTGAGTCGCGCCAGTTCCGCATCAACCCCTTCTCGCTGCCGCCGACGAAGCAGAACCTGGACTTTCTCGCCCTGTTGGTCCGCGTGCTCGCCGAATCCCAGGGCAGTGAGCGGCTGACGCCGGCGCAGGAGCGCGAGCTCTACGAGCAAATTGAGAACCTCTACCAGGTCGAAGACCCCAGCCTCCGCACCCTCTCGACCCTGGCTAACACGTTGCGGCGTGACCTGGACGCCCGCCTATACAAATGGAAGCAGGGCGGGCAGTTCGGATTCCTGTTCGACAACGTTGAAGACAATGTGACGCTCTCCCGTTTCCAGTGCTTCGATTTTCAGGCGATGAAGGAATATCCGCAGGTCCTGGAGCCCCTGCTTTTTTACATTCTTCACCGGGCCGACGCGATTATTTCCGATCCCGCAATCAGCCACATCTTCAAGGCCTTCTTCATCGACGAGGCATGGGTGTTTTTGAAGAATCCGGGCCTGCGAGCGTACATCTCCCAGGCCCTGCGCACCTGGCGCAAGCACAATGCGGGGTTGATTCTTTCCACCCAATCGCTCGACGAGCTTCGGAAATCCGAGATCCTCGACATCCTCATCGAGACCTGCGGCACGAAGATCTTTCTGGCGAACCCGGACCTTGACCGCGAGCTCTACCGAGAGCAGTTCCACTTGAACGAGCGCGAGCTGGAACTGGTAACTGCCCTTATTCCCAAGCAGCAGATGCTCATCAAGACATCGGACGTCTCGAAAGTCGCCAATCTGAATGTCGATTTGAAAAGCTACTGGATTTACACAAACGACCCCTTCGACAACCGCAAGCGCGACGAGGCCTTCGCCGCCTACGGCTTTGAGAAGGGCCTTGAAACCCTGGCGGGAGGCAGGGCGGGATGATCGGCATTATCGACTCACCGGCACTCGTGGTTGCTCTGGGCCTGCTGCTGCCCTTCCCCATCCTAGGACTGTTTTATTTCTTCTACCCACTCACCACCACTTGGGAGACGAACCATGAAGACAGGAGCACTATTGCTAGCCATGATCCTCTGGACGCCGGGCAGCCTTCTCCGCGCCGCTGACGGCGCGCGCCTCGTGCGCTATTCGGAGAAGGACGTGATTCCCATCAACGCCAAGGTGCGGTTTTCGACGCTGATCGTGCTGCCGGCAAACGAGGAGATCCTCGACTACACGACCGGGGACAAGGACTACTGGATCATCAACGGCGTTCACAATCTCTGCTACCTCAAGCCCGCCGCCGAGGGGATCAAGACGGACCTGAACCTGGTCACGGCCAGCGGGCACATTTACTCGTTCCTGTTAAGGGAAATCAGCCATGAGCCGGGCGCGCAGCCGGACCTGAAGGTGTTTGTGGTGCCGAAGGACGGCTCAAGCCTGGCGAAGGGCGACAACCCTCCCGGTGCTGATCCACCGAAGTACGTGCGAGCGAGCGTGGCCGACGCCTACCGCGACGAGATCACACAACTGCGGACCGAGATGGCGCGGGAAATCGAGGCGGCGAATACGCGCGCCGCGGACGCTATCGAGCAGTACCGGGCAAGCTACCCGGAAAAGCTGCGCTTTGATTACCGCTACGACCGGAAGGCGAAGCGGGCGCCCTTCGAAATTTCTGCCATTTTCCACGACGACAGATTCACCTACATCCAGTGCCATGCCCAGGAGAAGCCAACAATTTACGAGATCAAGGACGGCAAGCCCGATCTCGTCAATTTCCATTTTGAGAACGGCCTGTACATCATTCCCGAGATTGTGAATCGCGGCTATGTCGTTGTCGGCAAGCAGCGGGTGAACTTCGAGCGTAGAGAGTTGGCAGGAGGTCAATGAGATGAGCACAGAGAAGGGGGAGTCGGTCACCTGGGACTGGCTGGAGCGCGAGATCGTGGACTACCTGCTGACTGCTGGCAAGCGGCCGGAGAAGCCAGGATCGTTGGCCTGCCTCCTCAGCGAGGGGCGCAACTCGCAGTCAAATTCACCATCGCCTAGCCGAAAGTACACACGGGAGCGCACCGATGGCTGAAAGTGCAAATCCGAATCCTACGAACCAGATTGTTGACAAAGCTCCGAAGCCTAAGGGCTTAATGCCGAAGAACGTGCAGGCCCTGGTGATGGGCGGAATCGCCTTACTGATGATTCTGATCATGGCGGTCACCGGGCACAAGCGGCCAAAAATGCCGACAGCGGCGCCCGAGGCACCCAAACCAGTAGCGGCGCCAGTGGATCAGGCGAGAATTCAGAATTTCGGACGCGACATCCAGCAGGAACAGCAGCAGTCCGCGCCGGACGTTGAGGCAGCATTGCTTGCCCAGCAGCGGCGCCTGGCCGTCGAGCGCGAGTATGGCGGCAATCTCGTCAATCCGTACGGGACGCCGGTGACTGGCGTGCCTGCAAACGGCATCTATCCGCCCGGCGCTTACGCTGCCACTTCCCAACCACGAGCGGCCCAGGCTCAGGACCCAATCCGCGAGGAGGAGAAGAAGCGCCGGTATGACTCGCTATTTGCCGATAACATAGCGCTCAGCTATCGGAAGAACCCGTCCGGAACGCAGCCGGCCGGCACAGAGTCACGTATGGCCGTTCCAGCCGCCACGGGTGTATCCGCGCCGGCAGTAAACAACCCTAATCCCTTCCAAAGCCAGCAACAGGTTCTCGATCAGGAAGCCGCCGAGCTTCAGCAAGAAGAACAGATGCTCGAATCGGCGCAGGCGGCAGGGCTACTCCGGCGATTGAATCTGCCAAAACCCATGCCGCCGCCGGATAGGGCAGCAGAAAAGAAAGAGCCCGCCCAGCGCGGGAAGCAGCCGACAAGCGACGCTGATCCTTACGTTGCCGCGCCAGGCCAGTTCAACCGTGCTGACGGCAAGAAATATGTCCTCTTCGAGGGCACGGTAGTCCAGGCTGTACTCGTGAATCGGCTAGAGGGAAGTTTTGCCGGCCCGCTGACATGCCTCGTGACGAACAATGTGTACTCGCACGACCGGCAGCACCTGTTGATCCCTGCCGGTAGCAAGGTGTTCGGAGAAGCGAAGCGCGTTGACACTTTCGGCCAATCGCGTCTTGCGGTTTCGTTTGATCGCCTGCTCATGCCAGACGGCTATTCGGTAAATCTCGATCAGTTCGCCGGCCTCGGCCAGCAAGGCGCAACCGCGCTGAAAGACAAGGTCAACAACCACTACGCAAAGAGCTTCGGCGCATCGCTCGCGCTCGGCATTCTGGGCGGCGCCTCCGAGCTTGGAACAGGCGGCGTCTTGACGGCCGGAGGCATCGACCTCATACGCCAGGGTTTCGGCATGAGCATGGCAAACTCCGGCGAGCAGATCATGGACCGCTTTCTGAACCAGATGCCCACGGTCACGATCCGCGAAGGCACGAGGGTGAAAATCTATCTCTCCAACGATCTCCTTCTCCCTGACTATAATCAGCACCATATGAACGGAAATCTGTAGTCAGCGAAAGGAGTCTTTAAGGATGCGAAGAAACACTTTCACCAAAACGAGATTTCATCGAGGTGCAGCAGCGTTCTACCTGTCGATTCTGGCCACCGCGTTTGTGTTCAGCGCGTGCGCGCAAAAGAAAAAATACACATGGGCGGGTCGACTGCCACATGCAGACTGCAACCCGCGCACGGCCCAAGCGAAGGCCCAGCTCGGCGGCTGCCCCAAACTTGCCGACGCGCAGCACCCAACTTTGCAGGAAGAGCAGGAATTCGTCACCTACATGAATAAGAAAGACGCCATTGAGGGGACGGATATGGACGGGACCATCGCTCCGCCCGGATGTTTAAAGTGGTTTATCGATGCCGGTGGGGTCGATGTAAAGAAGGTCGGCAATGACCCGAAATGCCAGGGTCCCGATCTAGAGAAATCGCTTCGAAACTTCAAATTGCCATCGGGAGGATGAGCCATGAAGAAGTTCCTCGTCATAACGCTGGCGGCCACCACCTTTCTCTGCGGGGCACGCGCCGCGCGTGCTCAATTCTTCGGCGGAATCGTGTACGACCCGACGAATTTCCACAACGCTGTGTTGCGCTATTACCAGCTCCGCATGCAGCTCGCCCAGATGCAGGCGACCTATTCAGAGATCGTCAACAGCTACAACTTGGCGGTGACGATGGCGCGCAACATCCGCAACATGCCGCAGCGGTATCTTGCGAGCTGGTCGCCATGGCGCTATGCGAGCGCCGCGGACGCTTACGGCAACACTGGCCCTTGGATCAACGGCGCCAACTCCGGTTCACTCACGGCCGTCCTCAACGGCTACCGGAAAGCAACCATCGACCTACAGAGCTACAGCCCTGCTTACCTTGCCTCGATGCCCCAGGCGATCCAGCAGCAGCTTCAATCCCGTTACGCTACGGTTGAACTCCGTGACGGCGCGAACGAGAACGCGCTCGAAACCATCGGAGCGATTCGCGCCGATGCCCTCGCCACGACTAACGCTGTCAGCAACGTTCAGAATGATTCGTTCTCGAACAATCCTGCCTTAAACACCGAAGTTTCCGTGCTTAACAAGGTCAACGCCACCGGAGTGTTGGGTCTCCAGACGACCCAAGACACCAACAAATTATTGGTAGCCCTGCTCGAAGAGCAAACGATCCGCGCCAAGCAGCTCCGTGACGCCGAGGCCCAGGCGATTGACCGGGAGATTTACCGTCAGGCGAATGCCTCCACGGACGACCAGCAGTTGACCGGTGGCCTGGAATCCACACTCGCCAACTTCCGAATTCCTTAACGGCAGCTTCCCGGCATTTCGCAGGGAGGACTCTTGTGGGTATCAACCAAATCTTCACCCTCATTTCACAGCTTTTGACCCAGCACGGCGGCCAGTTCGCTTCCATCGGCCAAGCCATGTACACAGGCCTCGCCACCATTATGGTTGTGTGGTTCGGGATCAAGTCTGCTCTCGGCGCGGGCGAGGTTGTCGGTGGATTTCATTTCGGGAAGTTTGCTGAGCTTTTGCTGCTCATCGCCTTCGGCTATGGGATGGTGAACTATTACACTTCACCCATCCCCGGCTTCGGCAGGAGCTTCCCCCAGCTCGTCACTGATGAATCCGCCTACCTGACGGATCTGATCGGGACGACCACGTTGCAAAATGCCGAGACCACGCTCACCAACTACTGGAAGCGGATTCCCGAGCCCGGTGTGACGGACGTGGTGGGCGAAATCGAATATACCATCGTTGTCATCATTGTGGACATTTGGAAGTTTATCGCCATCGCAGTGAATCTGTTTGGCCCCGTAGCGATGGCTGTCGCAGTATTGGTAGGCCCCATCTTTATCCCGTTTTTCATTGTGCCGAAGCTCGATCGGCTCTTTTGGGGGTGGCTCAATTTCTTCATCGCCTACGCGTTTTACTCAGTCATCGCTGCCGCCGTCACGTTCGTTCTTTGCAATCTGGTCGTTGCGCTCCTAACAGTCCCGCCCTTCTATCCCTACCCCGTCGATCTTGGCGACCTGATCGGTGCGCTCGGAATTCTGTTGCTCGGCGGAGCATACATCCTGCTCAAAGTGCCGGCGATGACCAATCACCTGTTCAGCGGCAGTTCAGGCCTTTCGCCGGCCGGAGACATTTACCGGGGCTTGGCCGGACTGGTGGGGTAATCTTATGGTGAATACTGACCCAGCTTTCAGCGAAGCCAAACAGCTCTACCTCGAAAAGTACGGCGACGCTATCGTCACCAACACCTATCTCAAAATCGCCGTCGCGTTGCTCGCCATCATCGGCCTAGGCCTCATCGTTTTGAACGTCAAAACGATTAACACTTTCCGCAACCGGAGGCCATTGGTGATTCGCGTTGACGAGCTCGGGCGGGCCGAAGCGGTTGATTACCGCACCCTCGAATACCACCCTGCCGACCCCGAGGCCAAGTATTTTCTCTCGGAATTCTGCCGCCTCTATTACCGTCGCAACCGCTACACAATCAACGACGACTTCACGAAGGCGATGTATTTCCTGGACGGGAAGCTCGCGAACGACATCATGCAGCAGGCGAAACAGGGTGGCACCATCAACAAATTCCTTACTAACCCATCCGCCCCGGAGGTCGATATCGACGTTCAAAAAGTCACCTTGGACCCGATGACGAAGTCCCCGTATCACGCCGAGGTCGACTTCTACCGGGTCGAATACAACCCGGCTGACCATTCAGTCCTGAAGAAGACGCTGTGCACCGCGAGCTTCCTGTACCTCTTCCGCCGCGATGTGCCGAACGACCTGATTCCGGTTAACCCGCTAGGCCTCACGATCACCTATTTCCGCGAGGACCAGGCGTTCATCAACGCGCCAAATGGGAGCCAGCAATGATTGCTAATGCGCTCTTTGTTGCCGCCATCTTGGTGATGGCTGTTCTTTTCTTCTTTGCGTCGAGCTTGCGGTTTCTCGTGCCCTACCGCTATCTGATCATTCACCATTACGCGCTAGCCATTGGCCTTTACCTCGGCGTCCTCTTCACCAACGCCACCGCTCTTGTGTTCGCTTTGGGCCGTAAGTTTTTCCTCAAGGACACGGGCCGCAAGCTGGCACATTTTGACCGCGCGCTTAACGCCGGCGAGACCCCGATGCCGGCACAACTTGACCCCGAGAAGTCGAACTGATGGGCCGAGGCCGCGATCACACTCCTGACGAGCACCGCGAGCCGCTCAGCGGCACGCCGGCGCCGGACCGTACGCCAGATCGAGAAATCGCCGACCAGCCAAGCCGGGGCGAAGGCCAGGGGAGCGCCCCGCTTCTGCCAGAGGCCCAAGAAATTCGCCCCGCGGAAGCCGAAAGGACCCGTTCCGAACGCCGGCCTTACCCCGAGATCGACCGCGATCGGACAGTGATGCTCCGCGAGTCGGAAATCAGGACCCTTGCCGAGGTCGGCACTTTCCGGGCGGTCACGGCGACAGATTTAACCCGCTTCCGGTACGCCGGCGATGGCCGCCAAGCCTGGCGCGATATAAACAATCTGGCGCGCGAGGGACTCGTCCGTCGCCGCACCGCGCTGCCCAAGGGTCAGGTTTATCTCACCTTAACCCGCCAAGGACGCCGCTTCATCGAGGCTCACCGACCGCACGGAACCGACTCTCGTCAGGTCTTCTACAACGGGTTTGTGAAGCCTCGCGAGGCGAGACACGACGCCGCGCTCTACCGGCTTTACCAAGAAGGCGCAGCTCGCATTGCTCGCGACGGTGGGAAAATCCAGCGCGTCGTTTTGGATTTCGAACTCAAGAAAGCCGTCTACCGGAAGCTCGCCAAGGTTTCCGAGCTACCGGAATCCGAGCAGGCTCAACGCAAGCAGCAGATCGCCGAAGAGCACAGCCTCACTGTCGTCAACGGGAAGATTCCACTCCCCGATCTCCGTATCGAATACGAAACCGCCGAGCGCGACCAGACCAAAGTTGACCTGGAGCTCGCCACCAGCGACTACCACCGCGACAGTCTGGCGGAAAAAGTGCGGGCCGGTTTCGCCATTTTTGCCATGCGAGAGGACGCGGCACCACTGCGTCGAGCTATCGGCGATCCCGAACTGACGAGGGACATCTTTTCGATATGAATATTCGTCACGAAGACCTGACGGCGATTCAAGAACTGGGTTACACGGAGACAGAAGCTCGTTTCCTTTACCTCGTCGCGACGCACTCCGGCTATTTCATCGAGCGCCAATTTCTCGCTTTCACAGATAAGTCCAAAGGCTGGTGCGTGCATCGTCTTGCCACCAAAATCCTTGAGCGACGCCACGCACGGCGTACCGAGTATGGCAGGCAGACTCGCGTTTTTAACCTCTACACCCGGAAGCTATATGGAGAAATCGGGAAGGATAATCTCCGCAACCGACGCCGCCAGTCAAACGAGCTTATCCATACCCGGCTGCTCATCCTCGACTTCGTTTTGGCCCACCCCGACGAGCCATACCTTGAGACCGAGGCCGATAAAGTCGCCTACTTCCACGAGACACTTGGCATTCCGCTCCCGGTCCTGCCGGGCCGAATCTATCGCGGACTGAAGTCCACCGCCAACACCAAACGCTACTTCGTGGACCGCTTCCCGATCTTTATTCCTAGACCGGATAACGCATTCGCTCTGCCTCCGGTGGTGACTTTCACCTATTGCGACACCGCCGGGCGCAGCCTTCTGGCCTACACCACTCACCTGCGGACGTACGAGAAATTCCTTCGCCGGCTGCCCGATTTCAATTTCGTTTACGCCTCGCCCGCTCCCGAAAAATTCTCGCGCGCCCGGTCATTGTTCGAGCGCACGTTCACGGATTCCGGGCGAGTTGATGCGAGTCGGCTGCGTAGATATTTCGAGCTTCGGAGGCTGTGGGAAACCCAGCGCAGCAGCCGATTGACCCGAGCCGACCGCGATTTCTTGAGATACAGCCTCGAACATTATCGCGGCGAACCCTTCGAGTCGGCGTACAAAAAATGGTCCACGGCGGGCCTTTCGATGGATGAAGTGAAGGTCCTACTGGACCCTCGGGAAGCGCAGCCCCAGAGGCGATTCCGGACTTACGAGCTGCCCGACCGTTACCAGATTTTCCAGCGCGACGCGGGTCCTGACTACAGAACCGCATCTTGCAACGTACGTTCTGTCTCCGGTTCTGTCTCCAGTTCTGGCCCTTGTGAATGCTAATTAGCGGTGGCGCAAGGAGATGCGTCTTGCGCGGCGAATCCAAAATGACGCGGCAAAACATACGACCGTGGCCGGGAGCGACCCCGTTTGACCGTCGTTTTCTCCGGCCAAATCCCTGCGGGCTTCGGGGGTCGCTCCCGGCCACGGTCTTGCCCCCAGTCGAGGGCTTCACGCTGGTTTTTGCCGCGTCAGTATGTTCGGTTTTTGCCAGGAATCTCTGGCACATTTTGCCAGAGCTCGCGGGCAGTTCCTGCCAGAAGTTTGTGGCAGAACTTGCCAGAACCCGGTCAAGGAGGACCATTCAATGTCGTTACTGAAACCACCACCACCCGAAGTCACCAGGCGCAAATATTACGTGCGCATGGACGAGCCCCTTGCTCAAAAGATGGAAAAGTACGCAGAGTTCCTCGCGGCGAATGCTGCTAATCATGTGACGGTCGATCACGTGATCGCCCAGGCCCTCGATTTCGTATTCAGGAAGGACGGCGAGTTCAATACCTGGCTCGCCGAACATCCTGGCAACCCTCCGGCAAAAACACCGAGAGGTAACGCCTCAAAGCCTAACGGCAGCACAATAGCGGCAGAGAAAGCGCCGGAGACGAACACTAGCGTGAGGCTCACAATATGATCGGGAGGCTGCTTGCTTCGCGTGGCCTTGTGGCCTACGTGCTTGCGTCAGCCACTGGCGTGGCACTGTACTTCAAGTGTCCGTGGCCGGCTCATGATCTGATGCTGCGGCTGATTGCATTGCAGCAGCCGCTCATCTACGAAGGCCTACGCGACAGCTACACCGTGTTCCTGTTCACCACGCCCTACATCCTGTTCTCGTTCATGCTGTCTGGCCTGTACGTGTTCGCCTGGAAGCCGTCGAAGAAGGTCGAACCCGGCGAGCTACCGCCTTACCCCGATCCACGCAAGCGCGAGAAGCTGTTCCTGGTGCTTGGCGAGGTGCATGATCCGCGCCGGCCCGTCCCAGTGCCTCATCCCTACTGGCTCGAAATCCCCGAGCGCGGCCTCTACACAGGGATTGCCATCCTAGGTGCCACCGGCGCCAGCAAAACCACCGGCTGCATGTACCCCTACGCCGAGCAGCTTATCGCATTCAAGGCTGCCGATCCCGCCCAGCGGATCGGCGGCCTGGTGCTCGAAGTCAAGGGCGATTTCTGCCACGACGTGCATGACTTGCTCAAGAAACATGGGCGCGGCGAGGACTACGTTTCCGTGAAGGTGGGCGGCGAGTTCCAGTATAACCCGCTCTATAACGACCTCGACGCCTACGCGCTCGCTTACAACATCGCAAGCCTCTTAAACAACCTCTTCGGGAAAGGCAAGGAGCCATTCTGGCAGCAGGCGTATACGAACCTGGTGAAGTTCATCATCCAGCTTCACAAAGTGGCCTACGATTACGTGACCCTGTTTGACATTTACGAGTGCGCGATCAACCGCGAGCTACTGAGGAAGCGGATTGGCGAAGCTGAAGAATTGATCCACGGGCGGCAGTACCTGGTGCTGCCCACGAAGACCTTCCTCCCTCACCCCGAGCTCGAATCGTTCGGATTCACGGCGGACGATCCTGTCGGCTGTCACAAAGCGCCTTACAGCCGGGCGCTTGAGGAAACTCTGCGGCGCAGGGGGATTGACTACGAATGCCAGACGGAGACCTCCCCGCAGGCGGTCGATTGGATCAAGCGAGAAACGTTGGAGGCCGTGAAGCGGTGGTACTACCACGACTGGCTCACCATCGAGAACAAGCTGCGCACGTCGATTGTCGAAGGCATCTCGGTATTCCTATCGCTCTTTGACGACAATCCCCTGGTCAAACGCACCTTCTGCCCGCCGAAGGAGTGTTACGACCCGAAGCTTAACGCTGTTGGGCGCTACGGTCGGCCGCTCCCGCCGCTGGGCGACTTGATTGAGCAGGGCAAGGTCTGCGCTATCGACTTCCCGGTGAGCCTCAACTCGGGCCTGGCGCGGGCCATCGGCTGCATGATAAAGCTCGACTTCCAGCGGGCCGTGCTGAACCGCGTCCCCAAGATGCGGCGCGAGCCGGACCGCCACTGGCGGCCAGTGTTCTTCATTTGCGACGAGTACCACGAGTTCGCCACAGCCGGCCAGAACGATCCGAACGGAGACGAGAAGTTTCTGGCCCTTTCGCGCCAGCCGAAGTGCATTCCGATCATCGCCACTCAGAGCATGAGCTCGCTTCATGACGCGCTGCCTGGCGAGACCTGGCGCACAGTCTTGCAGGGCTTCCGCACCAAGATTTTTCTCACCCAAACCGACAGCTTTTCAGCCAGGGAAGCACGGGACCTCTGCGGCAAGGAGGACCAGTGGAAGGTCAATTACAACATTTCGGAGAGCGGGCACGACGCACGGGTGAGCCTGTGGACAGGCAAGGCAATGGCGCACAAGGCGAACGTGACGACCTCGAAGAGCTACAACACGCAGAGCGACTACCGGTTCGACATGAAGACGTTCACCGAACTGAAGAACGCGCAGACGGTGACGCTTGCCTACGACGGCTTCAACCCGCACCCGCCGACTCTGATGTATCTGAAGCCGTACTTCCTGGACGTGAACAAGAGTTACTTCAACCAGTTGAAGGACGGGGAACTCACGGGCGACCTCAGTGGGGAATCGGCCGCGAAGCCGGTCGAGAACCCGAAAGGGAACGCGGCATGACCGGCTTTGAGATGATCCTGCCGTTTCTGCGGCCCATCGAGCCTTACCTTCGAGACCCGGACGTGAGCGAGGTCATGATCAACGGCTCGGAGCATGTCTTCATCGAGCGTCAGGGGTTTCTGGAAGAAGCAGCGGGCGTCACCCTCAACGAAAAGTCACTGCTTGTGGCCGTCAAGAACATCGCGCGGCGGCTCGGGAGCGACATCTCTGAGGAGAAGCCGATCCTCAACTCGCGCCTGCCGGACGGCTCGCGCGTGGCGGCGGTGATCCCGCCGTGCAGCCTCGCCGGCGTCACGCTCACCATCCGCAAGTTCAACGCCCGGCGCTTCGGCCTGGACGACCTGGTGCGCATCGGCACCCTCACTGAGGAAGTTGCCAGCATCCTCGAAACGGCCGTCCGCAGCCGGAAAAACATCCTCATTTCCGGCGGCACGGGCACCGGCAAGACCACTTTGCTCAACATCCTGGCGAACTTCATTCCGAAAGAGGAGCGGATCCTCGTGATCGAGGACACCGCGGAAATCCAGATTCAGGCTCCCAACTTGGTGCGCTTCGAGGCGCGCGCGGCAGAAGGCGGTTTGCCCGCCGTCACCATCCGCGAGCTGCTTAAGGCAAGCCTCCGCCACCGGCCCGACCGGATCATCCTCGGGGAAATTCGCGGCGGCGAGGCCTTCGACCTGCTTCAACTCCTTAATACCGGGCACTCGGGCACCCTTTCCACCGTCCATGCCAACTCCGCAGCGCAGGCTCTCAGCCGCTTTACGACGTGCGTTTTGCAGAGCGAGATGGAGCTGCCTTACCGCGCCATCAAGAGCAACGTCGCCGATTCTCTCGATTTGATTGTCCAGATCGAGCGGCGACCTGGGCGCCGCTTCGTCTCAGAAGTTCTCGAACTCCGAGGCTACAGCCCGGAGACGGACCGCTACGACCTTATTCCAATTTTCATTCGCCAGGAGGACTTATGTACCCAAGCGCCAGTTTCTATGACCAGGTAGAACAACAGGCCCAACAGGACCGGCAACGGGAAGAGGACATGGCATTCCAGGCGCGGTACGAAAGTGAGCGTCGCGACCGCGCCATGGTTCGCCATGAGCTTGAGCGGGGCCTGCCGGAAGCCGAGATCGAGGAGCGCCTGGAGTTAGCCAGTGAATGTGTGCGGCTGAATCCGGGTGCGGATGCCCGCGCCTACATCCGGCGCCTGATTGATGAAGAGAACAGTGCCTTCCATCTCTTGAGCAACGCCGAGGAGCCACTCCATGATGGCCTACCCCCAGCGACCGCACCCAACGGGGAGCAGCGCCCAGAGGAGCCGCAATCCGCCGCGCCGCCGTTACCAGAACAGCCGGAAATCGGCGGCCCGCCGACCAACTGGGCTACGGCACCACAGCTAGGGCGGAACCCGAAAACAGCGCAAACGGAGGCGATTGCCCGTGAGTATGTAAACGAAAACTTCGATCCCGATGATTGGGTAGCGGTTGTAGCCGTCAATCGGAAGAGCGGGGAGATCCTCCAACGCATCAGCCCCGCACAGAACATCGTCAGCCCCGGTTACCAACGATGGCTACGCCACCTGAATGCAACCGGCTCTGATGTCTACGTGAGCCTCAACACCTTCAAGGAGCACGCGCGCGGCAGGACCAAGGAAGATTTGCAGGAAATCCGGCACCTCTATCTCGACCTGGACAAAGAAGGAGCCCGCAAACTCGAAGCGATCCGCCACGATAACGCGGTTCCTCCGCCGAACTATGTTCTCAACACCTCGCCCGGCAAATTCCAGGTCATCTGGCGGGTGGAAGGCATCGACCAGGACCAGGCCGAGGCCATGCTCCGCACCCTCGCGCAACGCTTCGGGGGTGATCCAGCAGCCACGGATTCAACGCGAGTGTTCCGTCTGCCGGGTTTCAACAACAAGAAGTATCCCGAAGATTTCCAGGTGACCGTCAGCCGGGAAGCGGAGACCGGCGAAGTGTATCACGCGGAGGACTTCAAGGTTTACGGGCGTGACTGGGAGCGAGCTGGCCGAATGCCTGCAAGCCCGAATCAAGAGCGAGCCTTGAGCCAGGAGCAGGCCACCCAGTCGGAACGGGACTTTGCGTACGCCATTCGCAAGCTGAAGGCGGGCGAGGACCCGAATCGGATCATCCAGAAGATGGCTGTTTACCGCAGCAAGCCGCAGTACGATAAGAAGGACCCTACGAAGCAAACTGCGCCCGCGAAAGCCCGCCCGTATTATTACGCGGAGCAGACGGTCACGAAGGCCATGGCCACGCTCGGAATCACGAAGCCGCCCACGCGGGAGGCTATGCCAGCTGCCAGCTCGCGGGAAACTGAAACCGCGCCGAGCCGGTAGCATGACAGGGCAACGACTACGATCTGCCCACTACGGACCGACAAACCGCATTCACTGGTGGGCGATATAGGGAATAAAACTGATCCGCAATGCTGCCAACTGAAGAATCGCGAATAGCACCGCGATGCCTAAAGCCACGAGCGAATTCACCGCTGTTCGCCAGCGAAAGCTGACTATCAACCCGGTGACGCAGGCGACGCCGATGATCAGTGTCATAGTTATTTCTATTGGTGAAAAATGACCCGTAACGACGCGTGCCCATCCAAGCAGGAACAACCAAATAAGCACCATGATGACCAGCCAGACGATCAAGCAGGGCAACGCCGACCACTTCGCAAAATCTCGCTGGCGAAAACCGAGGACAATCGGGAACCAAAGAGGCAAGGTTTGCACTTCGTGACGCAGCGAGGTGTGGCTGACTGCCCCGACGATATAAAGGGCGATCCGGGTCGCAAGACAACACCACGCGGTGACTTTGGACGCGCTCGCCATCAGAGTAGCAATACGATGCAGGGATACAATTTGTTCCGTTTGCATACGGTGGGCCGGTGGATCATCACCACGGGATGTCTAGGCGTGGGACTATTTCTCGCCGCTGGTACTACCCGAATTGCAATGCTTTGGGCCTACATCGCGGTGTTTGCCGCATTACTCTTGCTCACCATGCTGGGGGTTGATCCCGGCCTCGCCCAGGAACGGACGCATCCGCAGGCCGGCGGGCAGGACGCAAGAGCGCGCTTCGGCGCCGGATTTCTATTTCTCGTTACCGTGGGCTTTGCAGCGATGGACGTAGGCCGGCTGCATCAATCGGACACCGTGCCGGTCCTCGTGAGCATCATTGCGCTAACCATCTTCGCGGCGGCCTTGGGCTTCCAAATCTGGGCGATGATGGTGAACCCGTTTTTCTCTCCGGTCATTCGCATCCAGGCCGAGCGCGGCCACCACGTCATCACTCGCGGTGCTTACCGCTGGCTTCGGCATCCCGGCTACCTAGCCATGATCGTTGCCATTCCGGCGAGCGCCCTCGCCATCGGCTCGTGGCTGGCCTTGATTCCAGCAGCCGGGTTTTGTGCAGTGATTGTGCGGCGCGCGGGCAGGGAAGACGAGTTCCTCAAGCGAAATTTGCCAGACTATATAGACTATACGAAACACGTCCGAGGAGGCCTCTTCCCGGTGCTTCGCTATAATCCGTGGCAGGGCCAACAATGAACTTCGGCACGGTAGGGAGTGTCACATGCTTTCGGATGTCCCGTTAATACTGCTTTTCCATCGAATCCATCGGGCCGGTCTCCAACTTGGGCGGCTAGACCTCGAAGAGCATCCCTCGACGACATTGAAAAACTCTTAGAGGCCATTCCAGAGAAATTACGCGAGCTCGACCCACTCGATCAGATGCGGCGCCAGCAGTTGAAACATCTGCGCCGTGACCTCAGGATCATAGTCAGATCGGCTTTCTTACCACGCGAGCGAAGCCGCTGTACCGAATCCTTGTCGTCCCTCAAGATGATCGTAGGCGCAACCATTGCATGCGTGCGCCACGCATCAACCCTTGACGATGTACGTTCGTACGAGCCGCCGCTGCGCAGGCCGGCGACGCTCTATCTGCTTGACCAAATCTTTGAAGAAAAGTCCCAATACCTTCCGTCTGAGCGCGTCCGAGAGTTGGAATTTTTGATCGACAGTTGGCAGATCTATGTCTGTGACTTCGAAACCGACAATCACCGGAGCTTGGCGTCAGACAAGGGCCTTCGGAACGTTCACAGCAAGGACGAGCTTCTCCAATGGTTCCTCTTCCCGCGCAGACCGGTATAATCGCTCAAAAGGTAAAACCATGCTTATCGACTGAACTCGTCAAGCCGCTGTTCGAGTCGGCACCTCACGTCGGACCACTCTCGATCAAGTATTGAAAAATAGACGGTGTCCCGGATGTAGCCGGTCCAGGTCAGGCGGTCGCGGCGGAGAACTCCCTCGCGCAACGCACCTATCTTAGCTACTGCGGCCTGACTTCGAAGGTTCCGAGTATGTACCCTAAATTCAACGCGCACAGCTCCCATGGCAAACGCGTGATTCAGCATCATTTCGTCTCGGGGTTCACTGGCCCGCCTCGCACTTCGGGTCGCAGAAACGTGGTTCCGATCTCAATTCCGCCTTGAGACGCGAGAGACGTGTAATAGGAGGACATGCCGATCACGTGTCCATACGAAAGGCGGCGGATCGCGTAAGCAATTCGCTCATCCAGTGGTGCTCCGCACGCAGCCGTCCAGTATCCTTCAAACCCGTCGCCCATCGGATTGATGGGCATAATCGCCCAGGTTTCGGGATCACAGTCAACAGCGGTACGCACCTCGTCCTTTAACCGCGGTTCAAACGGCTCCAGTCGAACGAATCGGCCTTCCAGTTGCTGAGATATGAGCTTCATTGGCAACCTCTCAGCGATCGCTGATCACGATTCGAACCGCCGTCCGTGGCGCTGCGGAAACAGCTCTAGCTTCGTCCAGAACGGCACTGGACTCGCCACAGCCACCTAGGCAAGCCTAACACGTGAACCAGCTGCAACATTTTTTTCAAATCCTTTGGGACTTTTGGCGTTTTCATCCCCCCTTATATACAGGGGGAAATTTCGGACCTGTTGGCTGCCGCGACACTCAGCCATCTGGTTGTGGTTCCCAGGCAGCACCGAGGAGGACTGTGATCGCAACTTCGACCGAGGCGCTAATCCCAGGGTATGTAATCACCGCATATAAAGGGATCGTTCAGGGCGAAACCTGGGACGAACTGCTGCGCCAGGCCGAAAAGATTGGGGCCAACGCCGTCTTGAACACGCGCTTCGATGATGGCTTCGATGTTGAGACGCTGTTCCACGGCACCGCCGTGATACTGAGGCGCGTGCGCTCGCGCCGGTCGCCATCTAAAAGACCGAAACCCCGCAAACTCCAGCACCCTACCCGGAGGGGCCAATGAACAGCGAAACGTCTCAACACAATCTCCAGGTCTCTCCCCTGCCAACGGAGCACATCGACCGGATGATTTTCCTCGTCCGCGGGCACAAGGTGATGGTGGATCATGATTTGGCTCAGCTTTATCAGGTCGAAACACGTGCCCTGCTTCAGGCCGTCAAGCGCAACATCGAGCGTTTTCCGCCCGATTTCATGTTCCAACTCACGCAGGAAGAAGCCCGAAACTTGAGATCACAATTTGTGACCTCAAGTTGGGGCGGCCGAAGATACCTGCCCTACGCCTTCACGGAGCAGGGAGTAGCCATGCTTTCGAGTGTGCTCCGCAGTTCACGAGCCGTTCAGGTGAACATCGAGATCATGCGAGCATTCGTGCGCCTGCGACGGCTGGTGGATTCCAACGCCGAGCTTCGGAGAAGGCTCGACGAGCTTGAGAAGAAATACGACGCACAGTTCGCTTCCGTCTTTGAGGCGATTCGCCAACTCATGCAACCGGCGCCGGTCCCGCCGAAGCGCCGCATTGGATTTTCTACTTCGGAGGAACAGTAATCATGGAAACAGCCCAAGTCCAATTTAATACGCCAAGTGAACAGCTCCCGCAGCGGCCGGAAACGCTCGGTTACGAGATGCCCGTGGACGTGAAGACCGCGGCGCGATTTCTTGGAGTCAGCCCGTCGCTGGTGTATGCTTACGTCGAGCGAAAGCAGATTCCCCATTTCCGAATGATGGGCCGCTCGATTCGGTTCAGTTTGTCTGAACTGGACAAGTGGCGGCGACAATTCTTTGTAAATGGAGGAATCAATGGCGAGACCACGTAAGAGCGGGGGTACGGTTTTCTCCCGCCCGAACTCTGCATTCTTGTGGGTGCGATATAGGGACCAAGACGGTGAGATCCGCAAGGAGTCGACCGGAACGAAGGACCCACAGGAGGCGGAGCGTTTTCTCAGACAGCGCCTGGAAGCACGGGATGACGGCGATCTTCCCACAGTTCTTTCAGGCAAAAAGTTAACGTTCAGTGAATTCCTCGACTGGTTCCTGGAAATGCGGTCGAAACCGCCATTCCGGTCGGAAAAGACGCATCTCCAGAATCTTAGGGTTGCGAATCTTATGAGGCCAATTTTCGGCTGCATGCGGCTTTCCGAGGTTTCGCCGGAGGCCATCGAAAACTACCTTCGGCGGCGCCTCGAATCAGGTCGAAAGGTGCCCATGAAACTCGGAGTCATCTACCGCGGCAAGCTAAAACCCTCAACAGTGCATCAGGAGTTTCGAGTGCTGAGGCGAATCTTCAACCTAGCTGTTAAGCAGAGGCGGTTGGCAAGCAATCCTTGCAATTCGGTTGAATTCCCAGTCCCTTTGCGTAATTCCGACCATAAACCGCATTACGTGACGGCGACAGAGCAGCAACGAATCGAGTTCTGTGCGCCACTCCACCTGAAGAACGTCGTCATCATCATGAGCGAAATGGGCCTTCGGCCTTATAAGGAGCTGATGCCGATGAAAAAAACGCAGGTGGACCTGGAAAACCTGGTGGTTTACATCCCTGATTCCAAGAGCCCCAGCGGAGAGGGGGATATGCCAATGACAGAGCTGGCTCGGGACGCATTCCGCAGCCAGATTGAAGCGACGCCGGGATCAGAATATCTCTTCCCAGCCCTCAAAAAGAACACCCGTAAGCCCTACATCAAGAGTCTGAAGACTACATGGACGTCCACT
>CADDZE010000057.1 GCA_902812465.1 Acidobacteriota bacterium | reverse complement strand
GGATAGCCGCTCCGGCCGCCCCTGCCCCGACCGCCACCCGCACCCAGACGTTCACCGGGATTGCGCCTTCTCCCAGTCCTTCAGGAACTGGTCCTGCCCCTTATCGGTCAAAGGATGTTGCACAAGCTGCTGGAACACCTTAAAGGGCATCGTCGCGACATCCGCGCCGGCCTTGGCGGCGTCCACCACGTGCAGCGGATGGCGCAGCGAGGCCGCCAGCACTTGCGTCTTGAATCCGTAATTGCGGTAGATCGTGACGATGTCGCGCACCAAGTCCATGCCGACGTGCGAGATATCATCCAGCCGGCCCAGGAACGGGCTGACGTAGGTGGCACCCGCTTTCGCCACCAGCAACGCTTGCGCCGGCGAGAAGCAAAGGGTCATGTTCACCTTGATGCCGTCTCCCACGAGACACTTCGTCGCCTTAAGCCCCTCTTTGGTGGTCGGGGTCTTCACGACTACCCAGGGATGCAGCTTCGCCAGTTCCCGCCCTTGCCGACACATCCCCTCCGTATCGCGGCAAGTGACCTCAGCGCTCACCGGCCCTTGTACCAGCTCGCAGATCTCCACGATGCGTTCGTCGAACTTCGCGCCTTCCTTGGCAATCAGCGATGGATTGGTCGTAACCCCGTCCAGCAGACCCATGCCGACCGCTTCGCGGATTTCATCCAGGTTTGCCGTATCCAGGAAAAACTTCATGATCAAATACTCCGAACAGGGTGCCTCCGGGCATTATATCACCGCCTTTAGTTCCAGTGGCCCGGGAGCTCTTCATCTTTGTACTGCGCGTTGGTTGCGCCGGGCGCAGGTCCCGTGGCCCGCGCCCTCAGAGAGGGTCGCTCCGGCGTCAGAGGCCCGGTAAGTGGCGGCGGGGGGTGGCCAGGCTATACGCGGTCCGGCACAAACGAGGGACACACACAAACCAGACGTTTGGACTGTCGCGGGTAAACAACGTGCGGGTGTAACCAACGTGCGGGCCGTAAGTGGCCATGCTCGGCAGCTACTTTGTAAGGTTTGCGAGTAAAGTGTAGTTCCGCGGCGGATGTCAGGATCGTATGGGGTAGAATGGCGCCCGCGGCCCAGGGCCACTGCGGGGATCACGAGGTTTATTTGACGAAACGAACCGGATAAGTTATTGAAAAATCGAGTGCGGCATTCATGAACGGTGGCGAAGCACATGCGCTCCCCGCTGCGCTGGGCAACAGGTCACGCCAGCAATTGATTGACAATCCGCCATTCCGTGCTATGCTAAAAGTCTGGATCGGTTTGGCGACACCCTCCGTCGGTAGCCATTCTCAGGACAACCGAGGTAACCCTTCGAACTTGGCCGCTGCATCTAATCTCCACGTCAAGCAAAGACCGTGGAATCCAACACCTGCCAACGCGAACTGGTAATTGAGATCCCGCCCGAGGTCGTAGCCCGGGAGGAAGAGGAACTGACGGCGAAGTACGCGCGGCGCCTCCAGGTGCCTGGGTTCCGTCCGGGACGTGCCCCGGCCAGCGTCGTCCGGCAGCGTTTTCGCGAGGCGATCCGCGGCGAGGCGGTGGAGACGCTGGTGCCTCGATTCTTTCGCAACGCCGCCCGGGAACAGAACCTGACGGTGGTGGGCGAGCCAGAATTCGAAGACCTGAAGTTCGAAGAGGGCAAGCCGCTCACCTATAGGGCGCATTTTGAGGTCTATCCCACCTTTGAGCTAAAGGAATACAAGGGCTTAGCGGTGGACGAGGAGGTGCCCGCGGTCAGTGAGCAGGATGTGGACCAGGCCCTGGAAAGGCTGCGCGAGCAGGCCGCCACGTTTGAAGTGGTTGAGGACCGTCCGGCTGAGGAAGGGGATCTAGTTACCGTCAGCTACCAAGGACAGGTCAGTGGAGAGGGGAGTGAGCCGCTCTCGGCCGATGACGCGGTGATCCACCTGGGCGCGCGCGGTACGGTGAAGGAATTTGACGAAAACCTGCGCGGCGTGAAGCCCGGCGACCGCCGGACCTTTGACGTGACCTATCCTGAGGATTTCCCCCAAAAGAACTTGGCCGGCAAGCGCGTGACCTACACCGTCGAGGTGCAGGCCGTGAAGCACAAGGTGTTACCGCCGCTGGATGACGACCTGGCCCGGACAGTCAGCGAGCTGAACACGCTCGAAGAACTTCGCCGCCGGCTGCGCCAAAGCCTGGAGAAGCAGCGCCAAGAAGATGCCGTCGCCGCCGCCAAGCGGAAGCTGGTGGATTTGCTTCTTGCCCAGCACGAATTCCCGGTGCCGCGCGCGCTGGTGGAAGAACGCTTGGATCAGCAGCTCCGCCGCCTGGCCCGGTCGCTGGCCGCCATGGGCATCGATCCGCGCACCTCGGCGATCAGCTGGCACCGCATGCGTGAGGAGGCGCGTGCCGAGGCTGAGCGAGCTGTGCGCGCCTCGCTGATTTTGGAACGGATTGCTGAAGCCGAGAAGATCGAAGTGTCTGAAGAGGAGGTGGACGACCTGATTCGCGAGGCGGCGGAGGAAACGGGGGAAACGCCCGCCGCGCTGAAAACCCGCTTGACACGCTCGGGAGGGATTGCTAGATTAATATCTACTCGCCGCGGCCAGAAGGCTCTGGATTTTGTCTACCGCAACGCTGCCGTCACTCGTAAAATAGAATCAGCACAACTTGGGGAGGAGGCCGCAGAAGGAGCATGAGGGCTATCAGGCCGCAATCCACACTCATACCGATGGTGGTCGAGCAGACGAGCCGAGGCGAGCGCGCTTATGATATCTACTCTCGGCTGCTGCGCGATAATATCATTTTCATTGGCACGCCGATCGACGACAACGTCGCCAACCTGGTCACGGCGCAGCTCCTTTTCCTGGAGGCGGAAGATCCGGAGAAGGACGTGCAGCTGTACATCAACTCGCCGGGCGGCAGCGTCTCCGCCGGCATGGCCATTTACGACACCATGCAGTTCATCCGGCCCGACGTTGCCACCACCTGCATCGGCATGGCGGCCAGCATCGCTGCCCTGCTGTTGGCGGCTGGCACTCCTGGCAAGCGCTCCTGCCTGCCCAACGCCCGCATTTTGATCCATCAGCCGTGGATCGGAGGTGTGTCCGGTCAGGCCACCGACATCGACATCCACGCCCGGGAGATCCTGCGACTGCGCACCAATATCAACGAGATCCTGGCAAAGCATACTGGGCAGCCGATCGAGAAGATTGAACACGACGTGGAACGCGACTTCTGGATGAACGCCCAGCAGGCGCGCGAGTATGGGATGGTGGACGAAATCATCGTCAAGCATCGGTAGGGGGCGGCGGCCGGGGTCGCCAGCCGATGCACGCTCTTAACATCACGGATTTGCCGACGGCGCCGGGAAGCGATTGCCCATGAGGAGCACCCGGAAACAGGGCCAGGTCTAAGGGCCAGCCCCAGCCCAGCTACAGCGAGAGGATGGCGTGAAGGGCCGAGTAATCAACGACGAGACGCTGCGCTGCTCATTTTGTCACAAGAGCCAGGATTCCGTGCGCAAGCTGATCTCCTCGCCCGACGACCGGCCGCGGGCCTACATTTGCGACGAGTGCGTGGCCGTTTGCAACACCATCCTCGAGGATGAGTCAGGTGACCGGTTGGGTACGGCGCAGGGCAAACTGCCCCGTCCGGCAGATGTGAAGGCGTTCCTCGAGCAATACGTGGTGGGGCAGGAAAAGACCAAAAAGAAGCTGGCGGTGGCCGTCTACAACCACTACAAGCGCATCCTGCTGAGCCGCCAGCGTAGCGACGTGGAACTGGCCAAGTCCAATATTCTGCTCATCGGGCCTACCGGCACTGGCAAGACTCTGCTGGCCCAGACCCTGGCGCGCCTTCTCGAGGTACCGTTCGCCCTGGTCGATGCCACGACGCTGACCGAAGCTGGTTACGTCGGCGAAGACGTGGAAAACATCATTTTGAAGCTGCTGCAGAACGCCAATGGCGACGTGCAGGCCGCCCAGCAGGGGATTATTTACATTGACGAGATCGACAAGATCTCTAAAAAGGACGAGAATCCGTCCATCACCCGCGACGTGTCAGGCGAGGGGGTGCAGCAAGCCCTGCTGAAGATCCTCGAGGGTACCATTGCCAACGTGCCTCCTCAGGGCGGCCGCAAGCATCCCCACCAAGAATTTACGCCCGTGGATACCACAAATATCTTGTTCATCTGTGGGGGCGCGTTTGTCGGCCTGGAGCGCATCATCGAACGGCGGGTGGGGCGTCGTAGCGTGGGCTTTCACACTGACCCGCAGGCCGAGCCGGTTGGCGGCTCGAAGCGAAATATCGAAATCCTCGAGCAGGTTCAGCCGATAGATCTAATTCGGTACGGCTTAATCCCCGAGTTCGTGGGGCGGCTGCCGGTGGTGAGCGTGCTCAACGACCTCGATGAGGAGGCGCTGGTGCGCATCCTCACCGAGCCCAAGAACGCCTTGACCCGCCAGTACCAGCGGCTCTTCGAATACGAGAACGTCAAGCTGCGCTTCACGGATGGGGCGCTGCGGGCCGTTGCCCAGCAAGCGTTAGAGCGCAAGGTGGGAGCGCGCGGGCTTCGTATGATTATGGAAGACCTGATGCTCGACCTGATGTACCACCTGCCAGGACAGCGCAAGCTGCGGGAGTTTGTAGTCACCGAAGAGATGGTGCGATCGCGAGAGATCAGCTTCAGCGCCGCCCTGCTGGAGAAGGCGGGCTGAAAGGCTGAAGCTAGAGTTCGGTTTCAAAACGGGTTAGTCAATGAGCTCATCCATCTTCTCCGGCCGTGAAAAGTCCGAGACGCGCACCCTGCCCATGATGCCGGTGCGCGATCTGGTGATCTTTCCCTACATGATGACGCCCTTCGTTGTGGGGCGCGAGAGCTCGATCGCGGCGCTGGAGGAGGCTCTGGCCGGCGACAAGAAGATCTTTCTTGCCACCCAACACGACGCCTCCGTCGATGACCCTAAACCGAATGAAATCTACCAGGTGGGAACAATCGCCAGCATCGTGCAGAGCGTGAAGCTGCCGGACGGCAACATCAAGGTGCTGGTGGAGGGCCTGGAACGCGGCAAGATTCTGCGGGTGAGCAACGAAGAGGGGTATTTCCGGGTCACCGTCAAGACGGTGACTTACCGCGTGGTTTCTACGCCCAGCCTCGAGCAGCTCCAGCAGCGCATCATTTCCCTCTTCGAGCAGTACGTGAAGCTGTCGCAGAGCCTAAACTACGAAACCATGATCGCCGCCGTGAAGGTGGACGAGATCGGCAAGTTTACCGACACAGTGGCTGCCAACCTCAACGTCAGCATCGAGGAGAAGCAGGAGCTGCTGGAAATTTTCGATCCGGTTGACCGCCTCACCCGCCTCGCCGACGTCCTGGACATCGAAATCGAGAAGCTGAACGTCGACCGTACCATCCAGGGCCGGGTGAAGCGCCAGATGGAGCGCGCCCAGCGCGAATACTATCTGAATGAAAAGATCAAGGCCATTCAGAAGGAGCTGGGCCGCAACGAAAAGAGTGAAATCGACGAACTCAAGAAGAAGATCGAAGCCTCCGGCATGACCAAAGATGCCCGCGAGAAGGCCCTGGCGGAGTTGAAGCGGCTGGAGATGATGCCGCCCATGTCCGCCGAGTCCACCGTCTCACGCAATTACCTGGACTGGTTGCTCGCGGTGCCCTGGAAGCAAAAGTCGCGGGAGATTCGCGACATCCGCCGCGCCGAACAGATTTTAGAAGAGGATCACTACGGGCTGGAAAAGATTAAGGAGCGCATCCTCGAGTTCCTCGCCGTGCGGCAATTGGTGAAAACGCCGAAGGGCTCCATCCTCTGTTTCGTGGGCCCGCCGGGTGTCGGCAAGACGTCGCTGGGCCGGTCCATCGCACGCGCCACCGGCCGCAAGTTCGTGCGCCTTTCTTTGGGCGGCGTCAGGGATGAAGCCGAGATCCGCGGCCACCGCCGCACCTACATCGGTGCCTTGCCCGGCCAGATCCTGCAGATGATGAAGAAGGCGGGCACCATTAACCCGGTCTTTCTGCTCGACGAAGTCGACAAGATGAGCATGGACTTCCGCGGCGACCCCTCGGCGGCGCTGCTGGAGGTGCTGGACCCCGAACAAAACAGCACGTTCATGGATCACTACCTGGACGTCGAGTACGACCTCTCCAAGGTGTTCTTTATCACCACGGCTAATGTGGTCCACACCATCCCTCAGCCTCTGCAGGACCGCATGGAGATCCTCCGGCTCTCCGGATACACCGAACCGGAGAAGGTCGAGATTGCCAAGCGCTTCCTAGTGCGCAAGCAGCGCGAGGCCGCCGGCCTAAAGCCGGAAAACGTCACCTTCACGGACGAAGCGCTGGTGGAGATCATTCGCAGCTACACGCGTGAAGCGGGCGTGCGCAACCTGGAGCGCGAGATCGCTAACATCTGCCGCAAGGTAGCGCGACGGGTCGTGAAAGAGGGCAAGCATTTGCAAGTAACCGTGAGGCCCGAAGACCTCCAGGACTACCTCGGCGTCGTCAAGTTCCGCGACACGCGCTCGGAGGAGAAGAACGAAATCGGACTGGCCACCGGGCTGGCGTGGACAGAAGTGGGTGGCCAAATCCTGCAGATCGAAGCGACGGTGATGCACGGCAAGGGCAAGCTGACGCTGACCGGCCAGTTGGGGGACGTCATGCAGGAATCGGGCCAGGCGGCCATGAGCTACGTGCGATCCCGGGCCGCCCGCCTGGGCCTCGACCCGGACTTCTACCGCCGTCTCGACATTCATATTCACGTCCCGGAGGGGTCGATTCCGAAGGACGGGCCCTCGGCGGGCATTACGCTGGCCACGGCGGTGGTAAGCGCCTTAGTGCGCATTCCCGTGAACCGGCAGATCGCCATGACGGGGGAGATCACCCTGCGGGGCAAGGTGCTACCGATTGGCGGCGTGAAGGAGAAACTGATGGCGGCGCACCGCGCCGGCATCCGCACCATCCTGCTGCCCCGCGACAACGAGAAGGACCTGGCCGACGTTCCTGCCAATATTCAGCAGGAGCTGGCCATCCGCTTTGTGGACACGATGGACGAAGTGTTGGATATTGCCCTGGAGCGCAAGCTCGAGGGGCGCGAGTCCCTGGCGCCCGAGACCGCGCCGCCAGAGCTCGAGCCCACTGCGCACGAAACCAGTCGCGAATCCTTGACCAACTAGCGCCGTGCCAGCAAACCGGGCCGATCCTTCGAACCCGCGGGGCCATCGTGCGGAGCGAAAGCATCCTGGTGGGTCGGGAACCCGTTGACGGAATGCTCGGTACCGCCACAGCCGACTCGCAGCAGGCCGAAGGGCCGGGGAAAACCCTGAGGGGAAACCTGAACCGCGGCGCACGCATCCAAAAAAGTGAAAGTTACTACTTCCGCCTTCGCTCCGGGCCAGGGGTGCCCGGATACCCGGAATTGATAAACTGCGAATCAGGGAATACTTGCTTAGTGCAGCCACTCTAGCCCACTGGCTCGCGTGGCCTGAGCACGAAAACTCTAACAGGAAAAGCTAGGACTATGCAAAACTTGCCTCCAGAATCCCAGGAAAATACCCAAGCTCAGGCCGGCCAGCCACCCACCAAAGGTGCCTCGCCGCGCGCGACGGAACGCAAGAAACGAGATAATGTCATGCCAGCTAAGAAGCAGGATGAAGTGCAGGAAGAGAAGATCATTGAGCTCAAGGAAGGCGAGGTCCTGGACATCGCCAAGCTGAAGAATATGAATATCGCCACCCTGACCCAGGTGGCGAAGGACCTAGGGGTGGTGGGCGCAAGCGCCATGCGCAAGCAGGAGCTGATTTTCAAGATCCTGCAGGCGCAAACCGAAAAGAGCGGCCTCATCTTTTCCGAAGGGGTCCTCGAATGCCTGCCGGACGGCTTCGGCTTCCTACGGGCTCCTGATTACAACTATCTTCCCGGCCCGGATGACATTTACGTCTCACCTTCGCAAATCCGCAAGTTCGACCTGCGTACGGGCGACACCATTTCTGGTCAGATTCGCCCGCCGAAGGAGGGTGAACGCTATTTCGCTCTCATCAAAGTGGAGGCCATTAATTTCGAGCCGCCTGACGAGTCGCGCAACAAGATCTTCTTTGACAATCTGACACCGCTTTATCCGCAGGAGCGCATCCGACTCGAGACCACCAAGGATAATATTTCGGCCCGCGTCCTAGACCTGCTAACCCCGATCGGGAAGGGCCAGCGTGGCCTGATTGTGGCCCCGCCGCGCACCGGGAAGACGATGCTGCTCCAGACCATCGCCAATTCCATCAGCATCAACCACCCGGAGATCACCCTGATCGTGCTGCTGATCGATGAGCGCCCCGAAGAAGTCACCGATATGCAGCGGACGGTGAAAGGTGAGGTAATCAGCTCCACGTTTGACGAGCCCGCGGCGCGGCACGTCCAGGTAGCCGAGATGGTGATCGAAAAGGCCAAACGTCTGGTAGAGCACAAGCGCGATGTGGTTATTCTGCTCGACTCCATTACCCGTCTCGCCCGCGCCTACAATACCGTCGTCCCGCCGTCGGGAAAGGTCCTCTCCGGCGGTGTCGACTCGAACGCCTTGCAACGTCCGAAGCGCTTCTTCGGCGCCGCCCGCAACGTGGAGGAAGGCGGCAGCCTGACCATCATCGCTACCGCGCTGATCGACACTGGCAGCCGCATGGACGACGTGATCTTTGAGGAATTCAAAGGCACCGGCAACATGGAGATCAACCTTGACCGCAAGCTAGTGGATAAGCGCATCTTTCCGGCTATGGATATCAATCGCTCCGGTACCCGCAAGGAAGAACTCTTGGTGCCCAAAGACGAGCTGAATCGCATTTGGGTCCTGCGCAAAGTGCTCAACCCGCTGTCGCCGGTTGAGACGATGGAGCTGATCATTGACAAGCTCTCCAAGACCCCCAACAATGCGGCTTTCCTCGCCTCTATGAGCAACGGGAGTAGGTAGAGAAGCGCGAAAGTCCCAAGGTCCACGTCTATCCTCTATGTTTTATCCTTTGCCCTTTCCACAAGTGCCCGTTCTCGGGCCAACTCGATGATCTTCTCCACCACCTGATCCGGACTCAGCCGCGTTGAATCGATAATGTGTGCGTCGGGCGCCGGCACGAGTGGGGAAATAGCCCGCCCGGCGTCAAGCTGATCGCGGCGCTCCAGCTGGCTGGCGATTTCCTCCAAGGTGCTGGCGCGGCCCTCTTCGGCATCTTGTCCGCGGCGCCGACGCGCACGCTCCCGCGGGTCGGCGTCCAAAAAGACCTTTAGGTCAGCGTCCGGGAAGACGACCGTTCCAATATCGCGGCCTTCCATCACCACTCCAGGTCCCACGTTTAGCTGGCGCTGCAAGGCCACCAGCTTCGTGCGCACAGCAGGGAGTTGGGAAATCTTAGCGGCCGCCAGAGCGACCTCGGGCGTGCGGATGCTGGTGGTGACGTCGCGTCCGTCAACCCGGACGCGCCAAGCAACACCTGGGCTGGCCGGCGCGACCCACTCAATCTGTGCTCCGCTCACCAGTGCAGCCACTCGCTGGGCGTCATCGGGCGAGACACCCGCTTCGAGGACCTTCAGCGCTGCCGCACGGTAGGTGGCGCCACTGTCGACGTAAGCGAGGCCGAGTCTTTCGGCCACCTTCCGCGCCACGGTGCTCTTGCCCGCGCCCGCGGGGCCGTCAATGGCAATGACGACGGGCCGACCCATGGCGACCATTATACGGTTGCGGCGGGATCGCGCGCCGCGGCGGAAGAACTGGTTGCCTTAAATTCGCTGGAACGCCTTTTGGATTTCCTTAAGTGAGTAGCGAAGCACGATAGGGCGACCGTGAGGACAGGCCATGGGATACTGGGTGAGGGCGAGGGCGCGCAACAGCCACTCCATCTTGCTTTGGTCAAGGGGCATGTTGATTTTAATGGCCGCGTGGCAGGCGACCGACGCGCCAATCTTGCGACGCAGTGTGTCGAGCGAAAGGGTACGCAACTCTGCCCCCGCGCCATCGAGGATTTCGACCAGGAGCTGCTCCGCTTCTTCTGCTGGCACGCCAGCCGGCATCGTCTGGATGGCCACTGTCCGCTGGCCCAAAGGCTCCACTTCGAAGCCGTTGGCCTGCAGTTCCTCGGCGATTTCCGAGAAGGCGGCTCGCTGCTCCGGGCGCAGTTCGGTGACGATGGGCAGCAGCAGGCGCTGGCCTTCGACCTGGTGTTCCTGGCGCTGGCGCAGGTGGCGCTCGAAAAGCACGCGCTCGTGGGCCACGTGCTGGTCAATGATCCACAGTCCCTCGGCGTTGGTGGCCACGATGAAGCTATCGTGCACCTGGCCGAGGGCCCGGAGGTCGCGGGGAAACTCGTCTCGCCCGGGGCGAGCTTCGACTCCGGCTGCCTCTGCGAATGCGGCCTGGTCGGCAGCGAGAGCGGTCGCTTTCCCGCAGGCCCTTTCGCCAGGCGGGATCCGCGGATCCGGGTGCAGCGCCCCTCCCACAGGACTCCCATCCTCGAAGCGGAAGATCCCAGGCCGAGCAGATGGAGAGGAAGGCGTAAGTTGGAACCTGCGGGGAGACTCGGCTGGCGCTGGTGGGCGCGGCGCTTGCGGCGATCCGAAGGTTGGCGGCTCTTCGCTTAAGCGCTCGGAGGCTTCAGCTTCTTCCTGGACCGCCGCGGCCTCGACGTGGCGTCTGCCCAGGGGAAAAGCCGCGACCGGCCTCGAGGCGATCAATGCCTGGCGGATAGCGTCGCGCGTCACCTCGTGGACGAAGGCTGAATGCCGGAAGCGGACTTCGGTCTTCGCCGGATGGACGTTCACGTCCACCTCAGCGGGCGGCAATTCGAGGAAAAGCAGTGCCACGGGAAACATACCGGCCGGCAGGACATTGCGATAGGCTTCGGTTACGGCGTGCAGCAGCAGGCGGTCGCGCACCAGACGGCGGTTCACGAAGAAGTAGATGTGGTTGCGGTTGAGCCGCTGCACTTCGGGACGCGAAACCAACCCGTGCACCCTGACCCTAGACGGCGCAGTCTGCTCTTCCTGTTCAGCGCCCGCTGGCGGAGGGATGCGGCGCTCGACGGGCCGCATCTCGATCAACTGGTCGAGCGTCTGCCCGCCCATCACCTGGTAGACGCGCGCCCGCAGGTCCGCCACCGGAGCAGCGTTCAGGAGTTCGTTGCTCAGCGAAGCCAAACGGAAGCTCTTGTCGGGGTGAGCCAGCGCGTAATGGGTGCACACGGTGGCAATATGGCCCAGTTCCGTGGACTCTGACTTCAGGAACTTGCGGCGTGCCGGCGTGTTGAAGAACAGATCGCGCACTTCGATGCGTGTTCCCCCTGGCCAGGCGATTTCCTTCACGTCGTGCAGCTTGCCGCCGGCGATTTCGACGCGCGTGCCGGCCGGCTCGGCGCGATCGCGCGTTTCCAGCACGACGCGCGAGACGGCGGCAATTGAGGGTAGCGCCTCGCCGCGAAAGCCCAGAGTGGTCACTTCAAACAGGTCCTCGGCCGACCGGATTTTGCTGGTGGCGTGCCGCTCGAAAGCCAGCAACGCGTCATCGTGGCTCATGCCGCAGCCATCGTCCTCGATGCGGATCAGGCGCTTGCCAGCTGCCTCGACCGCCACTTCGACGCGCCGGGCCCCCGCGTCCAAGGAGTTTTCCACCAGCTCCTTCACTACCGAGGCGGGACGCTCGACCACTTCGCCGGCCGCAATCTTGTTGGCGACGGCGTCGGGCAGGATGTGGATGACAGACATCGTTCTATCGGCTCATCGATTCATCGGGCAATGACCGGTCAAACGCCACTTGCCCGACGTTGCTAAGTTGCGCCCTAGCTACCCGGCGTCACTGCGCCGGCCTGTCGGAAGCGGCGCGGCTGGCGGCCGATTACTGCCTTCGAATTTCCAGCCCCAATTCTTCCAATTGCTCCGGTTCGACGGCGGAAGGCGCGTCGCACATCAGGTCCACGCCACTCGCCGTCTTGGGAAATGCAATCACTTCGCGAATGTTGGTTTCGCCGCACATCAGGGCGATGATGCGGTCCCATCCCAGGGCGATGCCGCCATGTGGAGGCGCGCCATATTCGAGGGCATCGAGGAAGAAGCCAAAGCGCTCGCGCGCTTTCTCCTCGGTTAACCCGATGATCTTGAAGATGCGGTGCTGAATATCCGGCCGATGAATTCGAATCGACCCGCCGCCGATCTCGGAGCCGTTCAGCACCAGGTCATAGGCGCGGGCGCGCACGCCGGCCGTGTCGGACTCCAGGCGGTCCAAGTCCTCCTCACGCGGCGAGGTGAAGGGATGATGCATAGGCTGGTAGCGCCCTTCCTTCTGATTGAACTCGAACATCGGAAAGTCAACGACCCAGGCAAAGTTCCATGTGCCAGGCCGGATAAGGTTGAGTCTACGGGCCACTTCGAGCCGCACTTCACCGGAGGCTTCGTCGAGGTGCCGCGCCAGGTGAACGGGAAGGCCGAAAGCAGGTCCGGAAGAAGCGGTTTTCAGTCCCAGCAACAGGACAAGGTCGCCCGGGGCCGCTTCCGCGGCGCTGGTGAGGGCGCCGACGGCCTCGTCGCCAAGAACCTTGGAGAGCGGCGACTCCAACTGGCCCGCTAACACCCTGGCGTAGCCGAACCAGTCGGCTCCCGCCGACTTGGCCACCTCCTGCAACTTGTCGAGCTGGCTGCGCGGCGCCTCAGACCAACCCGGCACGCGCAGGGCTTTGATGGGGTCCGCTACCTGAATCTTGAACTGGGCCTCAGGCGGCAAACTGACCCGCTTCCACTCCAAACCGAATCCCAGATGCGGTTTGTCCGATCCGTACTTTTCCATGGCCTCATGGTAAGGCAATCGCTGGAAGGGCCGCGCAATTGGTGCTCCGATGAGGGCAAAGAGCTGTTCCATGAGGCGCTCAATGATGTCAAAGAGCACCTCGCGTTGCGGAAAGGCCATCTCGATGTCTACCTGGGTAAACTCGGCCTGGCGGTCGGCGCGAAAGTCCTCGTCGCGAAAGCAGCGCACAATCTGGAAGTAGCGGTCGAATCCACTGATCATCAGGATTTGCTTGAAGAGCTGTGGCGACTGCGGCAGGGCGTAAAAGTGCCCGGGATGCAGCCGGCTCGGCACCAGGTAGTCGCGTGCCCCCTCGGGGGTGGAGCGGGTGAGAAACGGGGTTTCGATTTCGACGAACCCGTGCGCGCTCAGGTGCTGGCGCGCCACCCACGCCGCCCGATGACGAAGCCGCAAATGGTGCTGCATCCGGCTGCGCCGCAGATCCAGGTAGCGGTAGCGCAGGCGCGTCTCCTCAGCGGTTTTGGAATCGTCCTCGATAGGAAAGGGTGGGGTCTTGGCTTCGTTAAGCAGCAGAATCGTGTGGGCCACCACTTCGACCTCGCCGGTGGCCAGCTGCCGGTTCACCGTCTCCGGCGCCCGCAGCACCACCTCGCCCTCCACGCCCAGCACGTATTCGGGCCTTACTTCCTCTGCCCGGGCGTGCGCTGTCGCGCTCATTTCCGGACGGCACACCACTTGCGTAATGCCCGTGTGATCCCGCAGGTCGATGAAAATCAGGTTGCCCAGGTCGCGCCGCCGCGCCACCCAGCCCGCCAGGAACACCCGCGCCCCGGCGTGCGATTTGCGCAGCTCGCCGCAGGTGTGCGTCCGCTGCCGATCACCCAGTAGATCGAATGGCACTAGCGCAGGCTCCGTAAGCGTTTTGCGAGAGCAGTCCGAGGGTCACGTGGTTATGGTGCACTCGGCTCCAGGCCGTCTACCTGCCAATCTCCGCGCGGGCGAAAAACGTCGAGCCGATCCTTTCCTGCAGATAACCTCCAACCCTCGCCGCTGGTACTTCCTGTTGCTCACCGGTGGCCATGTTCTTTACCTGGTACCGCCCGGAAGCAAGTTCACCTTCGCCAATAATCACGGTGAACCGCGCGCCGAGCTTGCTCGCGGTTCCCAAAGACTTCTTGAGCTTAGCCGGTTCGTAATCGAGCTCGACGCTCCAATCCGCCCGGCGCAGCTCGGTAGCAAGTTCGATGGCCGGAGGAAGCGCTGCTTCTCCCAACCAGGCAATATAGACTGCCAGGCCCTCCTGCGGTTTCAGTTGGCCGACTGCCTCCACCGCAAGGATCAGGCGGTCCAAACCGATAGCGAAGCCAATGCCAGGCGCGGCCGGACCGCCAAGCAATTCCGAAAGCCCATCATACCGGCCCCCGCCCAGCACCGCGTTCTGGGCCCCCAGCACGTCGCTGGTAATCTCGAAAGCCGTGCGGGTGTAGTAGTCGAGCCCGCGGACCAAGCGCGGAGCGAGTTCATACTTCACACCTCGCTGGCCGAGTTCGGCCTGGAGGCGCTCGAAGTGGGCACGGCACTCAGGGCAGAGGTGATCCAGGATGGAGGGCAACTTGGCAATAAGAGGCTGGTCAGCCTCGACCTTACAGTCTAGCACGCGCAGGGGGTTGGTCGCCGCGCGGCGCTGGCAGTCCGCGCACAGCCGGCCCTGCATATTTTCGAGAGCGCGCCGCAGCACTTTAACGTACTCTGGCCGGCAATGCGAATCGCCCACCGAGTTCAGCAAAAGGCGGCAGCCGCGCAAACCGAGCCGATCCAGCAGCAGCACGAGCATTTCGAGCAGTTCCGCATCAATGGATGGCGCCTCCGAACCCAGGACCTCTGCCCCAATCTGGTAGAACTGGCGGTAGCGCCCTTTCTGCGGGCGCTCACGCCGGAACATGGGGCCGATGTAGTAGAGCTTGTTCACGCGCCCTTGGTTGAAAAGGCCATGCTCGATATAGGCGCGCACGACGGAGGCTGTCGCCTCCGGCCGCAGCGCCAGGCGCTCGCCGTCGCGGTCCTCGAAAGTGTACATCTCCTTGGTCACAATGTCGGTATCCGCGCCTACGCTGCGCGCAAACAGGTCGGCGGGCTCGAGAACCGGCGTACGAATCTCGCCGAAGTGATAGGCGGCGAAGACGCGCCTTGCCTCATCCTCGACGCGCTGCCAAAGGCCGGTGGCGGGGGGCAAGAGATCGCGAGTACCCTTGACGGCGCGAATCTTAGTCGCTTCGGGCATAGGCCGGTGCTCCCTTCCGGGAAGTCGAAGCAAGCGGCCGCGATTCGGGGCGAGGGCTAGCCTTCCACACTCACGGCCTGCGGATCCCGCCGCGGCTCTTCACCCCGGTACACTTTCTTGTACTCGAGGTAGTGGGCAGCGTGCGCATCGATGAAGAGCCGGTCAGCCTCTGTGAGCTGACGCTTGAAACGTGCGGGCACACCCATGTAAAGGCTCTTCGGAGCAATCACCGTATTCTCCACCACCAGAGCTCCGGCGGCGATAATGGAGCCCTCACCCACCCGCACGTTGTTCAAAAGAATGGCGCCGATGCCAATCAGGCAATGGTCCTCAACCGTGCAGCCGTGCAGGACGGCCCGATGACCCACGGTCACCCAGTTCCCGACTGTGGTAGGCGAGCCGAGCATGGTGTGCACTACGCACCCGTCCTGAACGTTGCTGTTGGCGCCCACGCGAATAGGTTCGATGTCGCCGCGCAGCACGGCTCCGAACCAGACGCTACAGTTCTCGCCCAGCTCGACATCGCCGATGATGTCGGCGCTCGCGGCGATAAACGCCGACGGGGCGATGCGTGGCGTACGGCCAGCGTGAGCAATGATCATGTATCCACCTTGCCGGGAAGATCTCAGCCCTTCCAGAGTCTAAACTATCCAACCTAACACAGGCCTGGAAAGAGCCGCAACGCGCACACCAGGAACTCAAACCCTCGGGCTCGTCATTGAACGATACATCTCATCCAGCCCAGGCGGCAGAGACGGTCGAGTCGGCGTCCAAGAGGTTTCCTGAGGCAGCAGGGTGCTGGGCGGATGGCGTCCGCGCCGGGCGGAGGCGTGCGTCGGCTGGGCAAAGCTTCAGATGGCGAGAATTTCCGAAACGTGGCAGACCGTTCCCACCCTCGAAACGTTCCACACGCTGCGAGCTATTCGGGAGAAGGTCCCAGACATTTACATCTGCTAAGCTATGCATTATCAGTTACTTGGTACTTCTAGAGGGCTTCCACGAATTTTCAACACGAATTTTCAATAAGATAGTGGGATTAACCAAGGCATCTCAAAAAAGGTGAGACAGAAAGGTGAGACAGATGAGACAAATCGGCCCTTTATTTCAATAACATAATGGGATTCTCCGCGGCCAAATTTAATATCTTATGCATTTTCAACAACATAATGGGATTCATCGTCACCCCCAATTTTTCTCACCCTCACGCCCCCAAAGGGGGACGTACGACAGGGTGTGAGCTGGCCAACTCAAGGCCAATCGAAGCTCTGGTCATTATTACTAATCTATAACTATTCGTCCTCGCTGTCAACGCCTTGGCGCACGTCGAATCGTGCAGCGGCCAGCGAACACGTGCATCTGCCCGACCAGACACCGTGACGAGCCATGATCGGGCGGCCTGTACCGAGATCCTCCCGGCGCCGGGAGAGAAGGCCAGGTGAGCATTTTCGCCAAGGCGACCGTGATCTCCGCCGCTGCGTTGACACCGGTGACCTCGTTGGCTATATTGGCGGAGGGAATAGCAGCCAAGCCTCGCGCCTCACCCGATGGGGAAGCGCCCCTTGACGAGAACGAGTTCGGTTAGCCGGGTCCCGTGACGGCAGCCGGGACGGGTTCGATGAGCCTCCCCAATTCGCTTACCCTACTGCGGATCTTCTTCGTGCCTGTCCTGGTGGTCCTGCTGGTGACTAAAGAGCCCAGTATGGACGTCTGGGCGCTGGGAGTGTTTCTCTCGGCGGCACTCACCGACTTGCTGGATGGTTATCTGGCGCGGCGGCGTGGGCAAGTGAGCCGAACCGGGATTCTACTCGATCCCATTGCCGACAAGCTCCTTACCTCGGCAGCCTTCATTTCCCTGGTCGAGCTGCACCGCATCGCGGCGTGGATTGTGGTGATCATTGTAGGCCGCGAGTTTGCGATATCGGGGCTGCGGGCGATGGCATCCGCCGAAGGCTTTACGATGCCGGCTTCGGAATTGGGGAAGACCAAGATGGTGTCCCAGGTGGCGGCCATCAGCGTGCTTCTGCTCGAGGGGCGTTATCCGCGCCTCCACACGCTGGGCCAAGTGCTGCTTTGGCTGGTGGTGTGGTTCGCGCTGGCCTCGGCGGCGCAATATACTTGGCAGTACCTGAGGAAACTTGAGGCGCGTGCGCAGCAGGCCAGCAGCGGCCGCGTGGTGGTGATTCGCGGCAACGAAGGGCAAGACAAAAAGGATGCTGCAGCTCAGTGAAGACGACCGGCGTTACCTCCTGCAACTGGCGCGAAGAAGCATCGAGGAGTGCCTTACGTCGGGCCACGCCTCTCCGGTTACGCCGCCCGAGGGCGCGGTGCGGAAGGAGGCGGCTGCCTTTGTAACCCTGCGCCGGGGCGAGGAGTTGCGCGGCTGCATCGGACAGCTGGCTCCTCCGCGCCCCCTCTATCAGACGGTGCAGGAGTGTGCTCTGGCCGCCGCTTTCGGTGACCCTCGCTTTCCGCCTTTAGCTGCCTCCGAACTGCCCGAGATCCACATTGAGATCTCCGTGCTTTCCGACCTTGAAGATATTGACCCGGAAAAGATCGAGGTCGGCCGCCATGGACTCCTGGTGTCCCTGGGTCCGCGCCGCGGCCTCCTGCTACCCCAGGTCGCGACGCAATGGGGATGGGACCGGCGGCGCTTTCTTGAGGAGACCTGCTTGAAAGCGGAGTTGCCCCCGGATGCCTGGCGTCGCGGCGCCCGCGTCCAAGCTTTCACCGCCGATGTGTTCGGGGAGATGGAAGGGCGGGCAACCGCCGCCGGGTAAGGCTGTCTTGGAAAATCACCGCAGTCAGGAACGGGCTCCAGTCAACCAGGGGTCCTGCGATGCACAAGTCCGGCTAAAGCGCGCGCTCACACCGGGAACGGCACTGCTCAGAAGCCTGCCTTGCGGACGAATCATCAACTGAACGGGAAATTCAAGCTGACCAAGGCGGAGGTTCTTCATCCAGTTGACGCCGGCTCCCACCGGTTTCAACTCATTCCAGCTCGACACCGTCGCCCACGGTGATTTCCCGCGTGCTGGTCACCACCAGTCCGACGGCGGATCGCGCCTGGGTGGAAAGGATCACGAGTTCGCCCACCGACTCGCGGGGAGTCGGAGGCCGGGATCGGACTTGCTGAGGAAGGGGTGCCATCTTGTCGCGGAAGACGGCGAAGATGCGATAGCGTTGGCCCGGACGCGCCCCGTCGCGCTCACCCAGATCGAGGTAGGCGATAGTACCCTGTCCTAAGTACGCGCCAGCGCCACCCGCCGCCACAATCGTTCCCCGCATCTTCCCATTGGGGGAGGCAAAGCGGTCCAGAGCGGTTCCCATCACCAACGGCGGGGCTGGCCGGGGCTGGTAAGGAATCGCGATATCACCCGTGTGGATGGGGCCGCAGGAAAATTCCACCTGGGCCACCGCACCTTCGGGGGTCACCTTGATCACCTTAACTTCGCCGGCGTCGGCGTAAGGCTGGCCCAGGGCGCGAATGTGCGACCGCTGCCGCGGATACCACGAGAGGCGCGGCTTGACCCGGTCCTCCAATTGGCCCGGCTTCCAGGTGTCTGAGAGCTGGTAGCCGAGCTCGGGGCGGACGATCGAATACCTGGAGCCCACCGTAAAGCTCTTGCCTGTCCGGTCGCGCAAATAGACGTAGGAGCCGACGGTGAATTGGGTGAGAGGCTGGTAAAGGTCGTTGTCCGCGCCATCGAAGACCCGCGTCGTGTCAGGCAAGCGGGGCTCGGCAATGAAGCCGGAACACTCGGTTTGGGTGCGCGTGGCCACGCTGGTCGGGGTGGCCGGGTTTTCGTCCGAGGGGGCCGGCGCCTGGACTTCTTGGGCGCGGGAAGCGAGAGGAACGAGGGCCAAACAGACAGCCAGGCGAAGAAGACTTCGTTGCAAAGGGGAGTAAGCCATAAGCAAGGCCTCGCTATTACGCTGTAGTTAACCATACATTAGTTAATCTCAGTGCCGCTGTCAAGCCGCTTTCCGCCCGGGTCGTGGGTCTTTTCAACTTGAACCACCTGCATTGAATTCGTCGATTGTCCACGGATGGTTCGTGACATTCGCTCCATTGCGGGGCTCACCCGTAGGGTCGTATGAGCGCGCACGAAATTCCGGTGGGCGAAATACATCCACAGAGCAGCTTTCCGATTTTGTTTCCGACGACTAAAGACATTTGTGAGCCGACTGAGCGTGCGCCTGAAAAGACGGCAATTGAGGCTATCGCGCTCCGCGTAGCTTATGGTGATATGGCGAAGTCTCGGCTGCTCAACAATGGGCCGTGGTTGCGCTGCCGTAAGCTCTAGGCGACCGTCCCGCTCCGCATGAGACTTGATGAGCATTTCGCAACCCAGGTTCGATCCCAATGCTGCTTCTATCGCCCAATGAAGCCACGCCAGCCGTCACCGGTGGTTTGTGGCCTGTTGGCGATCTGGCCAGCCAACCTCATCACGAACCCTTCGGTTTGCAGGTCACGGTTCCCAACGGCAAGACTGGCTACCAGCCTTCGTTTGCGTATCAATCCGGAGGAGATCCGAATATCCGCGACACTGTTGGCGTTGTTCCGCTCGCAGGGAAGCCTGCCACTGTTGAAAGCTGGTGGAGTGCTTGCCGTGTGCTGCGAGCAGTAATACGGTAACGAGCAGCAGCACAGTAATTTGAGAGCGCCCAGCGCGAAAGCTCGGCAACCTGGTCGTGTCAGGTTCAAGCTTCACGATATTGTTTCGACACCGTGATAATATCTGGCCGCATGGCACTTGAAGTAATTCGAGCCGGTATTCGTAAAAAGTATTGCATCGAGGAACGCGGACACGCGTCCGCAATCCTCGCCGGGGACTTCCCATGAGTTTAAGGACATCATCGACTGCCTAGGCGCTTTCAGGCTGAGGAAAAGCCACATTCTGACACCCGGAGGGGAGATCGCCAATATCGGCAACGCTTGACGGATTCCTTAACAAGCGAGGATGGCACGAGAAGTCTTTCGATATTCGGATCACAGTGGATGGCAAGCCGATCCCTATCCCGACACACAAGATCGACAACTTCAAGAACGGCGTGGGGCTGGAGGTCGAGTGGAACAACAAGACCGAGTTCTACGACAGGGATTTGAACAATTTCCGGCTGCTGAAGGATCTTCGAGTGCTTTCGGTGGGGGTCGTAATCACGCGGCTCAGTGAATTACAGGAGCTTTTCGACTCGCTGGGGAAGGGCGCTTCCTATGGGCCGTCCACGACCCACTGGAACAAGCTCATTCCAAAGGTAAATGGAGGCGGCGCTGGCGGCTGTCCGCTTCTTCTGATTGAAATAGGAATGCGATGTTACGATCCCGATTCTTAGACCCGCTGTAGGCCTTGTAGGGAGGAGGCTCGTAGGTATCTATCTGGTCCCCCCTTGCGTCCAGCCGACTACGCGCTGCCTCGCGAAAAGCTCACAGTACGGTCCAGGGCTGCATTGCTCGATCAGGCGATAAACAGCATCCGGCTTCTTCGAGTGTTCTTCTTTCCGGCTTATCAAGATATTCACCTGCCGGCGGCCGGGAGTGAGAGTTCGAATCCTGCCCTTGATCCCAAAGGGAGAAGCTCGGTGACGTTGCGAAAATAAAAGCCCACGCCTCTACCGTCCGGACCGCCGTCCTTACGAACCTTATACCAAACGATATTGGTCTTGTACGTGAAGCCCCACGCCTTCCTGATGTCAAGCGCTTCGGGCAGGAGCGCATTTGGGCACCACAGATACAGATGGCTCTGTGGCAACGCGATCTGGCTGACCGGCAGAGCAGCGATCTCTTTGAACGACATCGGTTTGTAGCGATGCAAGCGCCGGTGCTCTGGCCCTACTTTGCCGGTTTTATTGGAGAACCGCCAGGGTGGGTCAACCAGAATGGAGCCAAACGGCCACTCGGGAATTCGGTTTTTGCTGGCACGCTGGAATTATTACCGAAACAACTTCGGGAGCGCAATCCACGCTTCTAGTCCAGAACGACCCATCAGTAGCGCCCGGGTCGCGCGCCGGCCCAGTGTTCCTGCCGCGTTCCAGGTGGCCAGCCGGGGTCTTCGGCTCGGTGGCCATCAGAGGAAACACGCCAAGCCAGTAGGAAATGAGGAACCGCCGATGCTAGGCCGGGCTGCGCTGCTCGTCCGGTATGCTAAACTCCTGACCCATGATGCCGGCACACCGCGCGCGCGCTCTCGATGGGAACCGCATCCGCGACCAGATCCTGGCAGAACTGGCCACCGAGATCGCTCAGCTGAAAGCAGCGGGCATCGTCCCCGGCTTGGCCGCGGTGCTAGTGGGGGAGAACCCTGCGTCGCAGATTTACGTTCGCAGCAAGGTGAAGGCGTGCGAGTCCCTGGGCCTTTACAGCGAGAAGATCGAGTGGCCGGCGGAAACCACGACCGCGCAGCTCTTGGCCCTAGTCCAGCAGCTGAACCAGAGGAACGACATCGATGGCATCCTCATCCAGCTTCCGCTGCCGCCCCAGGTGGATAGCAAGCGGGTGCTGGAGGCCGTCGACCCGGCCAAGGACGTGGACGGGTTTCACCCGGTCAACGTGGGGAGATTGGTGAGCGGCCAGCCGGGGCTCGTGCCCTGCACGCCCGCCGGCATTCTCGAAATTCTGCGCCGCGAAGGCATCCCGATCGCGGACGCGCGAGCTGTGGTGGTGGGGCGCAGCGACATTGTGGGCAAGCCGGTGGCGATGCTACTGCTCCACCAGCACGCAACGGTCACCATCTGCCACTCGCGCACGCGCGATCTAGCGGGGGTGGCGCGCGAAGGGGACATCCTGGTGGCAGCCATGGGCCGTCCCGCGTTCATTACCGCGGAATTTATCAAGCCTGGGGCAACGGTGATCGACGTGGGGATCAACCGGCTGTCCAGCCCGGAAGAGGTTCGGCGGGTGTTTCACGACCCCGCGGAGGCCCTGCGGCAACTCGAGACGAGGGGATCAGTGCTGGTGGGCGATGTGCAGCCCGAAGAGGTGCGCCAGTGCGCGGGCGCTTACACACCTGTGCCGGGCGGCGTGGGCCCCCTTACCATCGCCATGCTCATGGTCAACACCGTGCGGGCCGCGGGGCGGCGGATGAAGCCTGAAGGGCTGCCTAGAGAATGACGGTGGGAGGTCGGGCTCCGAATTCGGCACCCGCGACCGTGCGCTCCCTGGCTATCTTCGGACTTACCGGCGGCATTGCCTCCGGCAAGAGTACGGTGGCAGGCATGCTGCGCGATCTCGGCGCCTTGGTAATGGACGCTGATGCCCTCGGCCATGAGCTTATGGCCCGCGGACAGCCAGCTTATGAGGAGATCCTTCAAGCCTTCGGCGAGGGGATCCTCGACATTCGCGGGGAAATCGACCGCCGACGACTCGGCTCCATCGTGTTCGCCGATGACGAGAAGAGGCGCCAACTCAACGCCATCCTGCATCCGCGCATCCTCACCCGGCAGGAGGAAATGGCGGCCGCCTGGCGGCGGAAGCACCCTGCGGCAGTGATCGCCGCGGAGGCGGCATTGATTTACGAAGCCGGTGTGGCCTCGCGCTTCGCCAAAGTGATAGTCACCTGGTGCCGGCCGGAGCAGCAGGTGGAGCGACTGGTCGCCAAGGCAGGCTTGAGTCGTGAAGAGGCGCAGCGCCGCGTCGATGCGCAATGGCCCGCAGAGGAAAAGCGGCGGCGCGCCGACTACGTGATTGATTGCTCGGGAAGTCTGGCAGCGACTCGTGCCCAGGTAGAGCAGCTCTTTCCGAAGTTGCAACACATCACGCAGCAAGCGGTCTCAGAGATAAGCGATGGAGGGCCGGAAAGCGGAAAAGGGGCCGGCCCGTGAGGGGACTCCTCGGCCATTTTCCGGGGTCTTAGTGCGCAGCTTTATTCACCGCAACGACTTCCTGCATTCTCCCCAAGGTCTCCTCAGCTTGGCGCGCCAGCAGATCCGGCGGCTCCGGAGGCGTCCGCCGCTTTTTGCCGCCGTCGGCAAAGCTGGCGAACGCCAGCCCCAGCGCCGCCCACACCACCCGATGGCGCCGCCGGACCACCGTCGCCGCAGCTCGGGTTGCCATCGAGCGAATCCTCCCTCTTCACCGGCCTCCACCTCCCAG
>CADDZE010000056.1 GCA_902812465.1 Acidobacteriota bacterium | reverse complement strand
CCATGGGACGGTGGGAGGGACGGGCAGTGAGGGGGTGGCAAGGGGAGGTGAACTTCCAATCCTGCGTGGCGATCTTTTGCCTTCTGCTCTGGGTTCCTTCAGCGTCCGGTCGCCCGGGGCAGCCATCTCCTGAACCGGCAGTTGGGGGCTCCGCGCTAGCAGAGTGCGAAGCGGCTGGCTCACCGGAGGAGCGGGCCATGGAGCAGCGTGTGTTTGCGGCGGTCAACGCCGAGCGTGCCAGATGGGGCTTGCACCGCCTACGGTGGAGTGAGGCGGTGGCGCACGTTGCCCGCGAGCACAGTTGCCGCATGGTCGAACTGCACTATTTTTCCCACGACGACCCGGAAGAAGGTTCAATGCCTGAACGCTTGTCGCATGCAGGGATCCATGTCACCGCCAGCTCCGAAAATATCCGCCGTGACTGTGGCCACCGCGACCCCGTCGCGCGGGCGGTGAGGCACTGGATGATGAGTCTTGAGCATCGAGCGGCAATTTTGGGCTGCGACTACGATCATACGGGTGTGGGCATTGTCCGCGCCCCAGATGGAACTTGGTATTTCACCCAAATATTTATCGCAGCCCTGGAAACGCCAGGCGGACTGACCCGCTGATCCGCCCAGGCGCGGGCGATCAGGGGGCGTGGGGCGGTCCGCGGCCGGCAGAAGATAACGGGTGACCGCGCAGCTAAACTAGGCTTTTTCCCGCCTTTCGGTCTTTCCCTCCACTGTTTGTATCGGTTGTGCTCAATGTGAGGATTGTTGCGAACATATACCCTTTCCACCCTCCATCATCCGGGGTGGGAGCGGTGGCCAAAAACAAGTTGTTTTGACCAAACGAACCGGAAATGTTGTTGAAAACACAGGGCCGGAGGTTTCTCGCACCGTGTGATGCCCACGTGGAAATGGACAGCCCGCCAAGCCGCGGCGCGAGTTGACCCCCGCCAAGGGAGGGGGTTACACTGGCGTTGATTTCAGCAGAACGAGGGTAAGACCTTGAAGAGGCTAATGACTCGGGTTTGGATGGCTGGGATGCTCGCCCTTGCGAGCATCGGCCAGGCCTTTGGCGCCAGTAAGGAAACGATTCGCATGATGCAGCAGCTCGACGACCTGCAGCAGCAGGTGAAGGACCTGCAGAAGACCGTCGATACGCAGACTGCCATCCTGAAGACCCTTGTCGAGCAAGCCAACGACAACGTCAACTCGATGAAGGCTGCCATCGCCGAGCTACAAAGGACGAATCAGCAGAATCTCGCCACGACCGCGAACCGGCTCGACGGCGTCACCACGCAAATTCAGGAACTGTCGGCCAGCCTGGACGAGACGAAGGCGCGTCTGGCCAAGCTCAGCGACCAAGTGAGCCAGACGCAGAACATCCTGCAGACCCTCAACTCGTCCGGGCAGCCTGCGGCCTCGAATACCGGCCAGGCTGGAAGAGGGGGGAATGGAAACCGGGTGGTGCCGGATCCCACCACCCTTTATCAGTCGGGTCTAAGCTACTACAATGGCGGGCAGTACGACCTCGCGATCCAGGCCTTCGAGGAGTTTCTGCAAAATTATCCCGATTCGGACTACGCCTCGAACGCCCAATTTTACATTGGCGACTGCTACTACAATCAGAAGCGCTACGAGCAGGCGATTGAAGCCTATAACACTTGCATCGAGCGCTATCCCAAGGGCAACAAGCTGCCCGCCGCCCAGTTGAAGAAGGGCTACGCTCTGCTGGCGTTGGGCCAGAAGCAGGCGGGGATTAAGGAATTGCGCTCGCTCATCCAGCGTTTTCCCGATTCGGACGAAGCGAACCTGGCACGCGGGCGTCTGAGGCAGCTCAGTGCTCCGGCGCGACGGCGCAGCGAATAGGGAGCCGAGGGCCGGCCGCCACCTCCTGGTTGGCGTCATGGAGCGGCCAGCGAGCGGAGTGGGGGGTGAACATGTCGGGATCGGTCAACAAGGTCATCCTGATCGGCCGCTTGGGCAAGGATCCAGAGGTTAAGTACACCCCCAGCGGTGCTCCCGTTGCCAAGTTCACCCTGGCGACGGACGAGGTCTTCAAAGACCGCGCCGGCGAGCAGCAACGCCGCACTGAGTGGCATACCATCGTGGCCTGGAACAAGCTGGCGGAAATCTGCGGCCAATACTTAACGAAAGGCAAGCAGGTCTATGTTGAGGGCAGCATCCGCAGCCGCCAGTGGGAGGATCAGGCGGGGAACAAGCGCACTGCCTATGAAATCGTCGCACGCGACATGAGGATGCTGGGCTCGAAGGCCGACTCGGAGCGCTACGCAGCGAGCGCGTCGGCGGGTGCTGTGCCCACGCGGTCAATGGCGGAGGACGTGCCCCAGCCCGAGGAGATTTCTGAAGTCCCACCTCCTAGCGAGATCACCGACGAAGACGTGCCGTTCTAGAACGTCGTTGTTCCGCGTCACCGCAGGAAGACACCGAATCTTGTGAACATCGCCCTGTTTGGCGGTACCTTTGATCCCATCCATACCGGCCACTTGCAGGCCGCCCGTGCTGCGGCACGCCGGTTTCGCCTGCGGAAGGTCTTGTTCGTGCCTTCGGGTACCCCGCCCCACAAGCAGCGGCACCGCTTGACGAGTTTCTACCACCGCTTTGCCATGGTGGCGCTGGCCTGCCAAGGTGAGCCTCGCTTTGTGCCATCGCTGCTCGAGGCTCCCCGCGCCGACGGCCGTCCGCACTATTCCGTCGATACCGTCCGGGCAGCTCAGCGGCTGCTGGCACCTGGCGACCACCTCTACTTTCTGATTGGGTTCGATGCGTTTCTCGATTTGCCGCACTGGAAGGATTACCGCCGGCTCCTGGCGCTCACCGATTTCATTGTCGTTTCGCGCCCCGGCTTCGGCACCGAGGAAATCCGTCAGGTGGTGCCGCCGGACCTGCTCAGTCGAACGCAGAATGCCCGAAACAAGATTGCGCTGAAGCGGACTAACTTGTTTGTCATGGCAGGCCTTGAGGTCGCCGTGGCTTCCCGGGAGATCCGCGAGGCTGTCGCCCGAGGACGTCCGGTGGCTGGCCTTGTCCCGCCGCTTGTGGAAGAATACATTTGGAAGGAAGGCCTTTATCATCCCGCTCGGGTTGGGACGGCCTTATGATGAGTCCGCGCCTTGGGGAGGCGGTCCAGGCCGCACAGGATCGCAAGGCTGTGGATTTGAGTGTCCTGGACCTGCAAGGCGTTTCGTCCTTCACCGACTTCTTCTTGATCTGTTCTGGAACCTCGACGCGCCATTCGCAGGCGATATGCGACGCGATCGTGGAGCAGCTGGAGAAGTCCGGCGTCCTTCCGGCGCACGTGGAGGGGTATTCACAGGCGGAATGGATCCTGGTTGACTATTTGAGCTTCGTCGTTCACATCTTTTCGCTGCGCGCCAGGCAGTTTTACGACCTCGAGCGGTTGTGGAAGACGGCCAAAAGGGTAGAGATTCCCGAATTATAGGCGGTTGCCGCTCGCATGTTGCAGCGCCAGCCTCAGCGTCCGAGGTGAGCTTGGAGGGTGCCAAGAAGGGTTTGGTGATGATTTATACCGGGCCGGGAAAAGGTAAGACAACCGCGGCCTTGGGGACTGCCTTCCGGGCCATTGGTCAGGGGCTCAAGGTGCTGATGGTCCAGTTCATCAAGGGGTCGTGGCATTACGGCGAACTCGACACAGCCCAGATGCTGGGGCCGGAACACATCGAGATCCGCCCGATGGGCCGGGGGTTTGTAAAGATTGGGGCAGAGAAGCCGGACCCGGAGGACGTCCGGCTGGTGGAAGAGGCGTGGGAGTTCGGGCGCCGCAGCATGATGACGGGCGACTATGGCCTCGTGATTTTCGACGAAATAAACTACGCCATCAGCTATAAGATGCTGGCCGCGGAGAAGGTCGTGGAAGCGCTGAAGTGCAAACCCGAGATGACCCACGTAATTCTGACGGGCCGCAATGCCCACCCCTCTCTGGTGGAAATGGCCGACCTGGTGACGGAGATGCGCGAGGTTAAACACCCGTATCAGCGGGGCATTCTCGCGCAGCGTGGCGTGGATTACTGACATGGCTTGGTTCCATAAGAACAAGCAACCGCTCGAGCCGCCGAAGGAGAAGCGCGTCCAAACCGAGGGCCTCTGGGTAAAGTGCGGGGCCTGCCGGAGGATTCTCTGGAAGAAGGACCTGGAGGCTAATCTCCTCTGCTGCCCGCGTTGCGGTCACCACTTCAAGATGAGCGCCCGAGCCCGCCTGGAGATGCTGTTTGACCACGGCCGCTACGTGGAACACGATGCGCACCTCGCCTCATCCGATCCGCTGCAATTTCGGGACACGAAGAGTTACCGCGACCGCCTGCGGAGGGCGGAGAAGGCCACCGGGTTGAAGGATGCGCTCATCACGGGTGAAGGGCTGTTGGCGGGAAAGCCTGCCATCATCTGCGCGATGGAATTCGACTTCATTGGCGGAAGCATGGGGGCGGTGGTGGGGGAGAAGATTGCCCGCGCCATCGACCGCTGCCTCGCCCAGCGCCACCCCTTGGTGATTGTTTCGTGCTCAGGTGGCGCCCGGATGATGGAAGGCGCCATCAGCCTGATGCAGATGGCCAAGATCAGCGCTGGTCTGGCGCGCCTAGACGAGGCGCAGAGGCCGTACATCTCGGTGCTGAGTGATCCGACCACGGGCGGCGTCAGCGCTAGCTTCGCCATGCTCGGCGATCTGAATATTGCCGAACCCGGCGCCTTGATCGGGTTTGCCGGGCCGCGAGTAATCGAGCAGACCATCCGGCAGAAGTTGCCCGAGGGGTTTCAGCGCGCTGAATTTCTGCTGGCGCACGGCATGCTGGATGCGATTGTTCCTCGCAAAGAATTGAAAGCTTACCTCGCCCGGACCCTAAACCTGCTCGGAGCATGGGATTCGTAAGGGGCGGGCGACCCGCCATCGGGCATCCTATACGCCAATGAACTACGCTGAATGCCTCACCTACCTCGCCGCGTTGGGGCAAGAGCTGCGAGGTGTGAAATTCGATCTCGAGACCATCCGCTTGATGACGGAAGCCCTGGGGAATCCTGAGCGGCGCTATCCCACGGCCATCGTCGCCGGTACCAACGGTAAGGGTTCTACCTCGGCGATTCTGGCCAGCATCCTCGAGTGCGCTGGCTATCGCACAGGATTGTACACGTCGCCCCACCTCATCCGCGTCAATGAACGGATCCAGGTGAATGGAAGCGAGATCGCCGACGAGGATTTTGCTTCTGCCTTCACCCAGGTGTGCCGGGCGGTCGAAAGGCTGATCGGGGCTGGGCGGCTGGCACAACGGCCGAGTTTTTTTGAACACCTCACGGCTACCGCCTTTCTCCATTTCGCTCGCGCGGAAGTGGAATTTGTCGTCCTCGAGGTGGGCATGGGTGGCCGGCTGGATGCCACTAACATTACCGAGCCGCGCGTCGCCGTCATCACCAATGTAGAACTCGATCACATCGCGTATCTGGGGAGCACGCACGCCGCCATCGCCAAGGAGAAGGCGGGCGTGATTCGCGGCCCCCATCCGGTGATTTCCGGCGCCGACAAGCCCGACGCGGCCCAGGTCATCCGCCAGCGGAGCGCGGAGTTCGGAGCGCCCTTGCTGGAGTTGGGCCGCTTTGTGCAGATCTCGAACGTGCGTGAACGCGCAAGCCGTTGCCTGTTTGACCTCTCGCTGAACGGCGACCGTTTCCTGAGCCTGGAGTCGCCGCTGCGCGGGCGCTTTCAGGTGAAGAACGCCGCCGCGGCGGTCACCGCCGCCTGGCAGCTTGCCCGGGACGGGTTCCGTATTTCGCCCCAGGCGATTCGGGAAGGCTTACGCCGCGCGCGCTGGCCGGGCCGCCTCGAGCTTGTGAGGGAGCGCCCCCTGGTACTACTCGACGGTGCGCACAACCCTGCCGCCGCCCGCGAGATCGCGGCGTTCGTGCGCGAGCAACTTCGGGGCAAGCGGCTGCGCCTGCTTTATGCTTCCATGCGGGATAAGGCGATTGACGAGATCAGTGAGATCTTGTTTCCGCTCGCCGAAACGGTCTACCTGACGCGCACCGCGCAGACGCGCGCCGCCAGCCCGGAGGAGGTTTTGGCGGCAGCGCGGTTCCGCCCGCCGAATGTGGTAGTGGAACCCGATCCGGTGCGGGCGCTGGAAGCGGCTTGCCGCGCCTCATCGCCCGACGACGCCGTTCTGGCCGCCGGTTCGCTCTTCCTGGTGGGTGCGATCAAGCAAGCCTTGGGACACTGAGCCATGGACCGCACGACGGAGGCGCTCCAGGAGCGTGCAGCGGCAGGCAGAGGTTTCAACTCAGGACAGAAGAGAGAATCCCGGTTTCGATTCTTCCTCAGTTATCTCCGCTCGGTAGTCTTTACCGATCCCCTGATCTTCCTCTATACCGCTGTCTGTGGCACCTTTTCGCTCGCGGGCTCCGTGTTCGATTCGCGAGGGCGCTGGCAGCACACTTGGGCTCGCATCTGGTCGTGGCTGATCTTAAAGACGAGCGGGGTTCGGGTGCGCGTGGAAGGCCTCGAACATATTGACCCGCAGCAGACAGCCATCTTCTGCGTGAACCATCCCAGCGCCATGGATATCCCCATTCTGTTTGTGCACCTGCCGGTGCAGTTTCGCTTCCTGGCTAAGCGCGAGCTCTTCGCTCTGCCTTTTCTCGGCTGGCATCTGCGCCGCTCTGGACACATCGCCGTCGACCGAAACCGGCCCCACGAGGCGATGCGAAGCTTTGAAGAGGCAGCGGCGAAGATCAAGGCGGGCAGCCCAGTGGTCTTGTTTCCCGAGGGAACGCGAAGCCGCACTGGCCAGATGCTTCCCTTTAAACCGGGCAGCTTCTACCTGGCGATCCGGGCTGGGGTTCCGGTGGTGCCCATCACCTTGAACGGCACGCGCTATGTTCACCGGCCGGACACCTATCATGTCCGGCCGGGCCAGGTCGAGATGATCATCCACCAACCGATCCCCACAACGGATCTGACACCGGAAGACGTGCCCGCGCTTTCCGCCCGCGTGCGGGAGTGCATCCTCTCCCGCTTCAAGCCTCCGGAGGAATAGGGGAGGGTCTGAACCAAAGAAGATTGGCGTTGGGCGATTCGAATCATCGGCAGATTCTGCTCGGCGGTTCGGGCGGTCTACGGTGGAGGAGCCAGCAGCTCACCAGGCGGCTGCGACCTAGCGGCAGCCGGGAAACTTGAGGGAAGCGATATGCGTCTTCCAGTGGGTCCCGGCGGTGGCCAGATACTCTGAGGTGAACCAGAAGGTGCAGTCGTCCACAGGGTCGACGGCCATGCTGCTGTAGTCGCCCCAGCGGTTGGCGTGGCTTCCGCCTTCTTGCGATCCCGAGCCCAGCTCGATCGTGCCTTCACTCTCCATGACGCCAGGCGGATCACTCAGGGTGCGGCCGGTGAACTTGATGGAAGGAAACAGGGCGGGGCTTGAGATGCTATAGCCCAGCGCCAGGTTTCCCGCCTTGTCGGCGGCTAGGCTGCCGGTCCAGCGGAAGTTGGAATCGGGTGCGAACGTCCCCTGTTGGAAGAGCTGGAAGTCTCCGTTCTCCGAAGCTCGCAATTCGTACCATCGCGTGGCCACGCTGCCCGTCTCGGTCAGGATGGAGTGGGCCAGCAACAAGCTCTGGTAGCTGGCACTTCCGGGAGAGGGAAGGTTGGCAAAGTTGCGGTAGGCCAGACGGTACATGGCGAACTGTCCTAGAGAGTCCAGTTGCTGACTCGTCCCAGGCTGGGGGATGCACGCGTGAAACGGACATGCCGGAGTATAGGGCGCCACGGCGATGCGCGTCGGTCCGGTAAGCGCCGAGCGGGCGGGGTTCAGGAAATCTACGTGAAAGCGGTAGACATCAATCGAGTTGGTACTGGCGAGCAGGTTCCCCACATAGTAATTGGGACTTCCTGCCGGCGGTGGCGCGCTCCCGTCCAAATCGGAAGGCAACAGCTGAAAGACGGTGCCCGGCGTCTGCAGGCAGATCACTTTGGCGGTTCGGCCCTGCAGCATCGCCGCGCGTTCGAGGGCGCACGCTCCCACCCCGATGTAATACCCGAAGTCTTGGAACAGGTCAGCGGACAGGTAGTAGGCGTCGGGCCAAACGCCCAGCTTGGGATAATCCGGCAGGTCGTTGCCGAAGGGTATCGCGTAGCGATGATAAGAGCCCGTGGCATCGGGGCCCACCGAAACCGCAATGCACTGGAAGTAGGGAGGATTGAACCCGATGTAAGCCGCGAATTGCTCGATCACCCATCGCGCGGCCGCCCGGTCGTAGCGAACGGTAGGATCACTGAAGCTGGGGCCGCTTTCGCACTCACCGCTGAAGCCCTTGAAGAGCGTGCTGTTGATGGGATACGGGCCCAGTAAGAGCTGACCGTTTGTCTTATCGTACACGCTGAAGTTGGTGTTCACCGTCTCGACGAATTGAGTGGTTCCGGGCGCGCCGTTGCTATCGGGCGGTATGAAGCCGTCGTCTTCCTGGCCGTCAAAGTGTAAGCCCACCGCTGCCTGCAGCGGTGGGCCGATCAGCGTTTGGGCGGCTGGGTCGGGCTCGACATAGGTCTTCTCGGCCAGGTTCTGCGGTATCAAGTCGTCGGGAATCTCGATTTGTTCGGCCGGCCGGGCGGATTTCACGCCTCGCACCAGCTCTCGCAACGGCGGGGATGTATCGTGATGGTCGTCCAGGAGGACGCGAGCGTTTCCAGACGGCTGCTGGGCTCGAATACGAAAGCTGGAAGCCGTGTAGCCGGTCAGCATTAGAAGCAGGATGATGGGCGCTGCGAAGTTGGCCTTTCTTCTCTTCATAGTGCCTCTCCCGCGCGTCAAAAGACGCAGAGATGATGCGTGCGTCCAGGCAGGACGCAGGCGGGCAAAAGCCGGAAAACTAACCGTCGGCGCAAGCGAAAAAGGGGCGGCTCCAGGCTCGAAGCCTGGAGGAAAGTGCCCTATTCATTTCCAGCTACTGTTATTTATCGGTAAACAGGGGGAGAACTTAAGCCGCAGCAGGGGGCGGGGCCTCGCTGGCACAGGGCGGGACAAAGCCCTCAGTAGAATGTTGCGTTATAACTGGTGAGGACGGGTGATACCTTCCCGTGGCACTGGGTATCGGCGTTAGGGTCGCAGCACGGTGCGGCATCCTGTGCAAACCCGCAGGCCCAGCCACCAAAATCCTGCAAGCTATAAGCGCCGGCTAGCGGGAGAGCCAGCACCTTATACCTGCCTGGGGGCACGCCGACCAAGCGATAGCTGCCGTCCGGAGCGGAGAGTCCATCCATCACGGCCACGCCGGTGGTCTTGTCTACCAGCACGAGGTGGGAGGCAAACACGGCGCTCCCAGCCGAAGTCACTTTGCCTGAGACGGTCCCGGTGCGGGCGAAGAAACCCGGGGCCGGATACAGAAAGGCGATGCCCAGCACATCGTCGGTGCCCAGTTCGCGCTGCTGGCTGGCTCCGGTATCCCCGAAGGGATACATCATCATGTGCGCAATCCCGTCATGGTCCAGACCCAGCAGGTGGCCGACTTCGTGCGTGGCAATGGACTGCAGGTCAAAGTGGCCGGGCAAGGCCGGAGTGGAAGTGGAGAACTGTTCGTGCGGATTGAACATAATATCCGCGTCGACGATCTGCGAAGGCAGCGTCGTCTGATAGACACGGGTTCCGGTGCGCGACCGGCAAGCGTAGGCGGAGGGCACCGGACCGTAGGCGGTCGAGACCGTGGTGATGGCCACCGTGCCCGTGGGAAAGCTGACGGCATCTGAAGGCGCGAACGAAATCACGTTAGTGCAGTCGTTCATGTCGCTATCGGTCACGGCAGTGTCTGGCCCGCGCGTGACGCTGAGCTGCGTGGCCGCGACACCGTTCAACGCCGCCTGCTGCCAGGTTTGAAAGGCCTTGGTGATGGCCGCAGCGACGGGAATGGGATCGTGGCCGCTGGTAGTGTCCACGTTAGGACCTTTAGCAGGATTCAGCCGCCAGGCTACGGTGGCGCCCGCCCAGCGCGAAGGAACGGCGGTCCCCTTCACCTGATTTTGGAACGATGTGTAACCCTCCAGGCTGCCGCTCATGGCGCTGATGGCGAGGATGAATCCTCCGAACTGGGTCGCGTACCGCATCACGAATTTGTTCCTTTGCCGATTCGTCATGGATCAACCGATCGTCAGCAGGAGAACCTTGCTCGCGCTGCGCGGCTCCCTGTCGCCAAGGCTGGTGGCCGAAATGTTCAGCCGCCGGCCGCGAATCTCAATTTGCCGCCACCGAATTTCGTCCTTCCCGGATACGACTTCCCGGTAACCTCGCACCACGCTGCCTGCTGGGATCACCAGGCCTGGATTCGGGTAGACGTCGGCCACGGTGCGAGCTGTCATTCGGCCCCGCGCCGATTCTTCCAGCAAGAGGACGGGAATCTGCGTTCCGCGCGGAACCACGACCGGACGCCGGAGAGCCTTTTCGATTTGGCCTAAGAAGCGGCCCAGCGGCATATCACCCTGCATCACCACCGGCTGCGCCGGTCCGCCCGCCAGCAGCGTTCCGAGCGGCAGCATTACGTGCTCCACCATTCCCTTTCCTGATTCGCTGGAATGGACGGCCGGAACAACAGGAAACGCGCCTTGTGCCATGCCCACTACCAGGAAATGCGCGGGATTGGAAGGAGCAGGCTCAAGAAACAGGATGTATTCTGCTCCGGGCTCGAACGAAACGGTGCCTGCCACCCGGGAACGAACGCCGTCAACGCTTCCTCCCGGCTGCTCGATCGTAAGGCGGCCCGCGGCGCGGCCCTTCAGCGTGCGGCGAACAGCGACATGGGTGATGGTTACAATTCGCCGCTGACCCGGGGTCCATTGGCTGTGCTGGTCCACTACACGGCCGCGTGCTACCAGACTTGAGGCCAGGCTGAGTTGCTCTAGGCTCAGGCGTACTAGCGTCGTAGCTCGCGCGGGCAAGCTTGCCAGAATGGTGAGCAGCATGAGGAGCGCTGCGCGCTGCATAGCCACTTAAAATGCCTCCGTAATGAGCAGGCCGCCCACAAATACCGAGACTTCGCCGGACGCATTGCTCACCAGGATGTTGCGCGGACCGGGAGCCGCTGATGGGCTGATCCGGATCTTGACCCGCACCGCGGACTTGCCGTCTGCGGTCCGGGTAAAGTCGCGCGCCTCCGGCTGCTGGATGGTCACTTCGCCCTCGGCGCTGCTGACCGCATAGAACGTCCCGGGTGTTAGATTTTCTCCCGCGAGGAAGAGGGTGACTGCCGATCCGGCCGGCACGGCCGCGCCCGCCGCAGTTGCCTTCTCGGCCACGCCCGCCTGCGATACGACCGGGTGCGCGTCACTCACCGGCAAAGCTTCGATGTCGATGCCGCCTATTTCCTTCCCAGGTTCGACGAGGACTTCGTGTGCGTCAGGATGGGTCAACAGGGCCGCGGGGTCTAGCCGCGAAGGATTTCCCGCCATGGCAACTCGCGTAAACCCGATTGCCAGCAGGATGGTTGCCACCTGCAACCAGGTAGCGGCCTGATTTCTGTGCTTGGTATCCATACGCACCAGCACAGGTGCAAGCCGGCTGCCAGCCAACGGCCGCCCATTCCTGCACCGGAGCTCCTGACCTCGGCCAGGCGTAAGAGATTGGTACCGAAGGAATTGAAAGGATTGAAGGCGCCATCGGGCAACACGCGCGAGGTGCACTCCAAGGCCAGAATTGCGTTGCCAGTTTCGAATCGGGAAGCGCCTGAACTGTTTTGGGAGCGTGCACTTGAGGGACATCCAACAAACGTCCTTGCACATCAGGCGCAGCTGTTAGACTATTAGTACCTTGCGGCTTCGCGGAGGAAAAGTGGGCTTGCCATCGGGCCGGACCCCTGACAGCCGGCAACTCTTCGACGTCATCGTGGTTGGCTCGGGAGCCACAGGCGGTTTTGTGGCGAAGGAGCTGACAGAGGCCGGACTCCAGGTGGCCGTGGTGGAAGCCGGCCGAAACCTTGACCCCGCCCGCGACTTCACTGAGCACACCCTCCCCTACCAGATTAAGTATCGCGGCTGGTCTCCTGAGATCGCCCGCACCCGGCCCATCCAGCAGCGCTGCTATGCCTGCATGGAGTACAACTACGACTGGTTCGTGAACGACTACGATAACCCGTACACGACCGTCCCGGGCAAGCCGGTGAACTGGTTCCGCCTGCGCATCTTGGGAGGACGCTCTCTGGTGTGGGGGCGGCAGAGCTATCGCCTGAGTGATCTTGATTTCAAGGCAGCCAGCCACGATGGCTACGGCGACGACTGGCCGATCAGTTACGCCGACCTGGCTCCTTACTACGACAAGGTGGAGCGCTTCATCGGCGTTAGTGGCGCGGCGGAGGGTGTACCACAGTTGCCGGACGGTCAGTTTCAGCCGCCCATGGCTATGACCTGCGGCGAGATCCTGCTGCGCCGGGCGGCAAAGGAAAAGTTCGGCCGCACCGTCACCATCGGCCGCACCGCCAACCTCACCCGGCCGCTGAACGGACGGCCGGCTTGCCACTACTGCGGACCCTGCGAGCGCGGGTGCATCACGCACTCTTATTACAATAGCCCCACTGTATCGCTGGCAGCCGCCCGGGCGACCGGCCGTTTGACGCTGTTCACTGACGCGGTCGTCAGCCACGTCACCATGGACATGAACGCCAACCGGGCCACCGGCGTCCGCTACGTGGACCGCCACACGCGCGCGGTCCGAGAGCTGCGTTCGCGTGCAGTCGTGCTGTGTGCTCAGTCCCTCGAGTCTGTGCGCATTCTACTCAATTCGGCCAACCGGCAGTATCCGAACGGGCTCGCCAACTCAAGTGGCGTGCTCGGCCATTACCTGATGGACCACTTCACCGGCTTTGGCGCCTCGGGCACCCTGCCCATGCTGGAGACGCGCCCCTGGGCTGGCCCGCCACAGCGACCCAACGGCATCTATGTCATCCGCTTCCGCAACGTCACCGAGCGCCACCCTAACTTCATCCGCGGCTACGGCTACCAGGGTGGCAGCGCCCCTGAGTTCAACCTCCAGGCTGGTGGTTTTGGCGCGGGGTACAAGGAGGCCGTGAAGCGCGGTGAGTGGAGCATTAACCTGGACGGTTTCGGCGAGTGCCTGGCGCGCTGGGAGAACTACGTCGAGCTGGATAAGAACGTGGTGGACGCCTGGGGGATTCCCGCGCTCAAGATCAACGCCGCTTACGGCGAGAACGAGCGCCAAATGGGTGAGCAGATCGCCATCGATGCCGCCGAGATGCTCGAGGCCGCGGGTGCGAAGAATATCCAGCTTCGGCGCACGATGGATCCCTTCGGCCACGCGATCCATGAGGTGGGCGTGGCGCGCATGGGCCAGGACCCCAAAAAGTCGGTGTTAAACCCATTTTGCCAGTCGCACGACATCCGCAACCTCTTCGTGATGGACGGCAGTTGCTTCGTCTCGATCGCCTGTCAGAATCCCACCCTGACCATGATGGCCATTGCCTGCCGGTCGTGCGAATATCTCGTGGCGCAGGCCCGAAGAGGAGAGATTTGACCGGATCCCGACCGTCTCACGGCAGCCCCCATTGACGGCTCGCTCGCCTGTCGCATGAACGACACTTTCCGGCGCGAAACCATCCTGATTGCCTGCTTCCCTATCCTGGCCCTCCTGTTCCTGGTGACGGGCGCGGCGACCCGCGCCTACCATGCCAAGCAAGCCGGCTTGGCCCGGGAGTGGTACGGCAAGGGTCGCGCGGCCCTGGCGCGAGGAAAGGTAGGCGAGGCGATCCAGGACCTGCACGCGGCATTCGTCTACTCGCACGGAGATGCCGCGTATGAACTCGATCTCGCCAAAGCGCTCATCTCCGCCCATCGCACGGAAGAGGCGCGAACGTACCTGATGGCGCTGCGGGATCGCGATCCCGAGAACGGTCCGGTCAATCTCGAGCTGGCCCGCCTGGCGGCGGAGAGAGGTGATGCTGGCGAGGCGGTGCGCTATTTTCACAGCGCGATTTACGGCCTTTGGCCTGAGCGCCCCGAGGAGCAACGCCGCGCCGCTTGGCTCGAGCTTTACCACTTCCTGATGAGCCGCGGGCAAAGGAGCGAGGCGCTAGCGGAGCTAATGGCCCTGGCCGTCGAGCTCCCTCCCGATCCGGTGCTCCAGACTCAGGTGGGCGACCTCTTCCTGCAAGCAAAGGACTACGAAAGGGCCCTTCACCAATACGAAGGAGCGCTGCGCCTTGAGCCCAACCACGAGCCCGCGTTGCGCGGCGCCGGCGAGGCGGCCTTCAACCTTGGCGATTATCGCCAGGCAGAACGATACCTCCGCCGCGCTCTCCGGCTGGAACGTCATGACAGCGAGGCGGCGCAGCGCTTGGAACTGGCCCAGGCAGTGCTGGACGTTGACCCGTTTGATCCCCTCCTGCCGCCTGCCGAACGCCGCCAGCGCGTGGTACGCGCCTTCGATCAGAGCCTGGCGCGGCTGGTGAAGTGCGCCCACGATCGCCGCCAGAGCCTCCAGCCGGGCCAAGGCAGCCTGGCTTTACTCTACGCGGAAGCTGAGACGATGCGGGCCGAAGTTCGCCATCCACAACTCGAGCGCCGTCCGGCTCGCTTGAGCGCGGTTATGAACCTAGTCTTCCAGATGGAAACGGCCACCACGGAGGCCTGTGGCCCGCCCTCCGGCTTGGACGAGGCCATCACCCTGGCCGCTAGCAAGCACCTGGCACCCTAACATGGCTGCGCCGCAAATCCATCGCGAGACGCATCGCGTGCCCCAGGCCATTCCGGGCGTCGAACCCTCGCGCCGCACCGGGCGGTGGGTTGCTGCCGCCAGCCGGCTGCTGACGCTGGGGGAAGGCAATCTCTTCTTGCTGCTGGCCGTTATCATCGGCTTGTTTTCTGGCTTGGCCGTGGTGCTCTTCCGCATCGCCATCGACTGGACCCACTGGTGGTTTCTCGGCTCGTCGCTTGCCCCGTTTCGCACGCGTCTGGTGCTGGCTCCGGTTGTGGGGGGACTGGCGGTGGCCGCGCTAGTGATGCGCGTGTTCCCCCGCGTGCGGGGCAGCGGCGTCAACCAAACGAAGGCCGCTGTCTATATCTACGACGGCTATATCCCCTTCAACACCGTCTTCGGGAAGTTTATCGCCTGCGCCCTGGCCATCGGCAGCGGGCAATCGCTAGGTCCAGAGGACCCATCGCTGCAGATCGGTGCAGGGATCGCCTCCGCCCTGGGCCGGCGCCTGCGGCTCTCGCGAGAAAGGGTGAGGCTGATTGCGCCAGTGGGGGCAGCGGCGGGGCTGTCGGCGGCCTTCAACGCGCCAATCTCGGCGATCCTCTTTGTGATTGAGGAGGTCATTGGACGATGGAGCGCGGGCGTCCTGGGAGCGATCGTCCTCTCCGCCGTCTCAAGCGTGGTGATTGTGCGGGGCTTTCTTGGTGCCGAGCCTCTGTTTCGCATCCCGCCGTTTCGCCTGGTTCATGCCGCGGAGCTGTTGGCTTACGCCGTGCTAGGCATAGTCGGAGGCTTTGCCTCCCTGGTCTTCGTCCGGCTGGTTGGGCCACTCCGGCCGCGGCTTAAGGCGCTGCCGCGCTGGAGCCAGTATTTCCAACCAGCGGCGGCGGGTTTGCTGATCGGTGTGATCGGCTTGTGGCTTCCCCAGGTGATGGGCGCGGGCTACGAATCGATCGACGAGGCGATGCACGGGCATTATTCCTGGCGCATGCTGGCCGTGCTGGGCGCCTTTAAAATCCTTGCCACCAGCCTCTCGTTCTCCAGCGGCGCGCCCGGCGGTATGTTCGCCCCAACTCTCTTTATTGGTGCGATGGTGGGCGGCGCCGTCGGTGGCATCGAGCACCTGCTGTTTCCCTCGCTGACGGCGCCCGTCGGTGCCTACGCCCTCGTGGGCATGGGGACACTCTTCGCTGGATTCCTGCGTGCCCCCATGACCTCGGTCTTCATGGTTCTCGAGGTGAGCGGCAACTACTCCATCATTCTTCCCGTGCTGATCTCGAACACCCTGGCCTACCTCATCTCGCGCCGCTACCAGGCCGTCCCTCTGTTTGACCTGCTGGCGCGGCAGGATGGCGTCGACCTGCCTTCCATGGAAGAGCAGCGGGAGGAGCCTGCGCTGCGTGTCGAGGATGCCATGCGCAAGGCGCCTGCCCTCGTGCTTCGCGGGGAAGAGACGGTGGCGTCGGCGCTGGCGAAGGGAGCTGGCTTGGCAAGCGGCCGCTTCCTGGTTAGCCTTCCCAACGGCGAATGGAGCTACGTGACGAAGCAGGATCTGGAGCGGCAAGCCGCCAGCTCAGCGGGCGGCAACCTCACGCCTTTGTCCCGGCTGGTAAGTGAAACGCGCCTGCCCTATTTCCACCCGGACCAGCCGCTCGACGTCGCGCTCCGCCGGCTCGGAGATTGCCCGGAAGCCCCCGTCGTGCACCGGGCCGACTTCCGCAAGCTCCAAGGTGTGATCTCCCTCGTCGATATCCTGCGCGCCTACGGGGTCAGCCCGTCCGCGCTCACGACTCAGGAACGTTGGAGCTAGGACGAAGGGCGTCTACGGTAGCCTAACCCGCCCCGCACAAAGTGTATCAGTTGTAGGCATTGTGCGGGTTGTAAGTTTGGTATGCACGGGCACTGGAGGGCCACCGCGCGAGCCAGTGTGAAGCAGCGCAAATAGAGATTTGACGAAACGAACCGGATAAGTGATTGAAAAATCGAGGGCGCTGCATTTTACAAGTTCGAAAAACAGCGGGGAAGTCCGCGCTTTTGTGGCCATCGCCGTCCTGCATACCTCGGCCACGGGGCTTGTGGCTTGCACCCCCGCATGGCCATCGTGCTACACTCCGCGAGGCTTGCGGCGCGTGGCCATTACCGGTTGTGTGGGCCTTTTCTGTTACGGGATCATCGTTTCCCTGCTGGGTGCCATCCTCCCTGAGCTACAGCGGCGCCTCCACTTTGACCTTGCTCGCGGCGGCTTTCTGCAGAGCTGCCTCTACATCGGTCAGACGCCCTTGCTGTTGGGCGTCGGCCCATTCATCGATCGGTTGGGCAAGAAGCCGGCTCTGGTTATGGGTTCGGCGGTATGCGCCGCAGCGATCGCTGCCATGCCACTGGCGACGGGCTACCGCGAGATTGCCGCAGCGTTCCTGCTCCTGGGGCTAGGAGCTAGCTTCCTGAACACCGCTTCGAACGCATTTCTGCCGGAACTCGACCCGCGCAGTCCTGCCTCCGGTCTGAACCTGGGCAACGCCTTCTTCAGTCTAGGAGCTGTTTTCTTTCCGCTGCTGTTCACCTTGATGGCGAGGCGGTTCGGCCTGGCCGCGGTCCTTTGGACAGTTGCGATCCTGATCGGCAGCCTAGGAGGGCTGGCCTTAAAACAGCGCGTTCCGCCGGCCGGATCGGAGTCGCAGGTCTACTGGAAAGAGGCGTGCCGGATGTTGAGCCAGCCCGATCTGCGATGGCTGGCGGCAGTCTCCTTTCTCTATGTGGCATTGGAGGTCTCGACCGGCCTCTGGCTTCGTCCGTACGCCGAGCTTCGCTTTCATGCCGGGGCAAAGGCTTCTGGGCTGCTGCTGACCTCGTTCTGGGGAGCAGAGATGCTCGGGCGGCTCGGGGCTAGCGCGGCCTTGAAGCGAGTGCGTGACTCGGATCTAGTCACCGGAGGATGTGCAGGCGCCGTCGTGGGCCTACTGATCCTTTTGGTCAGTTCCGACATTCAGGTCGCTTTGCTCGGTGTGATTCTCTGCGGGTTGGCGTACGCGCCGATTTTCCCAACTACGCTTGCTACCGGGACCACGCGATTCCCCAGCCTTTCGGGCGCAGTGCTCAGCGCGCTGCTGGTCGCCGGTCTAGGCGGCGCGATGGTCGGACCAGCGGCCATGGGCGCTGTAGCAGGATCCTCCCCCGTCCGGGGAATAGGATGGCTGATAGGGAGCGTACTACTGCTTTTAGCAGCGCAGCTGGGCTTCCTGCTAGGAAGACACCTCAGTGGCAGCACGTAGCGCGTGCCGGTCACGACGCCGTCAAGCTCGGTTCATTGGGGCTGGGCAACCGCTACCGCTGGTCTCGCCGGAAGCGTCGCAGAACGCGGGGCAGGCTGGAATTCCGGGTCACTTGAGGGAAGAAGGAGCAGCTTTGCTTGAAACTACCCCACACGGCAGGGCCAGCCGGAAAGAAGGCTATGAGCAGACTCGCCTCGACGGCCGAGGTAAGTAATTTGAGTGTCCGGTGCGCGAGTCCTTCCGCAACCAGCATGCCGATCCCACTCTTTCGCAAGAAGTCGTTCCATGAAGCCCTGGAGAAGATCATTGTACCGGCACCCTGGTCACCAGCTTCTCGACCCGTAATTAGTTATCGGCGGGTTGGCGCCGGAGATGAGGGAACGTGTCTTCCTCGTTGCGGATTGCGCTGCCGCCGGTGTACAGCGCCGATAGGCTGCTCAACGCAACCAAGCCACTAGGTTTTTACTATAATGGGAGTTCAATCAGGTTCTTCAGCGGGAGAGATCGACTATGAAGCTAACAACTTTGATCGCGGACGACGAACAGCCCGCACGGGATGAACTGGCCTTTCTGCTCAAGCAGGTTCCGGAGATCGAGGTCGTTGGACAGGCTAAGAACGGAGTTGAAGCCCTCAGTCTGATCCGGGAGCTCAACCCCCAGCTCGTCCTCCTTGATGTCCAGATGCCCGGCCTGGACGGATTCGGCGTCATCCGGAAGCTGCTGGAAAGGAAGGCGGCGCATTTGCCGGTGTTTGTTTTCGTCACGGCTTATGACCACTACGCCGTGCAAGCCTTCGAGGTCAATGCGGTGGACTACTTAATGAAACCGATCGCCCGCGCTCGGCTGGAGAAGGCCATTGCGAAGGTACAGCGTATGTTCGAGACGGCTGGCCCGGCGCAGGATCAACTCGAACGCCTCATCGAATCCGTTGGTGCACTGCCGTTTACACAGAAGAGCCGTCTGATCGTTAAGAGCGGCGGGCGCCTGTGCCTGGTTAATTCGGACGACGTCATCTTCGCCAGCATCGAGGATGGAGTCATCAGTATCGTGACCCGCGATCTCGAGGGCCAGTCGAACTTCCGCACCATGGAGGAGCTGCAAAGCACGCTCGATCCCAAGGTTTTCTGGCGCGTCCACCGTTCCTATCTCATTAACACCAATCAGATCCGCGAGGTTGTCCCTTGGTTCAAGAGCTCTTATCAACTCAAGATGAACGATCGCCGACAGACCGAAATTCCTGTGAGCCGTGCCCAGACGCCGCGGCTGCGGGAGCTGTTCAACCTCTAATTATCCCTCACCTTCCTGCTACACTGTTCGGCGCCTTGGTTGTGCAACCCGACGCAAAGATCGGCTGCTTCTACTCTCCGGTAAGGGTGAATATGTAGTGTCCGGAGCCTACCGTGAAAGCGTAGTCGTTGTGTTGGTGGGTCCCGGCGGTGACGCCAGGGTCGCCGGGAACGAAGTGGCCATGCTCCCAAATCGTGCGACCGCCCTCGCGGATCGTGACCTCTGTCATTTCTTCGTCCTTGGGAATCACCACGCGTGCTTCGCTGCCGACGGGCACCGTCACCTCCAGCGTTACGGTAGAGGGCGCATGGTTCCACGACACCGCGATCATACCGCGCAGCGATTCCAGCGAGGCGCTGGCCCAGGTGAGGTCTTCCACGATGCCAGGCCGGATCAGCAGGCGGCGATAACCCACGCTGTCGCCATCCAGGCTAATTCCTGCCAGTGCTTTGTAGAACCAGTCCCCCACGCTCCCAAACATGGCGTGGTTGTGCGAATTCATGGATGGGCCCGTCTTCTCTTGCCACAACTCCCAAAGCGTGGTGGCTCCATGCTCCTCCATGTAACCCCAGCTCGGATACGTAGTCTGCTTGGCGAGTTCGTAGGCTAAATCCGTACGTCCGATGGCGGTGAGCGCCGGCATGAGAAACTTGATGCCAATGAAGCCGGTGGTGACGTGGGTGTTGTGCGTGTAGGTGATATCGTTCTGGAGCCAGCCAGCTACCGAGCCGCGATGATCCTCGGGGACGAGGTCGAGATAAAGCGCCATTGCGTCGGCTGCCTGGGTTCCGTAGTGGCCGGTAATGGGATCAAAGAACCTGTGGTTGAAAGCCTCTTTGATTTGGCCCTCGAGCTGCGTATACGTTTGTGCGTCTTCAGTCCGGCCCAGCACCTGGGCGACCTTGCGCAGGATCTGAGTGTCGAAAAAATAGTAGGCGTCGGAGACTAGCGCGCCCGGCGTGGGTACGATTGAGACCCAATCGCCGTAGTAGCTGTAGGTCAGTACGTTATCCTGAGCGCGGCTGCGCAGAAAGGCCACGTACTTCTGGAGACCTTCGTAGTTCGCCTCGAGGATGCGCCGGTCGCCATACTGCTGCCACATATACCAGCAGAGCAACGGATAAGCCGTTCCCCAGGCGGGGTCGGCGGGTCGGCTGCCGTAACGATGCGGCACGGTGTCGGTGACGGTGCCGTCCGGTCCTTGGTTGTCGTGGATGTCGCGGATGAAGTTCGTGTAAAAGGCCGCCATATCGAAGTTCATCATGGCCTCTTCGGCTGTCACCTGTGCATCACCCATCCACCCCTGTCGCTCATCGCGCTGGTCGCAGTCGGTCGGGATGCTCATCAAATTGGTCTGTTGTGACCAGCGGATGAGCTTCTGAACCGCATTGAGCACCGGGTTCGAAGCGACGAAGCTGCCGATAGTTTGAACCGCTGTGTGTACCACGCGCCCGCGGATAGAATCGAGGCTTGGGGTGCCCGGAAAGCCGGTAACCTCGACGTAGCGAAAGCCGTGATAGGTGAAGTGCGGCTCGTAAACCTCGAGGCCCTCGCCGCGCAGCGTGTAGACATCGCGCGCCTTGGCGGCGCGAATGTTTTCCCGATTAATCATGCCGTCCGGATATACCAGCTCGGCGAAGCGCATCTTTACCGACGCGCCGCGCGGGCCTCGCACGCGCAGTTGCGCCCATCCGCTAATGTTCTGTCCCAGGTCGTAGACGTAGACGCCCGGCTTCGGGTTCATGAGCTTGACGGGCACCAGCGTGTCCACGACGCGAATTGGGGGCATCATCTCGGCTGACAAAACTCCAGCCGGGCCCTCTCCCTGCTCGGCGGACGGCCACGCCGAGTCGTCGAAACCGGGCTCGTCCCACCCTGGCATCTCGCGCCGCGCGTCATAGACCTCGCCGTCGTAGACACTGTCTTCGAGAACCGGACCCTGAGTGGTTTTCCAGGAAGAGTCGCTCGCAACCGTAACCTGGCGTCCGTCCTCGAGTTCGATCCGTAACTCCAGCAACAACGCCATGCCCCGGTAGCCGGGCTGGAAGTGCCCTGGGGTGCCGCCATGCCGTGCCCAGCCACCTCCCAGCATGACGCCGATGGCGTTGGCTCCGCGCTTCAGTTCGTGCGTGACGTCATAGGCGGAGTAGAGGACACGCTTGTCGTAGATGGTCCAAGCTGGGTCCAGCACGTTTTCTCCCACCCGCTGCCCGTTGATGCGCAGCTCGTAGTAGCCGAGGCCCGAGACATAAGCGCGTGCCCGGCTAACCGCCCCCTCAAGTTGGACTTCTTTGCGAAACAGGTTCTGCCCGTGAATCCAGCGGGCCTTCCACTCGCCACGCGAGAGAATACCCATCTCGAAGGTGGCCGGAGCACTGTAAGGGGTGGGGCGATCCTCCTTATCCCAGTAGCGGACCTTCCAGTAGTAGGTGCGGCCGCTCACTAAGGGCTTGCCGCCGTAAACTACTTGAGTGGACTCATCGGAGTTCACGCGTCCGCTGTCCCACTGGTCTCCTTGGTCCTGACGCAGCAGCTCGGGACGCGTGGCCACGAGCAGTTGATAAGCTGTCTGTGCTTCGCCGCGGCTCGAGTGATTGAGTACCCAGAAGAAACGCGGGTGGGGGGTGTCTAGGCCCATCGGATTCCTCAGATACTCGGTACGAAGCTCCGTGGGCGGCATGGGACCTTGCGCGGCAATGACGCGATGACCAGCGAGTCCTACACTCAGGGTGATCGCCACAAGCATGGCGTTAAGTGTGCGTCTTCGTGCCAGCATTCGTCCACCTCCCGAATGATGAGCGACCCTCCGACCCCAGCTAGGAACGGGTGCAGGTGTGCGCTCGGACCTCCGTCGGGCAAATTCCACGACACATTTCACCTGATTCAACGGAGTGCTTTACCCGCGGCTGGCTCCGGATTCCTGCAACGCTCACCACCTAATAAGTGGCGCGGCCGCCCGATATGTCGTAGCACTGACCCGTCGTAAACGAGCATTCTCGCGAGACAAGGAAGTGGACGAGCGCTGCAATCTCTTCGATCCTCCCCGTACGCCCCATGGGAATTTTGCTGACCATGTAGCTGACGGTCTCCGGTGCCATCGTTTCCAGAATCTTGGTCTGTACCACGGCGGGCGAGATGCCGTTTACAGTGATGTCGCCGCGGCCAGCCACCTCCTTGGCCAGCGCCTTGGTGAGACAGATCACTGCCGCCTTGGTGCTCGAGTAAGGAATTAGGGTTGGATTACCCTCCTTACCCGCGATCGAGGCGACATTTACGATACGTCCGTAGCCCCGATCGAGCATTTCACCAATGACTGCGCGGCACGTCAGGAAAACGCCCTTGAGGTTGACCGCGTACACCTGATCGAGGTCGCTTTCCTCGAGCTGCCACAGGGGTGCCGTGCGGCCGGCTATCCCGGCGTTGTTCACCAAGATATCGATGGGCCCCAGGCGCTCGTGGACTCGCTCGATGGCGCGGCTGACGGAGGAGGGGGACGATACGTCGCACTCCAGGCCCACTCCATCGATCGAATTGGCTACCGCCCGGGCGGTATCTGGCCGCAGATCAAGCACTGCAACGCGCGCCCCGGCCGCATGGAGCCGGCGGGCAATGCCCTCCCCGATCCCCTGGCCGCCACCCGTCACGACGGCTACTTGGTTTTCTAGGCTGAAAAACGTGCCGGGCAAGGTGCGTCCTCGTCGTCCGACTAAAAGCGTCTACGGCTCGCGGAAGGCGCACATCTTAGACTAACCGTGTCCGTTTGTCACTCGGTCTCTTTCCACTTGTCATTAGCACATTAAATGTCCGGATGAATGAGCCGTGATCTGTCGGCTGAAGGCGGCGAGGGGAATCGGGCATTCTGTCGGGAGGGAGGCAGAAGGTGACGATACTCGGAAGCCGCCTGGGAGCGGACGA
>CADDZE010000055.1 GCA_902812465.1 Acidobacteriota bacterium | reverse complement strand
GCTTGCCGGCAAGATTGGCGAAGAAATTGTTGGCATTGAAGATGTCGTTCTGAACGAACTCAAAGAGATTGCCGTGGAACTGGTTAGTGCCGCTCTTAGTGACAGCAACGATCGTCGTGGCCCCTACGCCGTTCTGTGCGTCATAGGCATTGGGCAGCACGCTCAACTCTTGCACTTGGTCGACGTTAGGCACAAAGCTAATCTGCTCGTTATGGTTGTTCTGCGTGCTGTCCAGCATGAACGCATTTTGCCGCGTGTGGCCGCCCCCTATAGAAACATAAGAAGACTGAAAGGTTCCGAGCCCTTGTGCGACGCCGTTTGTCCCGAAGAAGTTCATATCTCCGAATTGCGCTCCGAGACCCCAACTAACCCCCGGTACCAGGAACTGCAGCATCATCGGGTTGCGCCCGCCGAGCGGCAGATTTTGAATCAAGGTATTGCTGATGTCCGTTCCCACGCTTCCTGAAACGGTATTCAAAACCGGAGCAGCCCCCGTCACCGTAACCGTTTGGCTGGTGCTGCCGACGCTCAGCCTCACATCCACGGTCGTGGCCTGTCCTACCTGCACCGGCACATTTTCCTGTACCGCAGTCCGAAAGCCTTGGGCAGTAACCTGAACTCGATACGTCCCGGGAGGCACCGTCCGAAAGAGTACTTCTCCGTTCTTATCGGACGTGGCCGAATCCACGACGACGCCAGTTTGAGTATTGGTCAGGGTGATGACAGCGTTGGGAACGAGGGCCCCAGTGGGATCTGTCACCGTAACCGCGACGTTTCCGCCCGGTACGAACTGAGCAAATAGGCAGCCGGCCAATCCCCAAGCGGCAATAGCTGTCCCAGCGCTGATCATTGATTTTCGAACCATGGCCTCCTCCCAGAAATCTTAGGCGCCACGCCGCCCTGCGTCAGGGCTGGCGCCTCAAGAGCTCGGAGTCAACGTCAGTTGTCGACCGGCGTCGACATAATGGCGCATGTGTATATCAAGTGGTTCGCCCTTGTCAAGAGCAAATTCAATCCCAACGCGCCTCGGTTACCCTGAGATTGGCCCGGCTACTCCCTTGCCTTCGAAGCGGATTGGGACTTAAATAGCTCAAGAGGCCGGAGACAACCCTGACGGCACCGCGGGCGGGGTCGCCTTCGGTAGGCGTGGCAACTGCATGGACCGTGAGAATAGAGGGGAAAAGAGCAGCCTCCGCTCGGCGCGCGCGCGAGCCTATATGCATATCCATCAGAGGATCACATCGGGACAAATCGCAGGAGGAACAGTAATCTCCGAGCTCACGCTGGCAAGGGAACTCGGCATTAGCCGCACGCCGATCCGTGAGGCCCTTACCCAGCTCGCGGCCGAAGGTTTGGTGGAACAATCACCCAATCGAAGGACTGTAGTGGCTAAGCTCACGCGCCAGGATATCATCGATCTCTATGAGCTGCGAGAAGCCCTGGAAACATACGCAGTCGCCAAGGCGGCATCTTACCCTGTTCGGCCGCTTGATCTGGCGAAGTTGACCTCCCTCAACAACTCGATTCGCTCCTTTCAGCAAGACCTTATCGAGTCGGGCCAGTCCGCACTAGATCGTGCCGGAATGGCTCGCTTCGTAGCGTACGACCTGGGTTTTCACACCTTGCTGATTCAGTTGGCGGCAAATAACCGCATCCTGAAGCTGGTTAATGATACTCGCCTCCTTATCCGGATCTTCGCAATGCGGCGCGAGGGCCACGATACCGCGCTCCTGGAAAAGATTTATCAGGAGCATGCGGGTATCCTACAAGCGGTGGTCGAGCAGGATTCGCATCGAGCCTCGCGCTTAGTCTCCGAGCACATTCAGAGCAGTCTGCGTGAACGGCTTGAACTCTACGATCGCTGGGAAATCGAAGCTTCCGTCCGCGATCATATTCCCTTCTTTTTTGACGTTATGCCCTCGGCTCACGACTCCTATTCTGAGCCGCGTTCGAGGTCGAAATGAGGGTGGCGCAGCCAGCCCGGATGCAGGAGTTTTCAAAGCAGACCCTTTTGCTTCCTGCAACCTCCGCTTCAGCCCGGTTACGATATTCCGTGCAGCAGGCGTACTTGCCCTTCAACGTTGACTGATTCACGACCCCCCTTTGCGCGAGGCAATTCGCATTGCGCGACATGCTGATCAGAACAGCGTCACGCGAAAGCCGTAGTGTGTACGCCTCGGCGGCCATTCCTAACTCCCCACTCATGGTCACCTGAAAACTGGCTTACGCGGATGACCTCCAGGACATCTACTCCGGCGCGGGGGTTTGTACCCTCAATTGGCACCCGCCCGTACGTGCTACCGCCGCGGTTCATGAAATCCCGAACCATGCTGGTTTCGAAAGCAAGCACGATTCTCCTGCGGTTGGACGGCAGCCGCTGGGCTATGCCCTGCGGGCGGAGCCGGGTCTACAATAGAGGCGATGAGGATTCTGTTATTCAGCGGCAAAGGCGGTGTGGGGAAGACCAGCCTGGCGGCGGCGACAGGAGTCAGGCTGGCCCAGCTCCATTATCGCACCCTGGTGATGAGTATAGACCCGGCGCACAGTCTGGCTGACTCCTTTGATTTGGACACGGAGCTCTTTCACGGGCAGACTGCCGACCCGCTTCCCATTGCCGATCGCCTCTCGATTCAGGAGCTGAACATCCAGCGCGAAATCCGCCGGCATTGGCAGGAGATCTCCTCCTACATTTGCTCGGTGCTCCGCACCACGGGGCTGGGGGGCGTCGAAGCGGAAGAGCTGGCGATTCTGCCGGGGATGGAAGAGCTGAGTGCCATGATGTACATCAACCAATACCGTCGCGAGCAGCGGTACGACGTGGTGGTGCTGGATGCCGCGCCCACCGCGGAGTCCTTGCGCTTCATCAGCATGCCCACGACGCTTGATTGGTACATGAAGCACATCTTTCCCTTCCAGCGGAACCTCATCAAGGCGGTGCGGCCCATTGCTAACCGCGTGGTGCCCTTCGAGCTGCCCACTGACAGCTACTTCGCGAACATCCGCGAGCTATTCGAAAAGCTGGAGGGCGTCGACGAAATCATGGAGGACCCGCACACCACCAGCGTCCGACTGGTAACCAACCCGGAAAAGATGGTGCTGCGAGAGACCGAGCGGGCGTTTGTGTATTTTTCCTTGCACGGCCTGACGGTGGATTCGGTCATCGTGAACCGCGTCCTTCCGCCTGACGTTCGGGACTCCTGGTTTGACGAGTGGCGTACCTCCCATGACCGCATCCTGGGCGAGATCGAGGAGTACTTTGCCCCGGTGCCGGTAAAGCGCGTGCCTCTGTTCGCTCGCGAGGTGCTGGGTCGGCAGCGCCTGGAAGAGCTGGCGAAGGTGCTCTACCCTGAAGGCGAAGACCCTTCTGCCGTAACCCGCACCGAGCGCGTCTACACCTTCGGCAAGCAGGACGGCATTTACGAAGTTCGCATGCTTCTGCCCTTCGCCAGCAAAGGAGAAGTGGGGCTGTTTAAGAAGGGTGATGAGCTGGTGGTGGAGATTGGCACCTTCCGCCGCCATATCAGCTTGCCTAGGTCGATGGCCATGCTGCTGCCCACGCGCGCCCGACTGGAAAATCGAGTCCTCACGATTGAAATGAAGGAGGCCCAATGAACCAACAACCGGTAAGCCAGCCGGCGAGTGAGCAGGTGGTCTACGAGCGGTGCCTCTGCCGTGAAGCTCTGGACCGCCTGCGCGATCTGCTGGGCATCTCGCCGGCCGTCCGGCAGCACCTGGCGAACTCGCGTATCGAGCTATTGAAGGCCATTCGCGCCGCGATCGACGAGCGCATTGAGCAGGCCTCACGCGCTAGCCAGCGCGGCACGAAAGTGACGGTGGAGTAGGGCACCAGCGGTTGCTGCACGGCGGATTGAGCCGCCCCGCAGGTGGATGAAAGTCGCTGGCCTGGCAGAGCTCTCCTCAAAAAAAGCTAAGGGTCCAGTGTGCCAGCCAATGCTCTCATCGTAGTAACCCGCCACTGCATTCCCATCTCATCGGCAAGACTCACATTAGTCCTGTGAGCGACAACAACGCCCGCACGTTGGGAAGGGCAGCCGCGCAGGGGTGACTGCGCGTCCGCTGCAGCGGCCCGCGGGACCGCGGAAGTGTCGGTGCTGCCCCCTACCAAATCAATTTCAGCGCGAATTGCAGTTGCCGGTTCGCAATGGCCGTTGAGGTCACGGTGTTAAAGGCTGAGTAGAGGCTGTTATCGAAGGCCACCGGTTGCAGGCGACCGCTCTTGGAATCAATGGATGGCCACGCGTCCACAAAAGGATTGGGTATGGAGAAGACGGGATGATTCAGGATATTGAAACCTTCGAAGCGGAACTGCAAGCTGAGGCGCTCCGTCAGCCGCGTCGTCTTCATGGTGCTGAAATCAAAGCTCGTGAAGTTGGGACCGCGGAGAACGCCGCGGCCGGCATTTCCCCAGACCGCGCCAGGAGTGTATTGGTCCGGAAAGGCGAAGGCGTTGAGGTTCCACCAGGAGAGGGGATTGTGCGGACCGCTATTCGGGTTTTGGCCGGCCACTAAATCGCAGTTATCCTGCTCCCAACCGACCACGGTAACGGCCTCGTCCGAGCTGTTGAGGCAGGAGACCGGGAAACCGGTTCGAATATAAGAGATGCCTCCGATTTGCCAGCCTCCCAAGGCCTTGTCCGCCGCGCCGTTCCATCCTGATCCCCAGCGCTTGCCTCGCCCGAAGGGGAGCTCGTAGAGGGCGCTCAGTGTGAGGCTTTTATTGACGTCGAACACGGAGGGGCCGTAGTCACGCCGCTTGTCAAACAGCAGCGGTGTAGCCTGGCCGTTGCCCCCGTCACGCGTGGAGGAAGCCGAATCGAGCGCCCGGGACCAGGTAAATGACGACAAGAAGGAGAGGCCGCCGGAGAATCGCTTCTCGAGTTTGCTCTGCAGCGAGTTATAGTTGGCGGACGTTGCGTTCTCGAAACGGTTAAAGAAGACGCCCAAACTGGGATAAGGAGGGCAGGGGTTGATGTCGCCGCAGGCTGGGGGAAAGGTAACGGGTTGCACCGGGGCACCGTTCTGCAGCGCCGGCAGGGGCTGGTTAATATCGGTCAGATGCGGAAGATGAGTGGAAGCCGAACCGACGTAGGCCGCTTCCAGCACCAGGTTCGGCGCCAGTTCCCGCTGAATGCCGAAGCTCCACTGCTGCACGCGAGGCGTGCTCGAGTACGGGTCAATGGTGAACATGGAGGGCGCGATGATCAAACCTTCCGCCGTGCTGCTGAAGATCTGGTCCACCACGCTGAACTGATTTTTCCGGATTAACTTGCTGGCCCGCGGAGCGTTGCGCGCGAAGTCGAACCAGGGGTTGGCGATGGGCGGGGTGTAGAAGATGCCCGCTCCGCCGCGCACCACCGTCTTACCGCCGCTCCATCCAGGAGTCCAGGCAAAGCCAAACCGGGGAGCCAAGTTGGTGTGGTCCGGGAACACCAGGGAGCGGCCCAGCCGGTTGTCGCGCACGAAGGGGAGGTAGGTGAGCGACGTGGGATCATTATCGAGGAAGACGCCGGGCGGAAAGTCCTGATAAGGATCGCCCTTGCCCGGCCGGACCACCGTAGCTGGGCTGTGTCGCAAATCGACGTTGACGATGCGGTCATTGAGCTCGTACCAGTAAGGCGCGTATTCGTAACGCAGCCCCAAATTCAGGGTCAGGTTGCGCCGCAGCTTGAAGTCGTCTTGCACGTAGTAGGCTTGCGCCCAGCGCCGCAGGTGAACGTAGGAGTCCCCGACCGCCACTTCGGAGTCGTGGCTGATGCCCAGCAGGAACGTGGCATAGGCCAGCCCTCCGCTGCCATCCAGCGCTTCGGTAGGAACGGTGTCAAAGTTGAAGTTGCCGCGCGCAATGTTGTGGGCGGCAACGTTAAGTTGCTCACGCCGGAAGGTGGCACCGGCTTTGATCAGGTGCCGACCTTTGCTGGTGGACCAGTCGTCGCCGTACTCGAAAATATTATCGATATTCTGCAGGGGATGCCCGAAGGCCGGTTCACCTAAAGCGGTACTGCTGAAGAAGGGGTCGCCTTGGCCGTCAAACTCCGGCTGGCCAAAGTCTTGCGGAATCGAGGAAGTGCCGGGAATGCCGATCTGTGCGGCCACGTTCTGCTTGAAGGCCAAGTCACCCAGGCGCGTGGCGGCCAGGCGCAGGTAATTGGCATGGAACTCATTGACCGTCTGAGGCGAAAGGGTCCAGGAATGGTGCAAGGTCAGCATGTCGGTGCCCACCTTCTCGGTGTTGCCGGCAGCGGGCAACACGCTGGGGTTCACACTGCTCTCTAGGCCGTAGGAGTAACGTCCCCAGAGGTTCATCCGCGAGTTGAGGACATAGTCGATACGCCCGGCGTATTGGTCGAAGTTGGTGGGCGAGGCGATAACCTTCACGAGGTTGTTCAGCAGGCCGGGGCGGTTGGGCAGAGGAACATAGGGCGAGGCAAAGAACTTGGCAATAGCTGGATTCCAGCAGCTCTGGGGAATCGTCTGGTTAGGCCAAGGGACGTCCGTGTTGGGATTGGGGTTGAAGCAGCCGGCGGGCAGCGTGTTGTTCGGGAAAAAGAGCGAATTCCCTAGAGCGTCGGTGAGATGCGGCATGTAAATCAAGATGGGTTGCCCGGTATTGGGATCCACATAATCGGAGAAGTTTCCGTTATGGGCGTTGGCGGTAGGCACCGTAGCGGTACTCACGGCGCTGGTGCGATCGCGAAGAGCTTCCCAGCTTCCGAAGTAGAAGGCCTTGTCCCGCCGGAGGCGCCCGCCCGCCGTGGCGCCGAACTGATTGCGCCGGAAGGGCGGCTTCGGAGCGCCCGTGCCGTTGAAGATGTCATTGAAATAGTCCTTCGCGTCCAGCGCGCTGTTGCGCAGAAAATCGTAGGCAGTGCCGTGAAAGGTGTTGCTTCCGGATTTGGTGGTGGCGTTTACCTGGGCGGCGCCACGGCCAAACTCTGCTGTGTAGGAGTTCTGCTGCACCTTAAACTCTCGGATCTCGTCCACCGAGGGGGTGGCGGCGAAGGTGTTGAAGTCCGGCTCGGTGTCGGTGGCGCCGTTGAGGAGGAAATTGGTGTCCTGGGCGCGAGCGCCGCCCAGCGAGTACTGCTCGGTCACCCGGCGCCCGACCTCGCGCACTTCCTGGAAAGCGCTGCTGCTGTCCTTGGTGAAGGTGGTGCCGGGGCCCAAGGTTGTCAGGTCGAGGAAGTTGCGGCCGTTCAAAGGAAGGTCGACCACGCGCTTGTTATCGATCACCTGGCCGACAGTGGCGGAGTCGGTGGCCAGCAGAGGCGCTACGCCCTCCACCGAGACGGTCTGGGTGGTCTGGCCGACTCGCAGCGTAACGTCCACTCGAGCGCCTTGGTCCACCTGCAGCTCGAAAGGGGGCACGACGGCGGTGCGGAAGCCGGCCTTCCGCGCCGTGATCGAATAATGGCCAGGAAGCAGTCCGGTCACGGCGTAATCCCCGGCGTCGGTGGTCATCGTCGTCCGCGAGACGTTGGTTTCCGTGTTGGTAACCGTGATTTCCACCTTCGGCACTACCGCACCCGAGGGGTCGGTGACCATGCCCGTAATGCTCCCTGTGCCGATTTGGGCGAAGCATCCGATCGGCCCGAGCAGTCCCGCCAGCACGAACAGGCAGGGTGTCCTGCGCCTAAATCCCCGCATAAAATCCTCCTCACAAGTAGCTTGCCGGTAGAAAGAACCGCCCGACAGCGGCCTCAGGTTACGCGCATCATGCCACACTCATTGGCTTTGTCAATAGGGCTGTCGGGCTTGTTGTGAATTGAGGGGAGCGAGTTGGAGGCAGGCCGTGCCCGAAAGAGGCGTTAAGGCTCGGCCGGCAAGACTATGGGGCGGTTGAGTCGCGCAATCGTCAGGACAGAACTCACACCTTCCACCCTTCGGCTCATCGGTGCGGAGGGAGGGAATCGAACCCTCACGGGCCTTGCGGCCCAAGGGATTTTAAGTCCCTTGCGTCTACCAGTTCCGCCACCTCCGCTCGATGACGTTGAATGACGTGGTCAGTCGGGCGCACTCCCGTAGGCATTGTAGCCGATGGCAGCGCTTTCGGCGCTGGTGCGGGCTTGCCAGAGCCTAATGTTTGCCGTATTCAACCGGCCCAGAGGGCGCCGCCGTTGCTTCCGCTGGGGGATGCACCCGCTCTTGTTTGGGCGCAGGGCTCTAACGTTCGATCGCGTGAGCAATCGCGAGCGCGGCACCACCCCGCGCGGACGTTCCCCGCGTTCCTCTTGACGCAGTTCAGGGGGGAAAGATGCAGCTCCTTCTTCAAAGTGGACCGGGAGTGCCGCTAGGCGCCGCGCCGCTATCGCGGACCGGCTTTTCAGCTCCAGCCAGGGCCACCGGTATCACCTCCTGCCCCGCCAGCAGGCGGTTGAACGCGGGAAGATCTTCGCCGACCAGCCTGCGATATTCGCTTTGGGCGGCGGCCAGGTCCCGCTCGATCATCCCGAGCAGTTCGCGTTCCGTATCTGTGGGGCCGAAACCGATGCCTCCCGCGACGTCGCCGGCACCTGTTCCCACTTCGCCGTTCAGCCAAATCAAGTCGAGATAGATCTTGCCAGCGTCCACGTAGTACTTGTCGTCGCTGGTGGCCAGCGTTTTTGAGAAGAACCGGTACTCGACGTTTTGCAGCTTCCGGTCCATCTCTTCCACCGACTGGAGCAGGCTGGCTCTGTTTGGCTGAGGCCGAAGCATCTTGGCCAAGTCATCCAGCTGCTTCCGCGCCCACTCCAGGTGGTTAACCATGTCGGATACGGTGCTGATGTCGTCGCGGATACGGAGCTGCATATGGAACGAAGCCTCGAGGTCCGCATCTGTCCCCGGAGTCCGTGGATCCTTCAGGATCGTAAGGGGCTGGGTGCGAGTCTGTCCGTCCACGCTCAGCCGCACCGTGTAGTTTCCCGGCAGAGCCACCGGGCCCACTTGCGCTTCCTCAATTCCCCAGTGGGTGATGGGGCGCGAATCCTTGCCGCGGAATCGGGGCTCCTCCCAGATATGGGGATTTTCGGGCGGCGTAGTGCGGAGCGCAATCAGACGCGGGCTCTCGTAACGGAGGTTCCAGGCCAGGCGGTTGATGCCCTGGCGGCCGGTGATCTCGAGCTTGCGGATCACGCGGTTGTGCGAATCGAGAACCTCGATGGTCACTGGGTTCTTCTTCGGGGCCTCCTTCAGGGAGAAGGTGAAGACCGCGTTTGCGCCGCGAGCGAACCGATAGGCAGGGCGCGGCGCAAAGAACACCACGTCGCCGGCCGTCGGCGTCGCCGATGCGGTGGGCTGGCGCTGGGCCATCTGCTCGAGAGGGGTGATGTCATCCAGAATGTAGATGCCCCGGCCGTAGGTCGACACCACGAGGTCGTGAAAGCGCTTCTGGACCACCGCCCAGGAGACCGTGGCGTGCGGCAGGCCATCGGACAATGGCGTCCAGGATCCGCCATCGTCCAGCGAATAGTAAAGGCCGTTGCCGGTGCCGGCAAACAGCAGACCGCGGCAGTTCGGATCCTCGGCGAGGACGCGAACGTAGCTCAGCGGGTGCTTGGGAAGACCCTCGCTAATCTTCTTCCAAGTCTGGCCAAAGTCGGTGGTCTTGTAGATGAAGGGGTCGCGATTATCCATCAAGTGGAAATCGACGGAGATATAGGCGGTGCCGGCGTCGAACGGAGACGGGGCGATGCTGGTGATGGTTCCCCAGGGCGGCAGGCCGGCAATGTTCTTGCTCACGTTCGTCCAGTGGTCACCGCCATCGCGCGTATACCACACCTGTCCGTCATTCGTGCCCGCCCAGATCAGCCCCCGCTGGATGGGTGAAGGCGCGATAGCAAAGACGACCTCGCCGTAGAACTGGCCGAGGTTGTCGCCCACCAGCCCGCCCGAGGAAACCAGACGGCTCGGGTCCTGGGTCGAGAGGTCGGGGCTGATGACCTTCCAGCTCTGGCCGCCGTTTGAAGTCTTGAAGATCACCTGGCAGCCGTAGTAGACGGTGTTGTGGTCAAAAGGATCGATAGCCAGGGGCGGCGTCCAATGGCAGCGGTACTTGGTCTCGTTGGGAGGGGAATCGAGCGTGTGCAGCCATGGACTAACAGAGCGGGCCAGCCGCGTCTTGGCGTCCCAGCGCGTCACTTCGTCGCCGTAGCAGGTGGCCCAAACAATGTCGGGGTCGGCTGGATCCGGCACGGTGAACCCGGACTCGCAACCGCCCATGGCATGATCCCAGCCCGCTTCCCGGGCGTGCGGGCCGAAGCCGCCACCCATGGGTATGCTGGGACCGCGCATGTTTCCGTCGTCCTGCATGTTGGTATAGAAGTAGTAGGGGATCTGGTCGTCGACGGCGACGTGGTACATCTGCCCGATGGGCAGCGTCACGCGATGGAAGCCACGCCCGTGTACCGTCGTGATGTTCAAGCCGGCATCATCGGTGATCACGAAGCGATGCGGGTTGGTGGGATCAATCCAAATGTCATGATTATCGCCGCCCCAAGGCACGTCGCGGAAAGTTTCGCCGCCATCCAGCGATACGTGGAATCCGCTGTTGGAGACGTAGACCTCGTTCTCGTTGCCGGGGGAGACGGCAAGGCGGATGTAATACCCGGCACGGCCGATCAAGGTGCGATCCCAGCTGACGACGCGCCAGTTTTCGCCACCATCGTCCGAGCGCCACAGGGAGCCTTGATCCTTGGTCTGAATGAGCGCGTAGACGCGGTTGGAGTCCGAGGGGGCCACCGCGACGTCAATCTTTCCGACCGGCGGAGTCGGCAAGCCATGCTCCCGGAGGCGAGTCCAAGTGTTGCCGCCGTCGCGGGAGACGTAGATCCCGCTGCCCGGCCCGCCACTGAACTCGCCCCAGGTGTGCATGACAAGCTGCCACATGCCGGCAAACAAAATTCGCGGATTGTGGGGGTCCATCACTAGCCCCGAGCAACCGGTATTCTCATCAGCGAACAGGACGCGGTTCCAGTGCTGGCCGCCATCCGTGGTGCGGTAGACGCCGCGCTCCTGCTGGGGTCCCGTGGCGCGTCCCAAGGCGCAGACAAATACGATATTGGGATTGTTGGGGGTAATGACGATGCGGCCAATGCGCCCTGTCTCGTCCAACCCCATGTGCGTCCAAGTCTTTCCGCCGTCGGTCGACTTATAGACGCCGTCGCCCATCACGTCCGAGTCACGGATGACCCAGGCTTCGCCCGTGCCAGCCCAAACGACGCTGGGGTCCGACGGGGCCACGGCGAGGGCACCAATGGCAGCCACCGGCTGGCTGTCAAAGATCGGGTTCCAGTCATGGCCGCCGTCGGTGGACTTCCAGACGCCGCCGGAAGCCGCCCCGGCATAGTAGGTGCTGGGATCTCCCGGCACTCCGGCAACTGAGGCCACTCGGTTGCCCACCGCCGGTCCAGCAAAGCGAAAGCTCAGGCCGCGGGACGTGTCGGATTCCGGCCGCTGGGCGAGGGCGGCCGGGGTGAGGAAGACAACCAAGGACGCCAGCCCAAGAAACCAGCTTCGATTCATCGACTCAACTCCAAAGGGGAACTGACCCGGGCGAGGCCGAGGGGACTCGCGCGGGGCAAAGAGCATGATACCCTCGGGCGGGACAGCAGCGTGCGCTTTTGTATCCGCGACGGTATACGCAGCCTCGCTCCCCGCCACCCGGAATGACGCTCGCTCCCTTCCTCAGTGTCGCCGCCTAGCCCGGCGTCCTGAAGGCATGGCTTGCCCCAGCCTTTGTTTGGTATCGCTCGAACCTCGTTCCTTGTGTTTTCAATCACTTGGCGGCTTCGTTCCTTCATTTTTGCTCTTCCAGGTTGCGGCTCGCCCCGGCATTCCCGAAAGCAGCGCGCCGGCCTGATCCAGAGATTGAACACCAGAAGTTCGGAAACGGGCGTGTATAAATTGAAAATTACGTTTAGGACGTAGCTGACACGCAGTAGAGCCTGTAGCGGACGATTTGGTCCTTGGAGGGCGCAGAGGCTTGCCTCGCTCGCGGAAATAGGACTCCACCAGCCGCAGGTACCACGCCTCGCCGGTGGCGCGGTAGAGGCGCACCCACGCCAGCTCGATGCCTTCACGGCCAGAGAGCCCGTGGCGCTTGCCCGGCCCGGACGTCGCGTCCAACAGGTTGAAAAGGCGCTTGAATCTCGGTGCGGGCCCGCCGTTGTTGCCGGCAAGCGGCTCCAGGGCAAGCAAGCGCACGCCCGCTATACACGCCAGAGCAAGCCGTCCAATTCGGCGATGGCGTCGCGGGCGCGCCGGACCCGCCCATTTTCCAGGCTTGTCGTGACACGTGGCCTCCAGCCTAGGTGCCCAACCCGCCGTCACTTGCCTAGCAGACGGGAATGGCACAGAATGAAAAGCTCAACTTTGCTCTTCGATCCTTAGCTTGTTGACCTGCTGGATTCCGGCCCCAGAGGGTTAGCCTGGCAGTATACATCGCGAGCGCACGGTGTGGGAGGGTTGGCTATGAAGGCGGTCCGCTTCCATGAGCACGGGGGTTTGGAAGTTCTGAAATACGAGGACGCCCCGGACCCCACCATTCAGCCGAACGAAGTACTGGTGAAGGTGAAGGCCTGCGCGCTGAATCATCTGGACCTATGGCTGCGCCGGGGCGTGGCAGACTGGAAGCTTCCGATGCCGCACATAGCCGGGAGCGACATTTCCGGGGCGGTCGTCCAGACCGGAGCCCTGGTCTCGCGGATCAAGGCCGGTGACCGGGTCCTGCTCTGCCCCGGCATCAGTTGCGGCCAGTGCGAAGCGTGCTTCAAGGGGCTGGATAGCGCCTGCCGCAGCTACACGCTGTTTGGCGTGAAGGTGGATGGAGGCTACGCGGAGTACGTCCGCGCGCCGGAAGTGAATGCCATTCCCATCCCCGGAGGCCTGAGCTTTGACGAAGCCGCTGCCGTGCCGTTGGTGTTCATCACCGCCTGGCACATGCTGATGACGCGCGCTGCGCTCAGGCCGGGCGAGGATGTGCTCGTCATCGGGGCAGGATCCGGCGTGGGCAGCGCGGCGATCCAGATCGCGAAGTTGATGCAAGCCCGTGTCATCGCCGTTGCAGGCAGCGATGCCAAGCTCGAGAAGGCACGCCAGCTGGGCGCGGACTTCACCATCAATCACGCCACCCAGTCGATTGCCCGGGAGGTGCGCCGGATCACCGAAAAGCGCGGTGTGGACGTGGTGGTGGACCACGTCGGGGCCGCCGTTTGGGAAGCCTGTTTTGAATCACTGGCCACCTATGGGCGCTTCGTCACCTGCGGCGTCACCGCCGGCCACGAGGTGAAACTCAACCTTCAGGCGCTCTTCGGTCGGCAGCGGGCTTTGTTTGGCTCCTACATGGGCAGCAAGGCCGAACTCCTGGAGGCGCTCAAATTCATCGCTCAGGGCAAGCTCCGGGCGGTCATCGATTCGGTCTTTCCCCTGCGCGAAGCCGCCGCCGCTCAGGGCAAGATGGAGAGCCGCGATTTCTTTGGTAAGATTCTTCTTCACCCCGAGTGAGCGGAAGCAAGCCGGGAGGCGGAAGCTGGAGCGGCTCTTCCGGTTGCGCCTGGCTGGCAACCTGCCGCTGCGTCAGCGAGAGATGGGCAAACCCACCGAATACGTCACCTACCGGGGCAAGGCCGGACAGTGGTCCTGGCTGCTGCACCGGCTGACCGGGATCGGCGTGCTGCTCTTCCTGCTGGTCCACATTGCAGACATTACCTTGATCGGCTGGGGCCCGCAGGTCTTCGACCGCTTGTTGTTCCTTTACCGCCAGCCGGTCTTCCGGCTTGGCGAAGTGGTGCTGGTGGCTGCCGTCCTGTATCACGCCCTCAATGGCATCCGCCTTTGCATCATCGATTTTTGGCCGGCGGCCACGGCCATCCACAAAAAGCTGACCTGTGCCGTGGCGGTCATTTTCACCGTGTTCTTCGTTCCCACAGCCCTTTACATGCTCAACTGGCTGATGAAGTGAGAAAGCGCTATGCCTGAGTTAAGCGGGTCGCGTCCGGAGAGCGGACTGGAGCTCTATGCCTGGCTCTTCATGCGTCTTTCCGGTATCGCCCTGCTCTTCCTGGCGCTGATCCACGTGCTGATCATGCACGTGCTCCATGATGTTACGGTCATCGACTTTCAATTTGTGGCACGGCGCTACGCCACGCCCTTCTGGCGAACGTACGACATCCTGATGCTGTGGCTGGCCGTTCTGCACGGGCTCAACGGCCTGCGCACCATCATTATGGATTACGTCCACTCGAGTGGCTGGCGTACCGTCTGGGTGGCCGTCATTCTGCTGGTCGGTCTGGTGTTCCTGGCGATGGGATCGGTGGGCATTGTCACCTTTCAGCCCGGCCGGTTTGCCCTGCGCTGAGCTCCGCAGCGCGAGATGGGCCAGCCGGTTGGTGTGGAATGGTTCGAGGGCCTCCCGGGTAAAGGCCCTGGACGACGGCACGTAGCTGCCCTGTCACGTTTTCCTCTCGCAGGCCTTGGACGGTTCGGTGCGATATGTATCAGAAGTATGACGCGGTGATTGTCGGCGCCGGAGGAGCGGGCTTAATGGCTGCGCTCCACCTCTCGAGTGCGGGGCGCGTTGCGGTGATCAGCAAGCTTTACCCCGTTCGCTCGCATACCGGGGCGGCGCAAGGGGGCATTGGCGCGGCGCTGGGCAACCTCGAAGAGGACCACTGGGAGTGGCACATGTTCGACACCATCAAGGGCAGCGACTATCTGGCTGACCAGGACGCGGCCGAGATTCTGTGCCGCGAGGCCATCGAAACCGTTTATGACCTCGAGCACTGGGGCTTGCCCTTCAGCCGCACGCCGGATGGGAGGATTGCCCAGCGCCCGTTCGGCGGCCATACGCGCGAGTACGGTAAGGCCGCGGTGCGGCGATCCTGCTACGCCGCGGACCGCACCGGGCACATGATTCTGCAGACGCTCTACCAGCAGTGCATCAAGCATGACGTCCACTTTTTCAACGAGTTTCATCTGCTCGACCTGCTGGTGGAAGGAGGAAGGTGCGCCGGGGCAGTCGCGCTTTGCCTGGCCACCGGCGAGCTCCACACGTTTCACGCTAAGGCAGTGCTGCTGGCCACGGGTGGCTGCGGCCGCATGTTCCGCGTCACCTCCAACGCTCTGGCGCTCACCGGTGACGGCATGGCCGTCGCCTACCGCCGCGGCATCCCGCTCGAAGACATGGAATTCTTCCAGTTTCATCCCACCGGTATCTACAAGCTGGGGATTCTGCTGAGCGAGGGCGCGCGCGGTGAAGGAGCCATCCTGCGCAACAACCAAGGCGAACGCTTCATGCAGCGCTATGCTCCCACCCTGCTGGACCTCGCGCCGCGGGACATGGTGTCGCGCGCGATCTATCGGGAGATTCAGGAAGGCCGGGGCATTGGCGGCAAGAATTACGTCCATCTCGATATGACTCATCTCGGCCGCGAGGTGCTGGACCAAAAGCTTCCGGACATCACCGATTTCGTACGCACCTACCTGGGCATCGAGCCCGCTACGCAACCCGTTCCGGTGCACCCCACCGCCCACTACGCCATGGGCGGCATCCCTACCGACGTCGACGGGCGTGTGGTGGTCGACGAGCACAACACGCCCCTGCCAGGACTTTACGCGGCTGGCGAGTGCGCCTGCGTTTCAGTCCATGGCGCGAACCGGCTGGGCACCAACTCGCTGGTGGACATTTTGGTGTTTGGCCGAAGGAGCGGGCGCCATGCCGCCACCTTCATGAAGCAGAATGACTGGCCGCCCTTGCCGCCTCGCCCGGACGAGCGCGCCGCCGCGCTACTGGCCCAGCTGATGAATACGGGAGGCAGCGAACGGGCCGCCGACATCCGCGATACGCTGCAGAACGAAATGATGGACAAGGCCGGTGTCTTCCGCGAAGCGAAGGGGCTCCAAGCCATGCGGGAGAAGCTTCAGGAGCTCCGCGAACGCTACCAGCGCGTGAAGCTCGAGGACCGCGGCGCGCAATATAACACCGAGCTGGTCGAGGTCATTGAACTGGGTGGCATGATCGACTTGGCGGACACGCTGGTGGCCGGTGCCCTCGCCCGGCAGGAAAGCCGCGGCGCCCACTCGCGCGAGGACTTTCCCCAGCGGGACGACGCTCACTGGCTGAAGCACACCCTTGCGTATCAAACGCCCCGGGGGCCGGAATTGCGCTACAAGCCGGTAAAGATCACCAAGTTTGAGCCGAAGGAGAGAAAGTACTAAGACCCCGGAAACAGGAAGAGAGGTCAGATCCCTAAGAGCGGATGAACGTGACCCTGAAAATCCGGCGCTTTAACCCCGAGCGGGATCGTGAGCCTTGGTGGGGTACCTACACGGTCGAGGCCGAATCCACCGACCGGCTGCTGGACGCCCTGAACCACGTTAAGTGGTACCAGGACGGCACGCTCACCTTCCGCCGGTCCTGCGCCCATGGTGTCTGCGGCTCCGATGCCATGCTGATTAACGGATCCAACGCTCTGGCTTGCAAGGTGCTCCTCAAGGACCTGGGCCAGCACGTCACGGTGGAGCCTCTGCGCGGGTTCCGCGTCATTAAGGACCTGCTGGTGGACCTGGAGCCCTTCTTTGCCAAGTACCGGCAGGTGAAGCCTTACCTGATCACCGCGAGTGCCCCACCCGCCAACGAGCGTCTGCAGTCGCCCGCCGAGCGCGAGCGTTACGATGACACCACCAAGTGCATCCTGTGTGGCGCTTGCACCACCGCCTGCCCGTCCTTTTGGGCCAACCCGGCCTATATTGGTCCGGCGGCCATCGTCAACGCCCACCGCTTCATCTTTGATAGCCGGGACGAGGGCGCGGAGGAACGCCTTTCCATCCTCAATACAGCCGACGGCGTATGGCGCTGCCGCACGATTTTCAATTGCGTCGAGGCCTGCCCGCGCGGCATCAACGTCACCCGGGCCATCGGCGAGGTCAAGCAAGCGCTGCTGTACCGCAAGCTGTAGGCGCCAAGCTTTCTGGCGCATCCGGAGCCACTGCCCCTGAGTAGCGTGCAGAAGCTTCGCCGAATCGACCGCGCCCTGCACCGCGCAAGCAGCTCAAGACCGTCATCTTCGTTACCTCCATCTGCAACGCCAAATGCCGCACCTGCTTTTGTGGGGAGGAGCTGAACCAGCGCGGCGATCTGAGCTGGAGCGAAATTGGCCGCCTGCCTGCCACCCCGCCCCATTCACCGACCTCTGGTTATCGGGGGGCGAGCGGCTGTTGCGGCAGGAACCGGTGGACATCGTGCGCAGCCAACAATGGCCTGCGCTGGGTCAATTCAACCTTCCCACCCGTGGACCTAGGAAGCTAGACGGCCGTCCGCTCCCGCCAGTGCCGCGTCCCCTCCCGGAAACCGAGTCCCAGCCCCACCAGGACCACCAGAGGCGCGATGAGCCAGCCGATGTAAGGCAGGTTGACGGCCACGGTTACGATTACCAGGCCCAGCAGCAGGGGTAAGGCAAAGCTGCCCAGGCGAGGTTCGTGCAAATGGAGCAAGCCTCGTCCGATGGCCGCCGCCACCAGGATCTTGGCCAGATAAAGCGCCACAATCCACGCCCCCAGCATCATCAGCCCCACCGGCAACCCGACCAAGGTGATGCCCAGCACCAGGGCGGCAATCGGCGGCACCACCAGGACCAAAAAGCCGGTGCCGGCAGCCTTGAGCACGCGGCCGGCCGTCTCCAGCCGCCCGCCGAAGAGGCTGGGGAAAAGCACGAACAGCACCACCCCGGTAACAAACGACGCCGCCAACCGCACCGCCTGCCAGAAGTAAAACTTGGGCCGCGCGTAGGGATTGGACTCCACGGAGACCAGCGTCTGGCTCTTTCCGCCGATGGTGACGCCTGGAGCCACCAGCACATCGCGCGTGTGGCCCACGTGCGCCGTAAAGTTGCCGCCAATGTGTGCCGGCGCAGTGAGCCGAATGTGACCCGACTGCGCGGTCAGGTCCCGGCCGATACTGCCCTGCACCTCCACCTCTCCAGCAAACGCCTTGACGTCCCGCGCCACCGCGCCGTCTATCGCCAGAACTCCGCTGCCCTCCACTAGGTCCCCTTCAATCCTGCCCCCCGGTTCCACCCGCACCGCTTGGACCCAGGCGTAGGCGCTGCCGCCGATCCGGCCTCGCAGCGTCAGGGCCTGGCAGAAGGCAAAGACGCTGCCTTCCACCGTTCCGTCAATCTCCAGGGTATGACACCCGCCGATTACATCGCCTTTCACCGTGCCGCGTATGACCACGGAGTTTCCCCCGGCGATGACGTTGCCGGTCACCGTGCCGTCGATTTCCAGCGTATCCCCGCCCCACATCAAAGTGTCATTCAGCGTCTCACCGGCAGGAATCGTCACCAGCTGGCCCTTGCGCGTCTCCACCGCGGAGGCGGGCTGTGCCTCGCAGATCACCAGCAGCAAAGCAGCGAGCAGCGCCATCGAGGCGGAATGCTTCTTGAAGAGCCAATAGAGCCCGCTGGCCACCACCACCGCCAGCATGAAAAAGGCCAGCGCCGTGACGAGGCTATTTAGCATATTTCCTCCGTCCATCACGAGGTAAAGAACACTTGAGAACGACCAGTTGAACCAGGCGATGCGATGGAAAGGATTCAGCCAGCCCGCCCCGCTGGGAAACACGCTCGCCACCCACGTCACCGTCATCACGGCCGCGGTGGTCACACCCAGCATCCCCAGAAAGCCCAGCAGGGGACCAGCCACGCCGTGCCGCTGAGCCTCCAGGTCCAGCTCTTCCGCGGCCTGCAGCGCTTCCCGCAGCAGGCGGTTCTCCTGCTGCAGGGCCTGCACCAGACTCCGGCAGCGGGCGCAGGCGGCCAGATGCTCTTCCACCTGGCGAACCTCTTCCGGCGATGCCTCGCCGTCGGCATACATGGAATACACAAGCTCGGAAGGGCACTTCATGGCTTTGGCTCCCGCAGCGACGCCAGCTTGCGGCGCAGCTCCTGCTTACCGCGAAAGATCAGAATGGCCACCTGAGAGCGGGTCAGCCCGAGCTGCCCGGCAATCTCGTCGTAACTCAGGTCATTGTAATAACGGAGCGCCAGCGGGGCCCGATAGCTCTCGCGCAATGACATCAGCGCCTCCCGCACCCGCTTGCGCTGTTCCCTTGCCACCACCTCGTCTAGCGGCGAGGGAGCGCTGGCGACCGGCTCGGGCGCTCCCTCTTCCATCGGTTCCACCAGCCGCTGCATCGATCCGCGCTTGCGCAACACGTCCACGCAGTGATGGCTCGCCACGCTGAGCAGCCACCGCGAGAACGGGAGGGCCAGGTCGTAGCTCTTCATCGCCTTGGGCAGCCGGGCGAAGATGTCGCCGACCGCGTCCTCGGCCTCCTCCACGGAGCCCAGCATGTAGCGGCAGAGTCCCAGAACGCGCGGCCGGAACTGGCGGTAGATTTCAGCATAGGCGTCGGGATCATTTGCCCGAGCCCGCTGCACCAGCGCAGCAATGCTCGCTTCGTCCATGCGTCATTCCCGTTTGGGTGCAAGATGGCACCGGCAGGGCCCCGCACCGCTAAGCCGCCTAGCATGACATTGTTTCCCTCACGTCGGTACTACGTTGGCCCGGCCAGCGAGCTTACAGGGCGGCTTGGCCAGCCGCCCAGCCTGGTCTTCGAGGGTTCGAAGCCTTGACAGTCCACTAACTAAATGATAATATGCGGGTTGCACGCCCTTCGCGCCGCCCCTCACCCACCATCAGATAAGCAGAAAATGCCAGCGCCTCTGCACTCTAAGGTTGTTTTACTGGAGGGGCAAGAGGAGAAATTTCGTAATGACAATAAATCCCACTAGGTTTGTGAAAACAAACAGGATACGTGATCTGGCCGCGGAATATCCCATTATGTTGTTGAAAATAAAGGGCGGATTTGTCTCCTTTTGTCTCACCTTTTTCGCCTTTGTGGGTGAATACCACTATGTTGTCGAAAATACGTCGAGGCAGTTCTAGCCTCCCCCGATGATTGGCCTAGTCAACGCCCAACCCAGGGCTCCGAAGGCTCTTAGTCCAAGAACAGTGCCAGCCGTCGCCATTTCTTTGGCAAATGGCAAGACCTTCACCGGCCCGCAGATTCCTCGCGCGCGGCGCATCGCATATCGCTGCGATCCCACTTACTGGAAATGACAACGTGGTTGGGCTTCGCGTTGAGCCGTATGTGTCCGGGAGTCTCGTTGGCGTCCACGTGTACGCGCCTCTTGGGGAGGGAGGCTCGTTCGCAAACGGCACCTCGTCCTGTGAAGCGGTACGTACATGGAAAGCTCGGAGCGTCGGCTCTTATCCCATCGGCGGAACGGGAGAATCGTTGCAGCTGGCCGATTTGACTAAATTCGGCCTCCCAGCCTTGCGGGTGAGTGTCGTGCGAACCACCTATGCTCCGGCGACCGCCGAGAACGGGTGTTGCGACTGTAGCGGTACGATCTGCTGCCCCAATCCGGGGAAGTGCTTTACCGATTGCGGCGGCTGCGGCATGTGCTGCACAACAAAGTAGAAATGAATGGCGTTTTGGTCTGATGCGTTGAGCACAATGCGACGAGGGTGGTGTTCACCTAGATGCTTCCTCGCGATGCTCACGGCTTACCTAATCGCCTCGCTGAGTCTCGGTTGTGCGGCGCTCGCCGGTGCGCAAGGGGGCGTGGGCGAAGCTGAGTTGGCATCGCGAGTTCGTGCCTTCGTCGCTCGCACCAGGGCGTTGGTTCCCCTCAGTCAGATCCTGATTGTGGACATGAGTCCGCCCGACGAGGGCGGTCTCCGAAAGGTGGTGCTCCAGCTCGGCAAAGGTACGCCGCCAGTGCGCGAAGTGATCTACGTCACGGCGAATGGCCGAGAAGTTCTCGAGGGGCTGTCGCGCCGCTGGTCGAGGATCCGTGGGAAGGGACTCGTGAGAAACTTGCCTCCGTTATCGCTGGTGCGCCGGTCGATGGTCCGCCTTCCGCTCCGGTCACGATTGTCGAGTTCAGTGATTTTGAATGCCCTTACTGTCGGCAGCTCAACAGCGAACTCCGACGCATTCAAGCTGAGCTACCTAATACGGTGCGCTGGGTGTTCATTAACTTTCCTCTTAGAGCTATACACCCTTGGGCAATGCACGCCGCAGTTTCAAGTGTTTGCGTTGCTGAGCAAGGAGTGTCTTCGTTCTGGAGGTTCGAGCAGGGCGTGTACGAGGACCAACTCCGCATCTCGAACACGACGGCGGCCGTGCAGTTTCGTTCCCTGGCTCAGCGCTCCGGCGTCGATCTCAGTCGCTACGATGGGTGCGTGCGCTCCGCCAGTCCGGCTGCGCGAGTGCAGTCCCAAATCCATGCTGGAAAAGCTTTGGGAATATCCGGGACGCCGACCTTATTCATCAACGGGAGAGAACTCTCTGGCGCAGTATCGATTGAGGCACTCGAGGCGGCAATTGGAAACGAGGTTGCCCTCCAGGGGGCAGCGTGGGCGATGACGGTCGGCGCAACGTGATTGGCCCCTCCTCGGTGGACGCTCAAGAATCTTGGGTGGATGCAGCGAGCTTAAAGCGCTCCGAAAAGCCCGCTACAACGCAGGAACCGCGGAGGAATAGTTCTGCTCCGACGTATCCGCCGCGTACCTCATCTAGGCGAATTCGGTGTTTTGGCTCCTTTCACTTGTGAAGATTAGCTGCACGTCTGTGGCCTTCTAAATTCCGGCAGACAGTCAGGAATTCAATCTGGGAGCAAGTTTGGGAGCAGAACGGCACAAAAACGTGCCGAACACCGTCGAACACCAGGCACTTAAGTCGCCGAAAAACAAAGCAGGCCTATAACTCTTTACAGACATTTTGGCACGGGATATCGGGATTTTGGGATTGCATCTTTCGGGAATGGCTCAATGCTCTCGGATTTGCGTGTTGCGCTTCGGTCGTTGCGTAAGCGCCCGGGGTTTGCGTTGCCTGCTGTAGGACTCTTGGCGTTGGGCATCGGACCGGTTGTGACGCTTTTTAGCATCACTTATACCGTTGTGTTCGAACCTCTCCCTTGCAAAGACCCAACCGAGCTCGTCGATATCTCGTCCACTCTGCTGCGAGCTGGTGGCTTTCCAACCTACGTTTCCGAACCCGACTACCTCAGCATCAGGGACAAAATTCCTGCCGTGGAGAACTGCGCTTTCTATCACAGCTCGATCATGGCTTTTCGGTCTCCGGCGGGCGAGAAAACGGTTAGCGTAACGCTGGCCACCGGAAACCTATTCTCTGTCCTGGGCACTCGACCCTTGCTTGGGGCTGGTCTCCCACCGGCGGCGCTCAACCCAGCGGCGGTTTTGAGCTACGCTTTTTGGAAGGCTTCGGATTTAAGAGGATCTCCGTTAGGCCGGTCGATATCGTTGAACGGAAAACTCTTCACAGTGGTCGGAGTGATGCCTCCTCCTTCGACTTTCCGCTTGGCACTCAGGTGTGGCTACCTTTGCCTGAAACGCCCCAGAGCTTTAGGAGGGACGCGCGCACGGGGCGCGTGTTGGCCCGATTGCGGCGCGGGATAGCTGTAGAAGCTCTTCAGCGGCAGCTAACGGCGCTTGCCGACAGGTTGGCTAGTGAATTCCCGGAAACGAATCGCGGGTTAGGCTTCCTCGCTGCGGGGCTGGCGGAGAGTATGCTCAGTCGATCCTCCCGTTCACTGCTGTTTCTGCCTCTAGGGGCTTCAGGTTGCGTGCTCCTAATTGCCTGTGCGGATGTGGCTGCACTCCTCCTCGGCAGAGCCACAGAGCGGATTCAGGAGATTGCCGTGCGTCAAGCCTCGGGGGCACCGAGGAGCCGATTGATTTGCTCGCTCTCAATGGAGAGCTTGGTGATTGCGGCGTGCGGGGGCACCGTAGGCCTGGGAGTCGCTGGGTTAGGCATCCGCGTGGTCAAGCTCACGAGCCTAGCCAACCTGCCGCGCATCGGCAACGCGCAAATCAACCTCGCGATGCTGGCTTGTGCCATGGCAGTGTCTTTGGTTTCGGTTCTCATTTTCGGCCTTTTGCCGGTCGCCCTCGCCTCCAGTCTCGAACCCACTGCCGTGCTGAAAGGAGAAGGTGGCTCGCGCAGTCTCCGGTTGGCGGTGCGCCCGCGCACTGGGAAAGCCCCGCTGCTGGCTGGCGAAGCATCCGTGGTGCTCATCCTCCTTGCGGGTGCGGCGCTGACTCTCCGCAGCCTGCAACTGCTTGTCGGCATCGATCCGGGCTATCGAAGCGACCACGTCCTTACATTCGATCTGATGTTGCCAGACTCAAGGTATTCGACTAGTGCCGAGCAAGCCCTGTTTTTCCACAGGCTTTTGTCACGACTACGCGAAGTGCCGGGAGTTGACGCAGCCGGGGCAAGCAGCGCATTCACAATCGGACAGGAGACGACTCGTTTCTCTGTCCCCGGACGATCGGCGGCGAGTGTCCTGGATTTCCTGGCGGCCAACCTTCAGATCGTTACTCCTGAGTTTTTTCGGACGCTGGGTATCAGAATTCTAGCAGGGCGAGAGTTCATTGACACCGACACTCCCTCGGTGGAGGCGATTGCCATTGTAAACGAAGTCCTAGCCCGCCAGTTTTGGAAGAACGATAGTCCGGTTGGGCATTACATTATTACCGCAACCAATGGAAACGGAGCGGGAAAGCCCTTGAAGATCGTCGGAGTCGTGAGCAACACGCGAGACGTCTCCTTGGCGCTGGCGCCGCAGCCCGAGATCTACGTCCCGTTCGCTCAGAATCCGGTCGGCGGGGCCGCTATATTTGTCCACACCACCGTTGCCCCATCCAGCCTTGCGGCAGTGGTTCTTACCAAGATTCGTGCCCTGGACCCGGAACTGCCGGCGGACTCCATCATGACTCTTCGCCAGTTTCTTTCTCAATCTCTCGCCCCGCCGCGTACTATCGCGCTTCTGCTAGGGTCCTTCGCGGCTTTGGCGCTACTCCTGGCTACGGGAGGAGTCTACGGTGTAGTTTCTCACTCAGCGGTACAAAGGACGCACGAAATCGGGATCCGAATGGCGCTCGGCGCATCGAAGGCCGATATCCTCTCGATGCTCCTTTGGGAGAATCTAAGACTGATCCTGGCAGGCATCGCAACGGGATCTCTTGGTGCCTTCGTGTTGACCGCTCGCTCAAGAGCTTTCTCTATGGCGTAAGAGCAACCGGTCCGTGGGTTCTCGTTGTGGCTGCGTTAGTCCTGCTGAGTGCGGCATTGCTCGCCTGCGTGG
>CADDZE010000054.1 GCA_902812465.1 Acidobacteriota bacterium | reverse complement strand
AGTCCGACGCCGGATTCGTGAATTTCCAGAAATACTCCGCGTCTGCCACGGCGTAATGGCCCATGGCCTGTTGAAACCCGGCGTTGAATTGATTGCGGCGCTGGGACTTGATGGGGCTGGCCCCAAAATTGCCGAAACCTTACGAACAAGGGTTGTCACCGCAGAGCAATAGAAGCGCGAAGGCCATTCGCCACGCGCGGCGTAACAGCGCCGAAGCGCAACGCTACACAGAAGAAAACCTCACCCAAAATGAGTGCATGTACTGCTCCTGAATTTTCCAAAGTGTGAGGAAGGAAACCCTTCAGGAGAGAACAGGCGGGGCGCGTGCCACCAGAATCTGGAGATTTGCTCGACTGGGACATGCTCTCAAAACGCGGACGGTACAGCGCGTTTCGGGCGAGCGGAGTATCACTGCGAAGCCGGTGACCGTGGCGGCGGGCGATTTGGCAGGCGTCGCACAGGGTTCTGCCGGCTCGCGGCCCTGCCAATGGGCGTGGCCAGCGCTAACCGAAGTGCGGCTCAAAACGAGGGCGCGCAGCTCGTGGTGGTGAAGGGTGACGACAAAGAGAAAGCGCAAAAAGTGTAACTAGAGGATGCGGTAGCCGACCGGCCAGCCGTGAAGTCCGCCCCGGCGGTAAGCCGGGATCGTCACGCTCAGTGAAACATAGCGCCGTTTTCTCGTTCCGTCTACCGGCTCCGGAAATAAGTGCTAGTTGCGACATGGTTTGTGCGCAGTTGGCCTTTCCGTTTCGGTCTTCCACAACCTGCGGCACAAGAAACCGTAGCTAGCCGCCTCATTACACCTGCAGCACATTGTCTTCCGGCGCCACACTCTGGTACAGCACGGGATTCACGAAGAATCCCAGGCACAGCCGCGAGACGAGGCCGGCAACGATCACGATGGCAAACGGCCGCTGTGTGTCCGAACCAATGCCGTGGGAGAGTGCAGCTGGAAGCAAGCCGAGGCAAGCTACCACGACCGTCATCATGATAGGGCGTAGCCGGAGCAAGGAGGCCTCGCACGTCACCTTGCGGATGTCTATCCCCTCGAGGCGCAGCTTATTGATGTACGAAACCAGGATAACCGCCGTTTCCACCGACACACCCATCAAAGCCAGCAGGCCCAGCACCGAGGAGACGCTGAAGGGCGTGTGTGTCAGCTTGAGGGCCAGCAGTGCCCTTACCGGTTCGGTCATGACGACACTCAGGGCAATCGCAACCGGGAACTTCCAGTTTCCATAGAGGGCGAAGAGGATCATGAAAATCAGCAATATCGTCAAAGGGCCGATCACCTTTACTTGCGCCTTGGCGGCCAGAAACTCACTGTATTCTCCGCGCCAGGTCATCCAGTACCCGGGAGGCAGGACACCGCCCGGCGTACGGCTCTTTGGGCTTCGGCAACGGGGCGGGCCAAGTCGCGTCCCACGTGTTCGCCCGCCTCGAGTCCCTGAAGCATTTCCGTATGCCCACCGATAGTCTCGTCCAGCGCTGAGCGAGCTGGTTGGGCACCACCGCCACGGAGACCAAAAACTGATTCTTCCCCTTGCGCCGCACGGCCGAATCGGGCACGGTGAGCACCGGGGTGGCGCCTGCGCGGACGGTCACAGCCACGTACATGTCCTTAGTCTCTCTCCCGGATTGCTGGTGACGATGGGCACCTGAAGCGCGCGAGTCCGCATTAAGCGCTGCCGCAATGTACGACACCCTGCCGCCAAACTCCGTCGCGTAGGCATCGGTTTGATCGTCACCAGGTCGCCGACCTGAGCGTAGGCCAGATCGGCTCGCCAGCTCGCCTTCTTCCCCGGATAGGCCAAGATGCAGGTGACTGGCCGCTGATCTGAGTGATCACCGGAGTCGTCTCAAAGGCGTTGTAGGTAACCGAACCAGGAAGTCGGAGCACCCGAGGAACGCTCGCGGCGCTGCACCTCCACCACCTGCAGGCGACCGAGCTGTTCGCGGGGCACAGTGAACAGCTGGGCTTTCTCCTCTGGTCCCTCACCGGCGTGATAGGAAGTCATAGATTCGCCGGCCGGCGACGGGTGGCTGCATGCCCACGCGACCACAAGCAACAGCCAGGCTGGCATAGCCCCAGGCGTGCGGCGAACCCTCCCCCTCGACGGGAGCTCCTTCCAGTTTGGTGCGGGGCGCTAGAGTCCCAGGGTTCGCGACTCATGGCAAATTCCTCGTTCCCACGGCCTCACGCAGTTGCTCGATCGCAAGCATATAAGTGGCCAGAGATTGGCGATAGGCGAGCTGAATGGCGCGGTAGCTGCGCTCGGCATCGAGATAGTCCAGTAAACTGGCGGCGCCCCGCTTGTAAGCGTAGGCACTGATGTCGCGGGAATCCTCAGCGTTTTTGAGGTATCCCGACTGGTACAACTGCACGACCTCATCGGCGGTCCGCCAAGCCTCGTAGGCGTTGATCACATCGGTCCTTACCGCCTCTTCCGCCGCCGCCCGGTTCTCCTGCGACTGGGTAATGGCGTAGTGGGTACGCGCAATCTCGCCCTGATTGCGGTCGAAAATCGGCAGTTCCATATTGAAGATGAAGCTGGCGCTGTTGATGGCGGAAACGTGCGTGTAATCCAGTGTCGTGGTCACATCGCGTTTGCCATTCGCCTTGGCCAGCAGGTATTGGCTTTCAGCGGCCGTAACCCCCTGCTTCGCTGCCACCAAGTCAGGGCGCAAGCCAAGGGCCATCGAGAGCAGATCCTCACGATTCAGCTTCAGGGGCGTGTAGGCCAGCTCTCCCGCGACGTCATAATTAGGCGGTACCGATTCATAACCCAGTTGCTGGCGCAGGGTGGCTAGCGTCTGCAGCCGGGACAGCTGGGCTGAAGCCACGTCATTCTGGAACTGGAGCAACTGGAGCTTGATCTTCAGGTAGTCGGCTTCGCTGATGTCCCCGGCCTTGAGGCGCGCTGCGCTAATGTCGACGGTCTGCTGGAAGCTGGCCAGATCCGCCTGGGCCAGTTCGAGCGTCGACTTGGCAAGCAGCGCGTTGATGAACTGCTGGGCCACGTTGAAGGTGAGCGTGCGTTCCTCATCCTTCACCGTCGAAACGGTCACCGCGGTCTGGTCACGCGCTGCACGCATCCGCGCTTGGCGCTTGTGGCCGCGCTCCCACGTGTAACTTCCACCGACGTCGAACTCCGTGATCTGGTTGAGATTGGCCGCGGTGAACTGGGAGGGCGAAAGGGGCACGAAGAGGTCATCGTAGGTGAAGACGGGGTTAGGGCGGAGTGACGCCGTAATTTCCTGCGCGCGGCTCTGGTCAATCGTCGACCGCGCCGCTTTCAGGTTGTGGTTGTGGGCGAGTGCAAGCTGAATTGCCTGTTCGAGGTCGATCCTAACGGCGGGGGGCACAGGTCCTAGCGCCGCCGCCGGAAGCGCAAACAGCAGCGTCCCGACACCCGCACAGAACTCTAGCCAGCGTCGGCCTCTGCACGGGCGCGCGACGCTATCCTGATTTCCGCAAGCGGCGTCAATGTGCACATGTGGCATGGCTAACCTGCCTGTCCCAGGAAGAGCATAAAGTGCTGGCCGGGTCGGCACGCGCGGACCGCCAGAAATAATTCACAGGGAACTAGGCCAGGAAAGGAGGGCCGCGCCCATGAGAAACGCGAGGCCGGTAGGAAGGAATCTTGGCTGAGGGGACCGCGGCTCCGTAACCCGTTACGACGCTGGGCTCGAGGGTTCGCACGCCGGCCGCAGGACAAGCGGCGCTCTGCCGCACAATCTGGCAGACCACGCACGGGTGGTGCGCAGCGGTTGGGACACTGGCAATATTCGCTCGAAGGACACCTGTAGAAAGGACCGCAGGACATTCGCCATGGTCGTGGCGCTCGGCCACCCACGGCAAATTACGCTGCGACGCCACCAAGCAGACGATCAGCAAGGCCTGGCATCTGCGGCGGCGGGTCATAGGAAACGAGCTATTCTAGCATCTTGAACCAGAGCTGGATACCTCGCAGCGTTCCCGATCGCGCCGCGCTGCATTCAACGCAAAGCGTCGCCAACCTCTCCTAGCTTTTGCAACCGCGTCACCTTGCGGCTATTTGCATTGATCTTCCATTCGCTTGAGGCGGCGGGCGAGCTCAGGCAGCCGTGAGAGATGGCCGTGCAACCGCTTCATTTCTTGCAGAGGACGCGCGGGCATGCCCCAGACCATCGTGCCCTTGCGTATCACCTTGCCAGTCGGGATAACAGATGCGCCCCCGACTACCGCCCGCTCCTCGATACGCACATGGTCACCGACGGCCACCTGTCCCCCCATCACCACGTAATCGCCTACTTCGGTGCTGCCGGAGATGCCGGTCATACCGGCGATGACGCAGTGCCGCCCGATGGACACGTTATGCGCGATCTGGCAAAGGTTATCGATCTTAGTTCCCTGTCCGATGCGCGTCGTCCCCAAGGAACCGCGGTCCACGGTGGTGTTGCTCCCGATCTCGACGTCGTCCTCGATAACCACCTTTCCGATTTGCGGAAACTTGTTGTAGCGGCCTTCGGCGAAGACATAACCAAAGCCGTCAGAACCAATGACCGCACCAGCGTGAATCACTACCCGGTCGCCCAGCCAAGCCCCGGGATAGATTGTTACCCCCGGATGCAGGACGCAAGCGGAGCCGACTCTGGAACCTGACCCCAGCACGACCCCGGGACCGATGCGGCTCCCACCTCCCACCTCGACATCGTCTTCGATGACCGCCTGGGGTCCCACGCTGACATCCGCTGCCAAGCGCGCCGACGGGGACACCACGGCGCTCGGGTGAATGCCAGGCAAGGTGGCGGCGAGCGGGACGAGTCTGGCTGCGGCGCGAATGAACGCTAGCTTGGGCGAAGCTACGGCGATGGTGGTATGTCCGGGAACACGCACCCCCTCCGGCACCAGGATGCAACCGGCGGCGGAGTGAGCAGCCCGGGTTACTGCCCGGGACCCCTCGGCAAAGCACAGATCCCCCGGGCCCGCATTCTCAAGGCTGGCCGCCCCCCAAATTTCCCTTGAGCCGTCACCCTCGACAATTCCGGCCACCAGAGCCGCGATCTCATCCACTCGCATCACTATCATGCAAGCAACGTGGCGAACGGTGGCTGACCACCCTGAGCAGCGTTTTCCCGGCTCGCGCTTTGCGACTTCCTCGCTCGTCCCCGCCCTTAGGCCGTCGAGTACATCTTCTGGGGCGCGGCCCTATGGGCAGCCTCGGCACGACGTACGGCCGCCTGGGCCGCAGCCAGCCTCGCAATCGGCACCCGGTAGGGCGAACAGCTTACATAGTTCAAACCGGCTTCGGCGCAGATTTCCACCGATGACGGGTCGCCGCCATGCTCGCCACAGATTCCTACCTTTAGGTCGGCACGCGCCTCCCGGCCCTCCAGCGTGGCCAGCTTCAGGAGCCGGCCGACTCGCTTCGGGTCAAGTTGCGCGAACGGGTCAGCAGGCCAGACCTTCTGCTTCACGTAAAGGTTGATGATTTTGCCGCAATCGTCCCGGGATAAACCAAATGTGGTTTGGGTCAGATCGTTTGTGCCAAAGCTGAAGAATTCCGCCTCGCGGGCGATTTCGCTTGCCACCAGGGCCGCGGCAGGCAACTCGATCATGGTGCCCACCAGATATTCCACCTCCACGCCCTTCTTGGCAAACACTTCGCCAGCCACCTTCTGAACGATCTCCTTCTGCAAGACCAGCTCCTTCACGTCACCCACCAGCGGGATCATGATCTCCGGCTTGGCGTGGATTCCGTCGCGCTTGCAGTCGCAAGCAGCTTCGAAGATGGCGCGGGCCTGCATTTCGGTGATTTCCGGATACATGATGCCCAGGCGGCAGCCCCTCAAACCCAGCATCGGATTAAATTCATGTAATGCTTCAACTACTTCCAGCATCTTCTTGAGCTGGCGAAGCTTGGCACCACGCTTATGTTGCGCCTCCAAGGTCGCAATCTCGACCATCAACTGCTCCCGCTTAGGTAAAAATTCGTGCAACGGGGGGTCCAGCGTGCGAATGGTAACCGGCAAGCCGTCCATGGCCTTGAAGAGTCCGTAAAAGTCCTTACGCTGCATGGGCAGGAGCTTGGCCAGAGCGGCGCGCCGTTCTTTTTCAAGCCGCGCCGCCTCCTTGGAATCCGTGGTGTCCTTGCAAGCTAGGATCATCCGCTGCATATGCGGCAGGCGGTCAGCCGCGAAGAACATGTGCTCGGTGCGGCACAGACCGATGCCCTCGGCGCCGAACTCGCGAGCCTTGGCGGCGTCGCGCGGGATGTCGGCGTTGGCCCGCACGCCCAGGGTGCGATACTCGTCCGCCCACTTCATGAAAGTGGCGAAGTCGCCGCTCGAGGTATCAGGCTCCTTGGTGGTAGCCTTGCCGAGGATCACGCGACCTGTCGAACCGTCCAGCGAAATCCAGTCGCCCTCCTTGATAAGATGTTTGCCGATGCGCATCTGCTTTCGCTTTTCGTCCACTTCCGCATCGCCGCAGCCGACTACACAGCACTTCCCCATACCGCGGGTGACGACGGCAGCGTGCGAGGTCATCCCGCCCCGGGAGGTCAGAATGCCGGCGGCCACCTCCATCCCATGAATATCGTCGGGCACCGTCTCCGAGCGCACCAGGATAACCGGTTGGTTTTTGCCCTGGATCACCGCGTCGTCCGCTGTGAAGACCACGCGGCCGACCGCCGCGCCGGGCGAAGCCGGTAACCCCCTGGCGATTACTTGAAGGGGCTTCGATTCATCCAGCACGGGGTGGAGCAACTGGTCGAGCTGCTCCGGTTCGACCCGCAGCAGTGCCTCCTGCGGAGTGATTAAGCCCTCCTTCACCATGTCCACGGCAATCTTCACCGCCGCCGGACCGGTGCGCTTACCGTTCCGCGTCTGCAGCATGTAGAGCTTGCCTTCCTGGATGGTGAACTCAAAGTCCTGCACATCCTTGTAGTGCTGCTCCAGGCGCGTGGTAATCTCGCGGAGTTGTTTGTAAGCCTCCGGGTTGATCTTTTCCAGCTCTTGGATGGGAACAGGGGTGCGCACGCCAGCCACCACGTCCTCCCCCTGCGCGTTCATCAGGAACTCCCCATAAAATTCCTTCTCGCCCGTAGCCGGGTTGCGGGTGAAGCCCACGCCGGTGCCGGAAGTTTCGCCCATATTGCCAAAGACCATTGCTTGCACGTTGACCGCCGTGCCGAGATCGTCCGGGATCTTATTCATCCGGCGGTACTCGGCGGCGCGCGGGTTGTACCAGGATCGAAAGACCGCCTCGATAGCCATGCGAAGCTGCTCGTGCGGGTTCTGCGGGAAGTCCCGGCCGGTTTTCTTACGCACCAACTTCTTGTAGCCTTCGATGATGACCTTGAGGTCGTCGGCAGTCAGCTCAGTGTCCAGCTTCACGCGGCGCTTTTTCTTCTGGCCCTCGAAGATGCGGTCGAATTCGCTCTTGGGTATCTCGAGTACCACATTGCCGAACATCTGGATGAAGCGACGGTAGCTGTCGTAGGCCCAACGCGGATTAGCCTTGCGTGCTAGCGCTTCAGCCACCTGGTCGTTCATGCCGAGGTTGAGAATGGTGTCCATCATGCCCGGCATGGAGAACTTCGCCCCAGAGCGAACCGAAACGAGCAGCGGCCGGCTGGGATCGCCCAGCTTCTGGCCGAGCTGTTTCTCCAACCGCTCGAGCGCCGGCCGGTACTGCTGCTCGATCACCTCCGGCATGCGATTGCCGTTCTCGAAGTAAAGCCGGCAGGCCGAGGTAGCGATGGTGAAGCCGGGAGGAACGGGGAGGCCAGCGTTCGTCATCTCCGCCAGGCCGGCACCCTTGCCGCCCAGCACGTCCTTCATCGTACCGTCGCCTTCCGCCTTGCCTCCGCCAAAGAAATAAACGTATTTTTCCATGGGATGAGTGCTCCTCCTAGGGAATCGAGGTTCTGCTACGAGATAAGGGGGCTCCCTTTAAGGCGGCTTCGGCCCAAAAGCCTGCGTAGTTCGCTCGCGTGGCTTGAGGAGTGCAACGCGTCGCGCCCCTAGCCGCCACTTGAAGCCTCCGATGTCGGCGCGCTGACAGGAGCTAAAGTCATACTTTCAATTTGGGAGAGGTCGGCGAATCGCCGGAAGACCTCTCGACTGAGCTTCGAGAGTAAGTTCAGTCGGTTTCGGCGCACCCGAGGGTCGCCGTCCATTACCAAGACGTTGTCAAAAAAGCTATCCACCTGCGGCCGCAGCCCTGCCAGGAGGCGCCATGCCGCTTCATACTCGCCCCGTGAAGCCTCTTCTTCCAATCTTGGGCGGAGGCGGTTATAGGCATGGTAGAGATCCTTTTCGGGACCTGGGGCCAGCAGGTCCTCGTTGATGGGCTCCATCGCAGCCGTAAGGTCGTCAGCCTTTGCCGATTTCTTCAGGATGTTGTGGGTGCGTTTGGCGGCCACCGAAAGGGCAACGAAGTCCTCGGTGTCCCGGATTCTCTCCAGAGCCCGGCCCCGTGCTAAGGCGTCGGCAGGACGTTCCCATCCCCGCTCCGTTGCCTGCACCACAGCCCGCACCGTGTCGTAGCGCAGGCCAGCCACGCCCTGCAGGTAAAACTCCGTGCGCTCCCGGAGGAATCCGGACACCCGGGTCACCCAGTCGGACGCCGGCAATTCCAGATTCAAGGTGGCAATAGCCTGGAGCAGCTTCAGCAGGTCGAGGCCCGGCAGCGACTCCACCGCAAGCCTGACCACGCCATTTCCCGCCCGCCGCAGGCCGAAGGGATCACTGGAACCTGTAGGTTCAAGGCCAGCGCTGAATCCCGACACCACGCTATCGAGCTTATCGGACAAGGCAACCACCCCACCAGCCAAGGAGCGCGGACACCGGTCCTCGGTGCCCTGAGGCAGATAGTGATCATAAATGGCCTGCCACACAACTTCCGGCTCACCCTGTTCCTTAGCGTAAAGTCCCCCGACCACACCCTGAAGCTCGGTAAACTCCTGGACCATATGGGTCGTCAGGTCGCACTTACATAACTGAACAGCACGCAGCACACGAAGCGTATCTTGATCGGTCATGCTTCCCTGCTCTTCGAGCGTGCGGCAAATTTGCCGGGCCAATAGCGCCATGCGGCGTACTTTATCCGCATACGTGCCCAGTTTCTCATGATAGGTGACGCGTTCGAGCATCGGTACTCGGTCGCGCAAGGGAATCCTCTGGTCAGCCTGCCAGAAGAATTCGGCATCGGCAAAGCGGGCACGCAGTACTCGCTCATGCCCCTGGCGGATAACCGGCGCTGGGTCCGGGGTTCGGCATTCGGACTTCGAGTTACGGGCAGAATCGAACTTCCTCAGGTGCCGATTTAAGACCGTCACAAAGTGCGGCTGCAGAACGCCAACCCTGTCTTCCACGGCGAAGTAGTGCTGGTGATCGCGCATGACGGTGATCAGAATCTCGCGCGGGAGTTTCAGGAAGCGCTCGTCAAAGCGGCCCGTCAGCGCCGACGGCCACTCGGTGGAGTTTACGATCCAGGTCTCCAGACCGGCATCGGGTACCAGCCGAAGCTGGGAGCTGGCCAGCAGTCTTTCGATATCCTGCCGGAGGGCGGCTCGGCGCTGTTCTGGATCGATCTCCACACCGGCCCTGGCCAATTTCTCACGATAATCCAGGAACCCGGTGACGCGAATCGGGTCGCGGCCGGCGCTGCGGTGCCCGTGGGTAGCGTTTGAGGCTTGTAAGCCAAATGCCTCAAAAGGCACCACCTGCGCTTCATCACCTTCACCCAAGAGGGCTAGCAGCCAGCGCACTGGACGGACCCAGCGAGGCGCGCTCTCGCCGGACCTCCCTGCCAGCCAATACATGCTCTTTGGAAACTGAAGACCTGTCACCACCCCGGGTAGGACCTCAAGCAATACTTCAAGGGCAGGCCGCCCGGCCACCCGTCTCCGCAGGGCCACGTACCGCCCCTTGGGCGTCTCAACCTCAAAAAGCTCAGTGACCGCCGCACCGTGCTTGGCGGCAAACGCCTCCGCCGCCCGGGTGGGTTCGCCATGGGGCCCAAAGGCTGCTTTCGCCGCCGGGCCAACCACAGATTCTTCCCGATCCGGCTGCCGGTCCAGGACCTGTGGGAGGTATGCCACCAGGCGGCGCGGCGTCGAGTAAGTATGCACCGCTGCGTCAGCCAGCAGGCCAGTACCGGCAAGGGCGTCGCGCAGACGCTGCCCTAAGGCCGTTTGTGCTTCAGTCAGGAACCGGGCGGGAATTTCCTCGCAGCCGATCTCGAGCAGGAGGGGAGCTGTCTGCGACTTGCCGTCGGCAGGCGTCCGCGTAGCCTCTGGCTGAGTTACCTGGTTCGGGACTTTCAAATTCGGGCTCTGATGCATTTTTCAGGCAGCCGGCCATCCACCGCCGCTCTCCGGCAGCTTCCTTCAGGCAATCAGGAGAGCAGAGAAAAATCCCCCTGGGGTGCACCGAAGCTACCCGCGCAGCCTACACTGCAACGGTTGCCGGCATCTTACGACCTACGTAAATCCGGGCTACAGCGCAGGCCATTTTACGAATCCGCGCAATCAAAGCCACGCGCTCGGTGACGCTGATGGCGCCGCGAGCGTCGAGGATATTGAACAAGTGCGAGCACTTGAGGCACAGATCGTAGACCTTTCGCAGGGGGAATCGGTTCCGAAGCGTCCCGGCAGCGGCCGCACTGCCTTGGGAGTCGAGAAGTCGGCTTGCCTCCGCTTCATAGGTTTCGAAGAGCCTGCGGCAAGCTTCGGGATCCGCCGCTTCAAAGTCATAAATCGAAAGCTCGCGTTCTTCCTCGAGGCGGAGGTCGCCATAGCTGAGTGAATCATTCCACCGGAGGTCATAAACCGATTCCACCCCCTGCAGAAAGGCGATGATGCGCTCCAGACCGTAAGTGAGCTCAACGCTGACGGAATCCAGATCGAGGCCGCCGCATTGCTGGAAGTAGGTAAATTGCGTGATTTCCAGGCCATCAAGCATGACCTGCCAGCCGATTCCCCAGGCCCCCAGCGTCGGTGACTCCCAATTGTCCTCCTCAAACCGAATATCGTGCTCCGCCAGCCGGACGCCCAACGCTTCGAGGCTTTGGAGATAAACATCCTGGATGTCCTCCGGAGGCGGCTTCAAAATGACCTGCATTTGAGTATGCTTAAGGAGGCGATTGGGGTTCTCCCCGTAGCGGCCATCGGCGGGGCGCCGGCACGGCTGGACGTAGGCGACCCGGTAAGGATCCGGACCGAGGACGCGCAGAAACGTCTCCGGACACATGGTGCCGGCACCCACCTCGAGGTCGTAGGGAAGTGCCAACACGCAGCCCTGGTCGGCCCAGAATTTACTCAGGTTCAGGATGGCATCCTGAAAAGTTAAAGCATCACTTGACATAGTAAAAAAGCCCGCGGCCGCCCCTTGGAGGCTAGGAGCACTCTTCCCGCAGAAGCTCGCGCGTCACCAACTTTCGCTCGGCATGATGCTCAACCAACATTTCAAGAAACGTCCGGAGCTCCTTACAGCCCTCCGACAAGCCGCCGGATGCCATCCAATCATCCAGCCTGGTGTGGCGGAGCGCAGAGCCCCAAGCGCGGGCCGTCGGCGGCAACGCGAAGGTTGTGCTCGCGGTCCGGCAAAGGCGGCACAGGAGAGAGTCCGAACCCGTCCCGCCGAATGCCGTCTCCTCCCCAAGGGGGCGACCGCACCGCCCACAATGCTCGAGGTCAGGCAGAAATCCCCCCAGGCGCAGCAGCCAGTAGTTGAAGTAAACTAGCGGCCGGTTCAATTCTCGATACCGCTTCAGCGCCCGGAGCACCGCCAGGACCAAGCGAAAAGCGCGCTCGTTCACTTCCCGTTCCGGCAACAGTTTCTCCACCGCCTCTGCAACATATTGTCCTGCGAGATGAATCGAGTAGTCGCCCTGCATGTCAAAAAACGACTCAATCAGCTCGGTCGAATTAATCCGCAGCAGGTCGCGGTTCTCCCGCTCGAACAGCCACAGGCGAATGTAGCTGAGGGGCTCGAGTGTTCCGCCGTACCGGCTCTTGGGGCGCTGTGCGCCCGCTGCTGTTGCCCTCAGGCGTCCCGTCTGCCGGGTGAGTAGCGATGCGATCTTATCGCCTTCTCCCAGGCGATAAGTGCGGAGAACGATCGCTTCCGTTTCAAGCAGGGGCATTCAAGCGTTCACATCGGCAACTATCAAAATTAGCACACGGGGCAAAGAAGCGGAAAGGCGAAAAGAGAGGGCGACCGTCAACGCGGGTACACGAGCCAGGTTGGGTTAGGCCTTTTCCGCCGTCGTCGGATCGATGATCGTTCGAACCTCAGAAATCCGGTTGGCCGGAAATCCACTTCGTCTGGCATGTTCCCGGATGGCAGCCTCGTTGGGGGCAATGTAGACGCAGTAAATCTTGTCCTCCGTAACGAAGCTCTCCACCCATTGCACTGGCGGCCCCAGTTCCTCCAGCACGGCGCAGGACCTTTGTGAGACGGCCTGAAGTTCTTGGGGGCTCAAACGACCAGCGCCAGGGATCTCACGCTCGATGACAAATTTCGGCACGGTCGCACCTCCGCCGTATCGCCCGATGGTATTCGAAGCAGGCTGCCCGTTGCAACCGAAATTTTCCTCCCTCCTTTCGATTCTCAGGGCTAACTGCTCACCGTGAAAAGGCTGGCGAGGCGCTGCGGATGAACGTCTGCAACCGCCTTCTTAGGGAAGCGAACGCCGGGCTATAGGGATTTCGATTGCTTCCCCCCAGCCGGAAGGTTAGATTAACCAGCCGGTGCCAACCGGACGAGGAGCACGAGCTTGACTAGAAAGCGCTTCGATGTGGTGGGGCTGGGGTTGAATGCTACGGACACCGTCATCCAGGTGCGGGACTTCCCTGCCCTGGGCGGGAAAGAGCGGATCGCCTCCATCTCGCGCCAAGCGGGCGGGCAAGTGGCAACCGCCCTGGTCACCTGCCAGAGACTGGGCCTGCGCACGCGGTACATCGGCAAGGTCGGGGATGACGAGGCAGGCGAGTTTCAGCTACGGAGCCTGCGGCGCGAGAGACTCGACACGCGATACGTTCAAGTCGTCCGAGGTACGCCCAATCAGCTCGCTTATATCATCTTGGATCAGGCAACAGGCGAGCGCACGGTGTTCTGGGACCGCGACGCCAGGCTGGCGGTCAGGCCGTCCGAGTTGTGCCGCGAGGCGGTGTGTTCCTGCCGCGTGCTGCACCTGGACGGCTGCGACATTGACGCCTGCCTGCAAGCCGCGCAATGGGCGCGAGAGGCAGGGATCCCGGTGGTCGCAGATCTCGATACCGTTTATAAGCGCATCGAGAAGCTGCTACCCTACCTTGACTACCTCATTGCCTCCTCCAATCTTCCCCCGGCCATCACCGGCGCCGCCGATCCCTTCCGCGCCTTGGAGGTTTTGGCCGACGAGTACCGGATTCGGGCGCCCGGCATGACCTTGGGGAGGGACGGCGCCCTCATGCTATGGGACGGACACTTTCACTACTCGCCCGGCTTTGTCGTCGAAACCGTCGACACGACGGGAGCGGGCGATGTCTTTCATGGCGCGTTCATCTACGGTCTGCTGGCGGGATGGAAAGTGGAGCGAATTCTGGACTTCTCGAACGCCATGGCCGGGCTTAATTGCACGGCGCTGGGTGCACGCGGCGGGATCCGAAGCCGGGCGGAGGCCGAGCACTTGATGGCCAAAGGGGTGAGGCACATCAACCGCGACTACCTTGTTCGGTCCGGGCGCTGAGTCGGCGTCCCTCCGGGCAAAGGCTCGAAAGGCGAGCGCTTCAGAATGGTCCGTGCTGGGCCCAAGCTGAAAGCTTCACGGCGTCTCTATCGCGTTTCCCTCGGGCCGAAAGATGCCCCCGGCAAAGCGGATCACCGTGCGGCGCGGGACAAAGCGCTGGATAAATACTGTGAGCTTGTTGAGAAGGCGGGGCACTTCCAGTCCGCCTCCCTGGTCGAGCCGGGCAAGCGCCGCCTCCACGACTTCGTTCGGGTCCTGCAGGCCGCCAGGTGTCCGCTGCATGCCGTAATGGCCGGCCACGAGAAAGTTGGTCTTCGTGCCTCCGGGGCAAAGCGTCACCACCCTGACTCGATAGGGCCGCAGCTCCGCTTCTAGCGCCAGGGAAAAACTCGTGACAAAAGCCTTGGTCGCCGCATAGACCGCCGTATAGGGCACCGGCTGAAAGCCCGCGGTGGAGGACACGTTGATGATGGCTCCTCGCCGACGCTCAGCCATGCGCCCGGCCAACCAATGGGTCAACTCGGTCAGTGCTGCGACATTCAGGCGGATCATCTCCACCTGGCGGCTCAGGGGCAGCTTCCAAAATTCGCCGCGCGCCCCAAACCCGGCATTGTTCACCAGCAGATCCACCTGGACGCCCCGCTGGTCCAGCGACTCGACAAGGCGCGCTGCCGCACCCTCCTGACTGAGGTCGCAAGGAACGGCGTGCGCCTGCACTCGGTAGGCGGCCTCCAGCTCGCGAGCGATTTCCGCGAGCCTGGCACCGGAACGCGCGACCAGCACCAGATTCGTGCGCCGCGCCGCCAGCTTGCGCGCGAAGCATTCACCGATGCCGCTGGAGGCGCCAGTGACCAGACCACAGGTGAGGTTCGCCATAATCCCGTGCTATCAGAGGCGTGAGCCGCCGCTAGCCTTGGCGTCTGCCCTTGAGGCTCACGTCTTGGATCCCTCAGCTTTGTCTTTTACCCCAGGGAGGTAGCTCTCGACGATGGCCTGCAGCTTGCCCTGCGCGGCCAGAATCAGCTCGATGACCTCCCGCACCGCACCGCGCCCGCCTTCACTGCGAGTGAGGAAGTGGACGTGGTGCCGCAGCAGGGGATGGCCGTCTGCCACGCCAACCGCCAGGCCGACGCGCTTGAGCACTGGCAGGTCGACGAGGTCGTCGCCCACGTAGCACACCTGGTCATCGCGCAGTCCGGCACGGCGCAGAATCCGCTCGTAGGGTTCGAGCTTTTCCAGCGCATTCTGCTCCAGAAACTCGATACCCATCTCGCGGACGCGGTGCTCGAGCACCGGGGAGCCGCGGCCCGAGATGACGCCCGTCCGCAAGCCCGCCCGTTGGGCAAGGCGCAGGCCCAGGCCATCGCGCGAGTGGAAGGCCTTGGTCTCGATCAATCGGCCGTTCCGGCCTGGGACATAGTAAATGCCGCCATCGGTCATCACGCCGTCCACATCCATCAGGAGGAGCTTGACCTTGCGCGCGCGGTCGCGGAGTTGTTTGGTCATCGATGGGTTCTCAGTGGTCTCCAGAGTCTCGCCCTTTGGCCCGCCACCGGGGTCACCCCACGGGGAGGACGCTCAGAACATCTGAGTGGTCCACAGATCATGGATGTGGACCACGCCTTCCAGCTTCCCTTCGGAATCCACCACGGGCAGTGCCGTAATGCGCCGAGCTTCCATCAGGTTGAGGGCGCGCGTGGCCAGCTCCTTGCGGCCGATGGTCAGGGGAGTTCGGGTCATGCAGTCCGCGGCGGTCAAGCTGAGTGACCGATTCCCTTCCCGTTCGAAGAAGCGCCGCAGGTCGCCGTCGGAAATGAAGCCCACCAGGCGGTCGTTCGCGTCCACCACGGTGGTCAGGCCGAGCGCCTTGCGGCTCATCTCGTATATCACGTCCTTCATCGGGGTAGTCGGGCGGACGCGGGGAATCTGTTCGCCGGTATGCATGACGTTTTCGACGCGCCGCAGGCGCACGCCGAGCCCGCCGGCGGGATGGAGGGCCGCGTAGTCTTCCTCGGTGAAGCCTTTGCGCTCGAGCACGGCCATGGCCAGGGCGTCGCCCATAGCTAGCATAGCCGTCGTGGAGGCGGTGGGTGCGAGGCCCAGCGGACAAGCTTCCTGCGGGATGCTCACGTCCAGCACCGCATCGCTGGCCTGTGCCAAGGTCGAGCGTGGGTTGCCCGTCAAGGTGATCAGCGGGATCGCCAGACGCTTCACCGTCTCGAGCAGTCGCAGCAGTTCCTCAGTCTCGCCGCTGTAGGAAAGGGCCAGCAACACGTCGCGGCGGACCAGGCGGCCCAGGTCACCGTGCAGTGCTTCGGCAGGATGCAGAAAAAAAGACGGTGTGCCGGTGCTCGCCAGCGTGGCCGAAACCTTTTGCCCGATCAAGCCGGATTTTCCCATACCCGCCACCACCACGCGCCCTTCGCACGCCAGCAGGATGTCCACCGCGCGCACGAAGCGCTCGTCCAGGCGGCCCAGCAGACCGCGGATGGCGTGGGCTTCGATCTCCAGCACCTTGCGCGCGATGTCCAGGCTCATAAAAGCAGGCGTTAGCCGTCCGGGCTCACTGGGCTGGGATCGACGTAGGGTCGGTTCCCTGTGCCGCTTCCTCTTGCATGTGCTCGGCCAACAGGTTCCAGCTCAGGAAATGACCGCCCGCCGCCGGCTGTCCGGTATCGGGATGGTAGTTCTCGTTCATACCGCCGGTGGCGCGCAAGTCCCGGAGCAGCAGGTCCACGGTCTTCTGGGCGAGCTCTTGCGCCTCCCGCTGATAGCCGTAGTTCATCAGGCCGTGCATCACCAGGTAGTTGGAGATCACCCACACCGGGCCGCGCCAGTAGCCGGACTGCGGGTTATAGAGCGGCTCCTCCGGAGCCAGGGTGCGAATCCCGTTAGCGCACCAGAACTCTTTCAGGAGGTGGTCGCGAATCGTGCGCTCCGCCTGCGGGCGCGTGGCCACGGCGGCCCAGAGCGGAACGAAGTTGGTCCACGTCTTGACGCGGACGGGCTGTCCAGTGCGTGCGTCGATGTTCAGAAACAGGCCATCCCGCTCAGACCACATCCGGCGCTGAACCAGGCGGAGCAGAGCCTCTGCCTTCTGGCGGTAACCGGCCGCGTCGCCGTCTTTGCCGAGCCGGGCCGCCAGCACGCTCATGGCACGGTACTCGCGGTAGAGGTAACACTGCAGGTCAACGCCCTCGGTCACCTGGGCGGGAACGTCCGAGACGGCAGGATTGTTATCGACACCGCTTTCGACGCCGTTATACCAAAGGAAGAGGCCGTCGGGAGCGCGCCGCGTATTCTCCCAAAAAGCCAGGGTATGAGCCAGCTTAAGGTAATTGGTCTCGCGGCTCTGGCCGTTCAGCTCGCCCAGCCAGGAGAAGTCTTGCAGGGTGAGGGAAGCACGGAGCGCCGCCTGAGCCAGGAAAGGCTTGCACATCTCCGGCAGGGCCCAGAGTGCATCGGGAGCAATTTCGCGCGGCGTATATCCCTGCCAGTTGGCATATTCATCCACGAACTCGAGGAAGTTCTCCACGCTCGAGGCCAGCGGCTTCCCCACCCCATCGTAGCTCAACGCCACTCCCATGAAGTACATGTCCCAGTCGAAGAGCTGGAAATACGGGCCCATCGGCACCAGGTATTCGTGTTTCAGGATGCCCCGGGGAGGCTTAATGACGTCCTGCTTGAACTTGTACTTGGCGAACAGCTCCCCGATTTCGCTGGGTGGCTGCGCGCCGGCGAGGCTGCAGGCCAGCAGCGCGGCTAAGCCGGCAGTCGTGGCAGGGTGGCGTCCGATGTGAGCGGAGAACATAGCTCTCAGAACAGCGGCCCCAGGCCGCCCTACAAGCGGCGCACGAACTCCCCCAGCTGCTGCAAGCGCCGCGCCAGGGGCTGGAAGGCCCGCAGCGGGAGGGCGTTGGCCCCGTCCGAAAGGGCTCGCGCCGGGTCGTTATGAACCTCCAGGAAGATGCCATCCACGCCCGCGGCCACACCGGCGCGGGCCAGGGTTTCGATGAACTGGGGCTGGCCGCCGCTACGCCGGCCTTCGCCGCCCGGCAGTTGCAAGGAGTGGGTGACATCGAGCACGACCGGATAGCCGAAGTCTTTCATGACCGCCAGGCCGCGCATATCGACCACGAGATTGTTGTAACCAAAAGTCGTGCCGCGCTCGGTGACCAGGATGCGGCGGTTCCCCGTGCTGGCCACCTTTTCGACGGCGTACCGCATATCCCCTGGCGCCAGAAATTGTCCCTTCTTAATGTTCACCGCCGCCCCGCTGCGCCCGGCTTCCACCAGCAGGTCGGTTTGCCGCGAGAGGAACGCCGGAATCTGAATGATATCGCAGACCTCGGCGGCTGGGGCCACCTGGGAGACGTCATGCACATCGGTGAGGATCGGCACGCCCACCTGGGTCTTAATGCGCGTCAGAATCTCGAGCCCGCGCTTCATCCCGGGACCGCGATAGGAGTCTAGCGACGTCCGGTTGGCTTTATCGTAAGAGGCTTTGAAGATGTAGGGAATCCCCAGCTCGCGAGCGGCCGCCGCCAGCTTTCGCGCCATGTGCATCGCGTGGCGTTCGCTCTCGATCACGCAAGGGCCGGCGATAAAGAAGAGAGGACGCCCGGCGCCGAGTAAGAGCTTGCCAACCTGAACCGGATGAGGCACGGCAGACATCGATGACCAACGGAAAGTCAGAATAGCGGAACTTGAGTGTGCCCCGCCCCTTGGCCGTAAGGGTCACGGGGATTTCCCTGTGCCCGTCGCAATTTCCGGATTATCCGGAAACGCGGAGCGTCCTCTTCCTTGGCGCGCTCACACCGTCTTCCTCCGCCTCCGGCTGGCCGCTCACCACCAGCGGCGCCAAACGCCGGGCACGATACTTGGCCGCGGCGCCTACGAAAGCTTTGAACAGCGGGTGGGGCTCGAGAGGTCTCGACTTAAACTCCGGATGAAACTGGCAGCCCAAAAACCAGGGGTGGTCGCGAATTTCAATGATCTCGACGTAGGTCTCGTCCGGGGTGCTGCCGGTAATCTCCAGGCCGTGGGCCACGAGAATCTTCTCGTACTCGCGATTGAACTCGAAGCGGTGGCGGTGGCGCTCGGAAATTTCCAGCGAACCGTAGGCGCGATGGGCGAACGAGTTGGGGCGGAGGCGAGCCGTCCAGGCTCCCAGACGCATGGTGCCGCCGAGCTCGTCAATACCGCGCAGCTCGCGCAACTTGTAAATAACGCGGTGCGGCGTGGAGGGGTTAAACTCCGTGCTGTCAGCATCCCTCAGCCCGCAGACATTGCGGGCGTATTCGATGACGGCGCACTGCATGCCCAGGCAAATGCCAAAGTAGGGTACCTTGCGGGTGCGGGCAAACTCGATGGCGCGCAGCATGCCAGCAATGCCGCGCTTGCCGAAACCCCCCGGCACCAGGATAGCGTCAAAGTCCTGAAGTTGCCCTTCCCAGTTCTCGGACTCGAGTCCCTCTGCCTCCAGCCACACGATGTTCGTTTTGAGCCGGTGGGCAACGCCGCCGTGAACCAGGGCTTCGTTCAGGCTTTTGTAGGAGTCCTGGAACTCCACGTACTTGCCCACCACCCCGATCGAGACCTCACCTTCGGGGTGGTGCAAGCGGTCGACGAGGTCCTGCCAGGGCTGCAGGTTGCGCTCCGGCGCCTCGATCTGGAGGCAGCGCAGAATCTGGGTGTCGAGGCCCTCGCTGGCCAGGACCAGCGGCACCTCGTAGATGTTCTCCACGTCCTTGGCGGTAATGACCGCTTCCTCCGGCACACTGCAGAAAAGGGCGATCTTGGCCTTCAGGTCCGCCGAAAGGTAGCGGTCGGTGCGGCAGAGCAGGATGTCCGGCTGGATGCCGATCTCGCGCAGGTCTTTGACCGAATGCTGGGTAGGCTTGGTCTTGAGCTCGCCGGAGGCGCCGATGTAGGGCACCAAGGTCAGGTGGATGAAGACGGCGTTCTCGCGCCCCAGCTCCTGGCGCATCTGCCTGATGGCTTCGAGGAACGGCAGGGATTCGATGTCGCCCACCGTGCCTCCCACCTCCACGATCACAATGTCCACGCCCGCGGAAACCTTGCGGATGACCGCCTTGATCTCGTTGGTGACGTGGGGGATCACCTGCACCGTCTTACCCAGGTAGTCGCCGCGCCGCTCCTTGGTAATAATCGTTTCGTAGATGCGGCCCGCGGTGCAGTTGTTATCGCGCAGCATGCGTGAGTGGGTGAAGCGCTCGTAGTGTCCCAGGTCCAGGTCGGTTTCCGCCCCGTCATCGGTCACAAAGACTTCGCCGTGCTGGAAAGGGCTCATGGTGCCGGGATCGACGTTGAGGTAGGGGTCAAATTTGAGCATGGTGACCTTCAGCCCGCGCGACTCCAGCAGGCATCCAATCGAGGCCGAAGCCAGCCCCTTGCCAAGCGAGCTCACCACACCGCCGGTCACAAAAATATACTTGGCTGCCACGGATCGCCTCCACGCTGGTCAGGTTGCGGCGCCTCAAAGCCGCCATCGAGTTGTACCGACGGAGAAGAAGTGAAAGGAATCGGTACCATTAATTATCCCGACGCCGGGTGCCTGGCGTCAAGCAAAATTCCGCACCACCACTCACCCAAGCTGGACTGCGAATGCCCTCACCGCACGGCCGCTCGCCCGAAGGGCGGGGTCCGGCGCAGCCGCTCGCAACCTTTCCCCGGGGCGCCTGCGGTGTCCGGTGTCCCTGGACGAGCCAGAACGCGCTGCAGCGCGAAGCACCGCCGTCAGACTGCCGCGGCCTGACGTTTTTGCTTTACACGCCCCGCTGCCCGATGGTATCTTCCCTCTGTAGTCGAAGGGGATTTCTCGCATCAGCCTCGTCAGTGCGCCAGCACGAACAGGCTTCGTACAGGGCGGGTGGGACAGCTGACTCAACGTCCGTGACCTTCGACCGCGCCGGCAAGAAAAACTCGCGTTCGAGCCCCGAGAGGGGCTTTCCCCGCCACGCTAGGCCTGTCCTCGATTCAATCTTCCTTCGTGTTCCTTGGGAGGGAGTTCCCCGTGTTCAAACTTAAGAAGGTGGAATTGCTCGGCTTCAAGTCCTTTGCCGACCGCACTCAGCTCCTGTTCGGAGAGGGCACGGTGGCTATCGTCGGGCCTAACGGCTGCGGCAAGTCGAACATCGCCGATGCCATCAGTTGGGTACTGGGCGAGCAGAGTCCGCGTCTGCTGCGCGGCGAGCGCATGGCGGACGTGATCTTCAACGGCACGCGTACGCGCCCCGCCACTAGCATGGCGGAAGTCAGCCTGACGCTGTTTGACCCCGAGGGAAATTCTTGGCCGGCACCTTCCTCCACGACCCAGCCGGATCCGGCAGACGAGGCAGGTCCGGTTTACACGGCGCAGGACGGTGCGCGCTACCGGATCCTGCGCGACGGCGCGGAGCCGCTCAGCCGGGCGGTGCTGGCCCAGCGCGGCAGCGAAATCGTCATCACCCGCCGCATCTATCGTTCCGGGGAGAGCGAGTATCTGCTGAACGGCGAGACCTGCCGGCTGCGCGACATCCAGGAACTCTTTATGGGCACCGGGCTGGGACCGGAGTCCTATGCCATCATCGAGCAGGGACGCATCGGCCAGATCCTGAGTTCCAAGCCCTCGGACCGCCGCGCCCTCATTGAGGAAGCCGCCGGCATCTCGAAGTTCCGGTCGCGCAAGCGGCTGGCAGAAGCCAAGCTCGAGTCAGCACGCCAGAATTTGGCCCGCCTTACCGACATACTCGAAGAAATCAGCAAGCAGGTGAATTCGCTCAAGCGCCAGGCCTCGAAGGCCAGGCGCTACCGCGAGCTTTCCGAGGAGCTGAAGGCGCGGCAGCGGGTCGCGCTAGGCTCGCGCCTGCTGAGCCTTGCTGGCGAGCGTGCCCGCCTGCAGGAAGACTGGGCCGCCTGCCAGGAAGGGTGCGCCGCGGCGGCAGCGGCGGTGGAGGCCTTGGAGCAAGAGCAAAAGGCTGCCAGCCAGCGCTTCGAGCAAGCGGAGGCCGAGCTGAACGGCTGCCGCCAGTCGCTGGGCCGCTTTGAGCTGGAAGCGGAGCGCCTGCGCTCGCGGATAGACCAGTTGCGCCAGCAGGCGGCCAACCTCGAAGCCCGGGCAGCCGAGGCGCTCCAGACGCGCCGACGACTCGAGGGCGAGGCGCAGAGTGCGGAACAGCAGAGGGCCGAAGGCGCGGCCCGCCGCCAGCAGTTGGACGTGCAACGCGCCTCCGCCCAGGAGGCCGTCCGCCAGCTCACCGGCTGGCAGACGCAGATGATGGAGCAGATCTCGGCCCAGGAAGCGCGACTGGAAGGCTTGAGGCAAGCCCTGCTGGGCGTGGTCAGCCAGGGAGCGGCACGGCGCAACCAGCTCGTTCAGGCCGATGAGGCCGCGCTGGCTTTGGAGCGGGAGCGGGCGCGGGTCGAGGCGAAGAGGGGGTGTTCAAGCAGAACTGGAACGGGCTCGAGCGGAACTCGATTCGCTGCGCCTCACTCGCGATCGTGAGGCTGCCTTCCTGGCGACGCTCAGCGAGAGCATGGCCTGCGCCAGTGTGGCGATTGAGGAAGCGCGGCAGCGCGCCGCCACTGCGCAGGAAGAATTGGAAGGCTTGAGGCAAGAGTACGCTCAGGCTCACGCCCGCAAGCAGGCCCTCGAGGAATCCCTGGGCCGCCACGCTTATGCCAGCGACAGTGTGCGGCGCCTGCTCGCCGCCGGCCTAGGCGGCAACGGCCACAGCTTCCGCGCCTTGGGCGTCCTGGCGGACTTCGTCGAGGTGGCCGCTGGCCATGAAGAGGTGGTGGAGGAGTTCTTGAAGCGGGAGCTCGACTGCGTGGTCGTCGAGCAGCACGAGCAGGCACGCCAAGGCATCGCCTTGCTGGAACGCCAGGGAACGGGCCGGTCCACCTTCTTCGTAACCCGGTTCCAGCCCGCAGGGGGATCCAACGGGCACGGAGGCGAGACCCGTTGCGCCAATCCCGAAGTCCGGCACGCCGCCGGGGTCGTGGCCTCACTCGAGGAGCTGGTGCGCTTCCACCCGGAGTTGGGACTGAACGGCGACGTGGTGCTGCCGGCGCTGGCCAATGCCTACCTGGTCGAGGACGCATCCGCAGCCGAACGCCTGGCCGCACAGTACCCCGCCAGCCACTTCCTGACGGCGCGCGGCGAGCATTATCACCATCGCCTGGTGTCCGGCGGCAAAGCGGCGGGCGTCGGTCCTCTGGCCTTGCGTCGCGAGTTCCGCGAGCTCGAACATCGCACCTCGGCGCTACACTCTGCCCTGAAGCGCGTCGAAGAAGTATTCGCCCAGCTTTCAGCCCGCGCCACTCAAATCGAAGGCGAGCTGAATGGCCTGACGGCGCAAAGACTCGAGGCCGACAAGCGCCTGGTCCTCGTGGACGAGAAGATCCGCCAGGCTGAGGAGGCGGTAGGCCGCGCCCACGAGCGCCTTCAGGTGCTCGCCCAGGAAGCCGCGCGCATTGAGGAGGAGCGCACTTCGCTGGCGGCGCGGCGGGCTGAGCTCGAGTCGCAGTTGGCGCAGGTCTCGCGCCAGCAGGCAGAGCACCAGCAGGAGATTGACGCTGCCACGCAAGCGACTCGGGCCCGGCGCGCGGAACTCGACCGCGTGACGCAGGACCTGGCGCAGGCGCAGGCCCAGGCCAGCGCGCTGGAAGAGCGGGCTCGCGCCCTCGCGGCGGAGCGGACGCGGCTGGCGGAGCAGGCAGAAGGGATCCGTTTGCAGCTCGCCGCGCTCGCCGAGCAAGAGGCCGGCTGGGCCGGGGAGCGCCAGCGCCTGAGGCTGGAAGAGGAATCAGCGCGGACGGCGCTCGCCCAACTGGAAGCGGCCCAGGCCGAGGGTCGTGAAAAGCTGCGCGGGCTGGAGGCGGACGTGCAAGCGGCACGCGCGAGGCGCGACGAACTCGGCCCGCGGCTCGAAGCCGCCCGCCACCACCTGGAACAATGCCGCCAAGCGCGCTCACAGACCGAAGTCACCCTGGCGCGCTTCGACTCCGATCTTGCCCACTGCGTCCAGCAGTGCAGCGACGAATTGGGCATGGAGGCCGAAGCCCTGAAAGCGGAGCTGGCCGGCGGGCAGCCGCTCGAAGGCGAAGCACTGCAGGCCGCGGAAGCCGAGGTGCGCGAGCTGAAGCGGCGCATCGAGAATATCGGCCCGGTCAACATGATGGCCCTCGAAGAGCTCCAGGAGGCCGAGGAGCGCTACTCCTTCCTCGAAACCCAGCGCCAGGATCTGCTGGCCTCCATCAGCGACACCACCCAGACCATCCGCGAAATCGACCAGGTGTCACGGCGGCAGTTCAGCCAAGCCTTTCAGGCCATCAACGGCTTCTTCGCCGAGTCCTTCCGTACGCTGTTTGGCGGCGGCACGGGTGAGATGCGCCTGAGCGACGAAGCTGATCCCGAAAGCGGCATCGACCTGGTGGTGCAGCCGCCCGGCAAGCGCCTGCAAAACGTCCTGCTGCTTTCCGGCGGCGAGAAGGCGCTCACCGCCCTGGCCCTGCTGATCGCCGTGTTTCGCTTCACCCCCAGCCCCTTCTGCATCCTCGACGAGGTGGATGCGCCGCTCGATGACTCCAACGTTGAGCGCTTCACGCGCATGATCCAGCGTATGAGCGACCACACCCAGTTCATCCTCATGACCCACAACAAGCGCACCATGGAAATCTGCCGCGTGCTCTATGGCGTCACCATGGAAGAGCCCGGCGTTTCCAAGGTGGTCTCCGTGCGGCTTGAGGCTGGCGAGCCGGAGCCCGCCGAGCCGGTCCTGGCGTAGAAGAGAGCCCAGCACACCCAGAGCGTTCCGGTCTCGAATGTAAACAACGTGTGGACTGTAACGACTCGTTTGAGGCGCCGCTCAAGTCGTGTTGGCGAAGGATTGGCGACACTCGTGACGAGTGTCGCTGGCGCCTTCCGAAGGCGAGTGTGGAGAATGCCGAACAAAGGTTAATTTGACGAAACGAACCGGATATGTTGTTGAAAAACCGAGACCGGCGTCCAAAAACGATGGCCCAAACTGCCGCCTTAGTCTGGTTGGTGATCCGTCGCTATGCGCGGTGCCACGGAAGGCGAAGAGTCCTGACGTGTTCTTAGCACGGGAAGATGTCCGGTTTTTATAGCCCATGATCTGTTTGGTTTTTCTTTGCCGCTAGCCGAAGGAGCCCGTAGGGCGACTGAGGTTAGCGGCAACGCGGCCCTTCCGAGCCGCCCGCCTGGGGTGGCGCGTTTTCGGTCGCAC
>CADDZE010000053.1 GCA_902812465.1 Acidobacteriota bacterium | reverse complement strand
GGGCGGAACATACCCAGGTGGGGGCAACGCCTGGGGTGCCAGAGGGGGAATAAGACAACAAAGGCAAGCCCGGCTTGAAACCGAGCTTGCCTTAAAGGTTAAACCAAGCCTGCGATCCTGGGCTACGTGAAAACTAGCTACGAACCTTGCGCAGCAGGCCTGCCAAGCCGATCAGTCCGGAGCCGAGCAAGGACAGGGTGGCAGGCTCGGGAACTATGCCGGTGGAGTAGTGCTGAATTTCACCGGAGACGTTTCCAAAACCCTCCGTACCGCCGCTCACCGTGATGTCCTTGAGGATGTCGACCATACCCACCGGAGCGAACATATTGCTATCCGCCAGTTTCTCGCTTCCGGAGCCAAAATCCCACGTGTGCAGGCTGGCCAGCGTACCATGAGCGCAGCCATCCGCAAATGTATCTCCCAGGCACTCCGTCTGGGCAATGGTTACCGAACCATCCGGCATCACAAAGGACGTCATGGCTAGGCTAGTGTCGGTAATGCTGCCGCTCAGCGCCGTGACGGTATAAGAGAAAGCCACATCGCCCAGGCTGCCGGCGGGTGCGTTGATGACAATGTCCACGAACAGCCCGGGGTCGTTGGGAGTGTTCAGCGGCGTGACGCCTATGCCGCTAGCTGGCGGCACCACCGCACTCCCACTCACACTCGAAGTGAACGCAAAGTTAGAGAACAATTCATTGCCGATGGTGCAACCCGTTGCACCCAGGTTGATGTAGTCCTGCAGCGTTCCCGTCGTACAAGCACCCGCCCAACCCATCGTCGTGATAGCCAAAAACATGGCAACCAGCAGAAAAGCCTTCTTCATAGAGCTCTCCTCTGTCTAGCGTCCGGTGTCCAGTTGCACCGTGCTGCTTAGGGTCCGCAGCCCGCAGCCTATAGAGCAATTGGCAATCCAAACCATTTTATGTGATAAGCCATTGGAAAAAAACAACTTAAACTAAGCCTTCTCCTCCGGCCTTAAAGCGAGAAGTGAAAAAAATTGTACAAAAGAGGAAGGCCAATTCCCTTGAGCCTGTACACTCCGTGCTTCCTATTTAAGAGCTTTAAAATAAACAACTTGACTAAGTGTCCCCTAACCCAGCTCCCTGATCCAGATGTTGCGAAACCGAACCGGATGATGATGGTCCTGCAGCATGAGCGGCATCTTTTCCGGGGTCGGATGGTAGGGTGGCCGCTTCATGTGCTCGGTGGGTCCCATGATCTCAACATGATCCTGAGTGAGGACCCCATTGTGAAAAACGGTGACGTAGGCCTTTCGGAGAAGCTTGCCAGAACGGTCAAAACGTGGGCCATGAAAGACGATATCATAGGTCTGCCATTCACCCGGCGGGCGGCAGGCATTGACCAGCGGGGGATACTGTCCGTAGACGGCGGAGGCTTGGCCGTCAGGATAGGTCTGGTTCTGATAGGAGTCGAGCACCTGAATCTCGTAAAGGCTCTGCAGGAAGACGCCGCTGTTGCCCCGATCCTGATCCTGGCCGTGGGGAGGGCTTGGCGTGGCCCACTCGACGTGGAGTTGGCAGTCGCCGAAGGCCTGCTTGGTGCGGATATTTCCTGTCCCTGGCGCCACCTCGAAATAGCCATCCCGCACCTTCCAAGGAGCTGGTCCTCCCCGAATGCTTTCCCACTGGGACAGGTCCTTTCCGTCGAAGAGCACCTTGGCGTCTGAGGGCGGCTTGCCCGGGTGATCCTGGGTGCTGCACTCGCCCGGCGTGACCACGGGTGGCTGCGGCCGGTTGCGGTCGTGAATCTTCCATCGTTGCTGGGCGGCCCGGCTGGCAGCCGTCATCCAGGCGGCACAGACGGCCAAGCCGGCAACCAAAATTCTGCGCATAGAACGACTCCCTTCCTTGTTTTACCGACGCATGACTGGATACCACATCTGCCCGGCCCTCGGCCACTACTTGGCTCCGCGGCGAAAGCCTGGTTTAATAGGGGCGCACGAACGACGCGACCATCCTAATATTTTCGGAGAAGACATGGCCAGTTCATCCGGCGCGCTTGAACCCTACACACGCTCCCTGCTGCGAATCGTCACCGGCTTCACATTCTCCCTCCATGGTGCCCAGAAGCTGCTGGGAGTATTTGGCGGACTCGGCGGGCACACGCCCGCTCGTTTCTCACTTTTAGGGGTGGCCGGATGTCTGGAATTGGTCGGTGGCGCCCTGATAATCCTAGGACTCTTCACGGTCCCGGTAGCCTTTGTGCTCTGCGGCGAGATGGCCGTGGCCTATTTCAGGGTCCACTTCCCGCGCGGCTTCTGGCCCATACGCAATGGCGGCGAGCTGGCCGTCGTCTACTGCTTTGTGTTTCTCTACCTGTGCTCGGCTGGCGCCGGACCCATCAGCCTGGACCGCCTGATTCGCAGGCGGCGGTGAGCGGACAGCGGCCGCGTTGTAGCGGCCCCGCGGCCCACGGAGGTCAGGAGGCACAGTGCCGGAATGCGGGTCTGGTGGCCGCCGCAGCGGTGGAGCGCACGCTGGGCTCAGGCGCCAGCCATACGCCTCCTGCCCGCGGGTTCCTGCGCCCGGAGTTCGCCGCAAGTGCCTGGCAGCGTGACTTCGTCGCTGGCGGTCAGGACAGCGAGCGCTTGTGGTGGCGAGCAGGGACAATCGCCCACCCCGAGTTCCGACCCCTCCTGCCGCGCTACTTACTATGCCATTCTGCCAAAGGCACGAGCCGCCGCAGCAGCCAGAGAAGGATGCACCCCATCGCCGACCCGAGCAACGTGCTAAAACCGACTCCCCAGGTCAGCTGCGCCTGGATATGCTGCAAGGGTGGCATGCCGGGATGAAATTGCGGACGCGTATAGACGTTTTGCGTTCGCGTGAGCAGCGCAAAGGCAACGGCGGCGCTGATGAAAACCTGCTGCCACAGAGCCAACAAAAAGGCCGCGACGACGACGCTCGGGTAGCTGCCGAAGTGCCGGGCATGAATCAGGAGCACCGCCATGACCACCGCCACGGCACCGGCGACGGTGACGCTGCAGGCATACACGACTGCCTGCGGCGCTCCGGCGGCGTCCAGCACCATCCGCAGCGCCCACACAGCCACCATGAATCCGAAGAGCGGCATGAGAAGGCGGATGTGTTCCCGCAAGCTGTGGTTTCCGATTCTCACGGCTGTGCCTCCAGCGGCTCGGCAAGCGCCCGTGCGCCCGGCACCGACAGAGCGGTGCGCACGAGCACCAGGGTCATGTCGTCATGAAGGTCGCGGCCCGCCCAGTTGCGGACGGCAGCCAGCACGTGCTGCTGAAGCTCGGGCAGCGGGCGGCGATGGTTGGCCCTGACCACGGCTTCGAGGCGAGATTCGCCGAAGGCTTCGCCTCCGCGCTTCATCACGCCGGCCTCCGTCAACCCGTCCGAGTAGAGCACCATCAGGTCACCAGGTTCCAGTTCGAGCTCCCCGATACGAAAGTTGTAGCGCAGGAAGAGGCCGAGCGGCGGGCCGTCGGCGGCGAGGCGGCGGACTCCCTTCGAGCCAAGCAGCAGTGGAGCATTGTGTCCGGCGTTAATGTAGCGGAGAGTGCGCTCGGTGCGGATCCACTCGGCGTAGAAGAGTGTCGCGAAGCGCGTGCCGTCGGTAACCTGGTGCAGGTGGTGGTTCAACTGGCTTCCCAGTTCGCAAGGGGTGTGGCCGGCGGCGGCCAGGGTGCGCAAGACCGCATGCAGACTGGACATCAAGATGGCAGCGGAAATGCCCTTGCCGCTAATGTCGGCGATGGCGAACGCCACGCGGCCGTCGGCCAGCCTCAGCACGTCGTAGTAATCGCCGCTGACGCCGGCGGCGGGAACGCAAGTGGCGGCAAACTCCAGCCCGCCGTCTGTTGGAAAGTGGCGGGGAAACAGAGCCTGCTGCACCTCGCGCGCAAAGGTCAGCTCCGCCTCTTTGCGCGCCAGCTCCCGCTGGCTGGCCCGCAGTTCATGCTGCACGCGGTAGAGGGTCGTAGTAGCCAGCACGCCGAGCGCTGTGGTGCCCGCGAACGTCAGCGCCCAAGCAACCAGCGCCCAACGCGAAAAATAGCCCCTGCCGGCATAAAGCAGCAGCCCGGCTCCGAGCAGAAAGGCGGCCAGGTAGAGTTTTTCGCGCATGGCTCGGGCTTTCAGTTTGACCGAGGAGCACGCCTAAAGCAAGGCAGCCGGGCGTGGGTCGGTAGGAGAGGAGGGCAGGGCTCATCGGACCAAGTGGCAGGAATAGGTCTTAATCACCAGCCACACGTCCTGGCCCGCGTCCAAGCCCAGTTCCTGGCGGGCGCTGGGCGTGAGGTGGGCTTCGAAGGGGAGGCCCGCATCGAGATGAGCGACCAGCGTCACGCCGCGGCTCTCGAGAGCCCGCACTTTAGCCGGCACGATGTTGCGTGCGCTCACCCCCGCGGGCTTCGCCTTGGCCAGCAGGATGTCCCCTGCGCGAATGGCGACGCGCACTCGGGACGAGCCGGCCAGAGGGATCAGCGGAGCCTCCAGACAGAGATCGGTGCCGTCCAGGCGGCAGGTCATGGTGCCGTGTGCTTCATGCTGAGCCACCACCGTCGCGTCAAACACGTTCTCAAATCCTGCTAGCTCCGCCACAGTCTCAAATCGCGGTGCACTCAGAACCTGCTGGGGTATACCTTGGGCTAGGATCTTTCCTTCTTCCAGAATCACCATGTTTTCGCCCAGGGCGTAGGCCTCTCTGGGCGCGTGGGTCACGTAGAGGACGGGGATAGGCTGGGACGCAACCCAGGCGCGCAAGTCGGACATGATGCCGGACTTTGTGCCTTCGTCCAGGGCCGAGAGGGGCTCATCCAGCAGCAGGGCACGGGGATGCGTGACCAGGGCGCGCGCCAAGGCCACCCGCTGTGCCTCCCCGCCGGAAATGCGGCGGGGATAGGACGGGCGCAGGTGGGCGACGCGCAGGGACTCGAGCGCCTCCTTCACCCGCTGCTCCTGAACCTCCGCCGGCAGGCCGGACAGCCCGTATCTGACGTTCTGCTCCACCGTCAGGTGAGGAAACAGAGCCGGCTGCTGAAACAGATATCCCAGGGCTCGGCGGCGGACCGGAACGTCGATGTGGCGTTCCGAATCAAACAGGTAGGTCTGACCGACGACGATGAACCCCGCATCCGGGCGTACTAGGCCGGCAATACAGTTCAGCAAAATGGTCTTGCCCGAGCCGGACCGGCCGAAGACGATGGTGATCCCTGCCGGAGCCAGGAAGTCGACGTCTAGGGTGAAGCGCGGCGAAACCCTCTTGAGCACCCGCACTCGTAATGATTCAGCCGGCGATTGCCTTGCAGGGCGGCCACGCGATACGTCTTCGGGGGGCTGGGGCATCAGTGGCGGAGGGGCCAGACGGCCCAGACTCGGCGGTTCATGGCATAGGTGAGGGAAAGCACCAGGAAGGAAAACGTTAACAGGAAGAGGGCGGTGGCGTTGGCTCCTTGATAGTTCAGAGCCTGTACTTCGTCGTAGATGGCAATGGAGACCGTCTGCGTGATCCCAGGGATGTTTCCTCCCACCATCAGCACCACTCCGAACTCGCCCAGGGTGTGGGCGAAGCTCAAGACGACTCCGGTCACTACTCCCGACGCCGAAAGGGGGAGGATGACGCGAAAAAACGTCCGCCATCGCGAAGCCCCTAAGACGGACGATGCCTGGAGGAGCGTCGGGTCCAGGAGCGCAAAAGCCGCTGCCGCCGGCTGCACGGCAAACGGAAGGCTATAGAGGACGGAGGCTACCACCAATCCTTGAAAGCTGAAGGCCAGCCCATGGCCCAGCAGCCGCTCGCAAAGTTGGCCGAGCGGGCTACGAGGTCCCAAGGCCAGGAGCAGGTAGAAACCCAGCACCGTCGGGGGCAGAACCAAAGGGAGCGCCACCACCGACTCCACCAAGAATTTCCATCGCCAGCGCGAGAAGGCTACCCAGTACGCGACCGGCAGCCCCGCCAGCAACAGTACGCCGGACACGACGGAGGCCAGCTTAAGGCTGAGTATGACGGCGTCCCAATTCATCGAGGTGAAGGAGTGGCCTCTGGCGGTAGGGCAAACCCGTACCGCTTTAGGATGGCCGTGGCCGCAGGTTTCTTGAGAAACGCGAGGAACTCCCGCGCGAGGTGTTTATGCGTCGAAGACTTGAGGATTATGCCGGCCTGAACGATGGGCGAATAAAATGAGTCTGGGATCTCCACGTAGCGGCCGTGGCCGGCCATGGCCGGAGAGGCGACCAGGGAAAGAGCCAGGATCCCCGCCTGGGCAGCGCCCGACTCGACGAATTGCGCGGTCTGGGCAATGTTTTCGCCCTTTACCAGTTTGGCTGACACGCTATCGTACAGCCCGCTTCGCCGCAGGGCTTCGAGCGCCGCTCGGCCGTAGGGCGCATGCTCGGGATTGGCGATGGCGATCTTCGCGATCCGCGGGTCGCGGAGCGCCTGCAGGCCCGCGGAGACATCCATCGGCGAGCCGCGGGGAACCCACAGCACGAGGCGTCCGATGGCGTAGGGGCAGAGGCTCGCGGGCTCCGCCAGCCCTTGGGCCTCGAGGCGCTCCGGATAGGCGCGGTCCGCGGAAAGGAACACATCAAACGGGGCGCCGTTGGCAATCTGCGAGAAAAAGTTTCCGGACGAGCCGAAAACAACCTTCACGGTGTTGCCGGTCTGCTTTTGAAAAGCCGCCGCGATTTCTGGCAGAGCAAAGCTCAAGTCGGCGGCGGCAGCCACGGTGAGCTGCTCGGCGGCGGCCTGAGGCAGCGTCAGCATGATGAACAGAATCAGACAACCCCTGGTCACCTTTTGGCTCCTGCTAGGGGCGCGCTCGGGGCTGGCCCGGACGGGCGAAGGATCATTACTTCGGTGGCTTTAATCAGCGCCGCCGCCCTCGTTCCCGGCTTGAGGCGAAGGTCGCGGCAAGCGTCCCGCGTGATGATGGCGGTAATCGTCTGGCCGCCGACGTCGAGCGAAACCTTGGCCAGTAGCCCTTGCTTCTGCACGGCCGTCACGCGTCCGACCAGCTGGTTTCTGCCACTGATCATGTGTTCTAAGCCTGCCGGCGTGGTGCCGCTGGCCGAGGGGGTCTCACCGCCTTGGGCCGGTCTGGTGCGCAGTCGGACTCTGCCCGCCTCTTGCCGAAACAAGAGCCGCTCGATTTCCGGGCGCGGGATCCGGTGGTGCCCTCCGGGCGTCTTCACCGAGCGAATTTGGCGCTTGTAAATCCACTGCTTGAGCGTCGGATAGCTGACGCCCAGTTCCCGGGCGGCGTCGACGGGACGGAGCAACTCCATGGTCCAAGCCTACCGTGATAATACCGAACCGGCTCTTAGTTTAATACAGATTGAGGTTGTGAATTCAACGTTTCAATACGACTGGGTGCGGCGGGCGGGGCGCTCGGGGGACGAGCTCGATTGCATCGGGCTGCGGGAGTACGAACCGCTGCCCGATGACTTTTCCGCCGCTTCCATCGTGAAGACGGTCGAGGCCGTCCACGCGAGGTTTGGCAGGCCGGTTATCTTCACCGCGGTCGGCTTTGCGGCTCTCGCCCAGTCCCATGGCCAGCCGTGGGACGACTCGCCGCCAGCACATTCCGACGCCGAGCAGGCGCAGTGTTACGAGACCTTCTTCCGCGTCTTCTACGGTAAGCCCTGGTTGATGGCGATGTATTGCTGGAAGTTCGGCACCAGCGGCTTGGAAGACGATGGGGGTTCCTTCTTGCCCAGCCCTCTTGCCCTCAGCGTCCTCGGGCGGCGGTACCGGCGGGGAGGCAGGTGACCGGCGGACGCGGCCATCATCGTCCAGTGCAAGACGTCCGGTCAGGTTCCGCCGCGCTCGGAAGAGGATCGAGGCGCAAGCGCCGCACAAACTGCTCCACGGGTTGATCAACGCTGGGTTGCTGCTCGAGGATTTCAAGGACCCGCTCCAGCACGATAGTGATAATTTCCGATCGCTTACGCAGGCTGGCGTCGCACCACGTCTCGAGCGAGCGGAACTTATTGGCGGACAAGCGCGCTGCGATAGCCACTTCATGCTTCTCTTTCTTTCGGTTCATCGTTTCTCCCTCCAGGCTCGGGCAGGGCGCACTCTTGGCGCAGCTGCCGAGCCGATGGTTACCAAAGCTGAATCATCGCTGTGACTCCCGCGGCCGAGGCAGCCAGGTAGAGGGTGGTGGCATCCCACAGCACACCCCGTTGGAACCAGATTGATCCTGGCGAGGTCATCTGGATTACCGCGCCGACGGGCGGGCGCCCCAACAGGTGGGCCACTGTCCAGTTGCCTGCAGCGGTAGCCGTTACCGGGAGTTGGCCGTAAAGCCGCGTGGCGCCCGTTACCGCGCTGACGGCGGCAGTGGTCACCACCTGCCCGATCAAGGCGTCGCCCGCCGCCGCTCCGAGCGCACTGCTCTGATAATAGAAGCCGGTGCTGGAATTGTAGAAGAGGTAAGACGTGGAATTGGCAGGCGCGGGACCCAGCACAGGCGGCGAGGCCGGGGCGTACCGCACGCCCTGCGCATAGAGAACTCCAGGTGTCAGGGATGGAGTCAGGGAGGGCGTGACGCCTAGCACGAAGCCGGAGACGACGCCGTTCAGGCCTAAGTCGCGATGCTGTAAATCCGAGACGAAGGCCACATTAGCGTCCAGCAACGCCCAGTTGGCGTCCTGGTCCGCTTCGTACCCGGTCAGCCCGTGTTGGGGCTGGATCAGGCCCTTGCGCGGCAGGATGGTGCGGTTGACAGCCATCGAACTTCAACTCAATTCGCGACATTTACACTGGAGCGCGCCGCAATACAGTACACCTTCACCACACCCTGGTTTTCGGCGCCGCTCCCCGACCAGTAGGTCTGGCACGTCACTAGCCCGGTGGCATCGTTAATGTCCAGCTGGTAGGGCACGATAACCAAGCTGCCTTGTCCAGGGTCGTTGGCCGCCAGCACGGGAAAGTTCTTCTGGCCGGAGACGAAGCCGGCTGCCGGCAGGCGGCTGGAAGCCAGGATGGGCAAGAACAGGCACTCCGCTCGCGTGTAGGCGTAGCCGTCGACCGGACTCACCGGGGTCGGCACCGTATCGCCGGGCTGAAAGAATCCCATGAAGAACACCTCCGTGCGAACCGCGGCGAACTTGGCATTGTGGCTGATCTTCAGGATGGCATCGTCGGTCAGCGGCTGACCGCCAGCCAAGGCAGTGTCCGCGATGTCGAAGAAGCCTGGTATCGAACTAAAGGTCAGCTGTCCCATTCGACTCTCAGCCGGTTGATCCGTGCGCGCCACAAGGCGGCACGGCCCCAAGCATCAGAAGATCGTGTTGCCTGGCGACCCGTCTGCATTCCGCCCGCCCTGGGCCGCCAGGCTCAGGAACATGTACTGCGCCCGCTGGGCTGGGGTGGCGTTAGCCCAGGCGGGAACGCCAGCGGAGAGCGGAGCGATCTGATAGGGCCTCGTCAGGCTCAAAAAGCGTGTGTCCAGAAGCTCGAATTCCACGTAACCCTCGGCGTAGTTGGGCTGCCGCTCGGACACCTCACAGATTACATTGTTCAGCCCCGCCGAGCCCGTCTGGAAATCAGGGACCAGCGGGTGGCTGAACCAGACCAGGTCGCCCGGCTCCAGTGCAATGGCGGAAAGGAACGCCCGCACCCGGTACGCGGGGGTACCGAAGGCGTGGCGGCGAAAGATCCTGTCCGCCAGCAAGAAGGCGCGCAGCAGGCCGCCGCTCGCCAAGCGCAGCCCGTCGGCCTCGATTTGCTGTTTATACTGCTGCTTGTAGAGGGCGATCGACGTTGCCTGCTGGAAGGTAACCTCGTCCTGATACTGGCGTGCGGCTGTCTCGCGCTCCGAGTCGTCGGCCGAAAAGCGCACGGTGACAACGTTGATGACCGGCCGACGGGCAACCTCGGGAATGCCCATCACGTTTCGCGGGTTGAGCGCCATCACCGGCTGGCTGGCGAGCGGCGATTTCATCCCCTTCAGCGACAGGCGTCCGTCCGCGCGCACGATCGTGTAAAGTCCCAGCACCTTGAGGATTTGGTCTTCGAGCCATTGCTTGCCGTCGACGGGGCGCGTCAGCTTGAATGTGAACCAGTCGCCGGAAAAGAGGGTGTCGCGCACCGCCAGGATGCCGGCCACGTCCAGATAGGGGCTGGGGTTGATGAGGGTTTCATCCTTGCCGGGCTGGTAAAGCGCCCATCCCTCAGGCGGTACGGAGGGATCCTGGCCAACGCCGAGCTCGTTCTGCATGGCTACCAAGAAGATGTCCAGTGGGTTACCGCTGAGCCAGCGAGGATTGCTGTCGCTCACGGGGAACGCATTGGCCGCGAAGGCTGGGCCTGAAGGCTGGAGGGGAGCCGGCCATCCGGGCGTCCAGGGGCTGGGGCCGCCGTTGGACCACAACTGTCCGGTGAGGAAGCGCTGCACATCAGCGCACTGGAGGGTGATGCGCCCGTCGGCGCTAAAGCCGGTGGAGAGAATCTGCAGGGTGTGCAGCGTCACGAAATCCCCCAGCGACTGGCCGGCAAATCCCATCTTGAGCCGGGCGACGCGGCCGACGAAGTTCTGCTGCGCGGCGAGGGCCTTGAGGGTTCCACCAGGGTCGATTGACTCGACCTGAAGCCGGCCAATCGAGCTGCTGCCCTCCAGCTCATTGACCGTCTGATGCTGGCCCGCCGGCACCAACAGGTAGGGAAGCACCTGCGGATCGGTTCCAGCGGACAACAACAACGAGGGACGAGTCGAGACTAGCCAGAACCATGCTGTAGGACTCAGGGCGGGCCAGACCTCGAATTCCCAAGGCAGGCCGCGCGCCGCGAGAGAGAAGGCGAGCAGCGAACCATCACCGGTGGTGGAGCGAACGAGCCGCTGATCGCTAATCAGCGAGTTGAGAAAGGTGTCCAGACCGCCCGCGGCGCCGGCGAAGTAGGACTGAACCGCCGGCACATCGTAAAGCCGCAGCAGCGCCAGAATGACCCCCCAGGTCCCCTCCTGCCATACGCTGAGCGGCGAGCCGGAATAGCCGCCGGTGGAGTCGTTATAAGGCTTGAAACCGCTGAAGGGGGTGAGCTGTTGGTATGCCTGGTTGTAAGAGCCGGCGGCGCGGGAAATCAAGATCTGCTGCCGGGTCAAATAGAACTTCTGGTGAGTGAATTTCAGGCATTCGGCTGCCTTGACATCATCGCCGAGGGCGTGGCAGAGCAGGGCAGCCCAGGCACCTGAGGCGTCGAGGGCTTGTGACGTGTCGAGTCCAGCGGCACTGGCCCCTTGCGCGAAGTGGCCGGGATCGGCGCCCGGCGGGATGTACAGGTTCGTCATCAGGCTGGAAGCGATCGTGGCCGCTGCTGCCGATACCGCCCCGGCCGTGGCGCCGAGCGCTGCCGCCTGGGAGGCCGTAATAGCGCCCGCTTTCTGCAGCTGCACAGCCGCCGTCGGCAACACGTTCGCCGCGCGCTGGAAGGCAAAATACGCGTCGATGTTGTGTTCCGTCGAGACGAAACTCTGCAAGCCCGGCACGAACTGGTATCCGGGATCGCGGTAGCTGCCGTAGCCGGCGTAGAGCAGTCCTTGCGTCAGGTCGGCGGCGGTGGACTCCAGGGTGAGCAGAAAGTTCAGCATGCGCTGCAGATAGAGGGCCGGAGAATAGTCGAGCGACATCGCCATATAGACGGCGTAGGCGTAACACACCCAGGCCATCGCGCCGGTGCGGATATAGGCCTGGTCTACCTGGCCGTTGTAGACATCGTAGGAAAAGCTCAGCGAACCGGCCGGCTGCTCGGTGCCAACACTGAGGTTGTCCAGGTAGAGATCGCCGGCTGCTCCAACGGTGATTTTGAAGCTGGTGATGGCCGTGAGCCGGTCCGAAGCCAGGGAGGAAATCAGCGCGGCCAGGGGCACCCGGTTCGTGCGATACGTGTTATTCCCAGGCCCCACGGGGATGGCGATGGTTTTTGCAGCAGCATTATAGGCTGCCGGCCCTACGGCATCCGAAGTGATGTTAACCGCCGTGACCGCACCCGTGGCGGTGGTTACTCCGATGCTGAAAACGAATGGGAGGGAAGCCGCCTCGCGGTGTTCGAACTCGACCTGAGTGTCGTTTGCATCGGGAAACCCGGAGCCCACGTAAGTGAACGAATCTCCGGCCGCCAGCGCCTGGAAGTGCAGGACGTTGCCGGTTCCGTAAGGCGGCTCCACGGGGTCGTTCTGAACGGCGATCGAGTCCGAAGGGTTTGACTTGGACCAACGCGCCGTGCTGCCGTCCTCGGCATTTTCCAAAACCCGCGAAGGCAGGTAACCCGGATGGTCGAGCAACCCGTTGAGCTGGCGGATGGTCTTCGAGGCAGCGGCAAAATTTCCGGCACCACAGCAGGCCAGAATGAAGAGCGCGTCATCATAAATGAAGCTGCGGTTCTGCAGCGCGGCGGCGTTGCTCGCGGTGACGTCCGGCACGTAAAGCGGATCGGAGACCGGCACCTGAAACGAGCGGGGTAGTCCTTGGTAGGCGGCAAGGCGCTGGAGCGAGGTGTAGACCATGGTCGGCCCGGCCACCGGGTCATTCCAGATGATGTGAACGGTCGGCAAGCCGGCCGCCAGCGCCACGCTGGATCCACAGCGGGCATGGTAGCTGTCCTGCACCAGGATCGGAACATGGTCCTCTTGCAGGTACTCGATGTCCGTCTTGACATAGATGCGGGCGAAGTAGGAAGCCAGCTTCTTCCCCGTTCCCATGTTCGAATGTGCCACCCATCCTGGAGGAAGAGAGGCGAAGCCCGCCCCCGGGGCTGGTGGCGCCACCGTTGCGGGATACAGTACTGCGAGCACCGCTCCCGCATTCACGTTGGGAACACTCCAAGTCGCGGTTCCACCTCCGCCGTCGGCGAGGGATGAGCTGCCCTGGTAATAGAAGAGATCGGTATGGGCGAACAGATCCACCCGATAGCTGGCCAAAGGCTGGAGCAGCGAGAAACAACGCCCACTAACGGTCTGAACCCAGGCGTTCACAAACGTGTTGAGCAGCAGATTGCCGCCGGGAAGCCCGAGTGGCGAGAAGTTGATGGGAAACCCGTCGGGTCCCGGCGACGGGTCGGGCAGCACACCCGGCGGCGGATCGATCACAATGTTCTCCACGGGGAGGCAAGGAAAGCGGCTGAGATCGGCGGTAGAGGCCAGGCCGCACTCAGCGAAAGCGGCCGTGCTAACCGCATTGGCTTGCCAGGGGCTCACCGCCGCTCCCTGGCGAGCCAGAATCCACTCCAGCGACTGCCTGGTATCAGCCCAGAAATCACCTGGATAACATTGTGCTACGCTCAACATTCGCCTGCTTTTCCCACCTTGCGTCGTACCATCGCAGAGTGAATCACCTGCTGTGCCAGCCGGATCAGGTGCCGTAGCCTCCAACGCCGTACTCGGTCACCCCGTAACCGCCGCGATCGACCCTGGCCTGGGTGTCGGCGAAGCTGGCCAGGAGGATTCCGAGGTCGGCGATTTCAAATGTGTAGAGAACCCGCTTTTGTGGCTGCGCCAGCGCGTTGGTCCACGTTTGGTTGCCTTGAATCATGGGAACAGGATCGGTTTGCCATGCCTAATGGCGTCCTGGTGAACGCTGGGCAGGCTGATGGAACTCAGGTGGCAGCCTGCCGAAAAGTCATCTTGAAGGTGTACTTACCAGGCGCCTTGTACTGAGCATTGAAATCCGTTTCCTCCAGCCAGCAGTTGAGGAAACTGGGCTGCGAGCTGTCGGGATAGAAGCTGAACTGGCCGCCGCCGAGGGCGAAAATCATGAAGGAAGCCCATGCACTGAGGTCGGGGCCGCTCAGCACCCATTCCATCTCTAGCTCTAGGAACTGGTCGATACGCTCGACGACCGATTCGCGCACACCCGACGTGGCGAGATTATCGTGACGCACAGCTTTGTAAACGCAGCCGGGCACCCGCCGCGGCGGGTAGACGAAGTTGAGCGTCGTGGGCCCGGTGCCGGGATCGTAGACGATTTTGGGATTCGCCATCGGGTTACTCCGACCGCCCTCAGAGGTGCTCGTGAGGGCGGATGCGCTCTTGCCAGTGCCACAGGGCCACCGCGGCGGCCAGGTCAATCTGCAGGGCCATGCTTCCCGTCACTTCCAGCATCTCGCTGGGCCGGCATCCCCAGGTCTGGGCTGTCTGAGCTAGCAGAAGCAGCCCCGGACTCTCGACGAAAGGGGGCGAGATCACGGCCATCGCTCGTGATCTCGCCCACCGCCCAGCGAATGATGAAATTGGCGTCACGCACATCCAGCCACTCGGGCGCAATCTCGTCCGGCCCCGGATGGAGCGAGAGACGCGGTTGAACAAATACCTCGGCGAGCAGCGGCACCATCCAGTCGGCCAGGGCCTTCAGATCCTCCGGCGAGCTAATGCCCGTAGTCGACCCCTGAAGGCGAGCGGCCAGGCTCGCCGGAAGCTGCCCGTGGAAGAGAAACCAGAGGGGCTGCGGGCGGCGCAGCAGGACCGCCTTGCCCAGAGCCGGGAGGACCACGCGCTCAACGGGCAGGGCCGCGCACGCCTGCCGGAAATCCTCCGCGGTGGCGATGTGATTTTCTCGGGTCATGGCTGCCTCCCAGAAGCTCGCCCGTGAAGGGCGCTTAAATCTGCCGGTAGAATTGCGCGACGCGATCACCCAAGGGCCGCGTCAGCACCGCCAGCCCCTGAAATCTCACCTTGTACACGGCTTCCTTCGTGCGCGTGAAGGCGATCTGGAACGGCTCCTTGGCGTAGGCGTTGTATAAGCAAGCCACCATGAACTTGCCCGGCGAACTGAAAGCCCGGCGGGGAGAAACAAGAGCCACCGCCGCCTGCGGAACCACCTGCAGCCCCCCCACCAGGAGCTGTTCGTAATTCTGCGCGCCGGGTGGCAAGCCAGGATCGGTGCCGGAAGAATAGGTGGCGTGGGCGAGCGCGTGCACAACCTTCTGCAACGACGACTCCTTCAGCGTCACTTCAATGTAGGCATTCTCCGACGTCATCACTGCGTCGACGGGTGCCGTCTCCTGATCAATCGAAATCTCCTCAATCTTCGCTTCCATGTGAAAGGTCGCCGGCCCCTCGGACGCACCCATGGGGGTGGGGGAGCCACCCACCGGGGTGCCGCTGGCGTCGACCAGCAGGCGTGCGCCAACGGCGGGAACCTGGACGCCGTACCACAGGTAGCCTGGCCCTTGATGAATGTCGGGAACCGTAATGGTGAACCCAGCCATAAATTCCGTTCCTCGATCCAACGCCCGGTTTTAGACTTCCTCCATCTCAAACAGCACGCGTAGCGTCACCCGGAGTACGGGTGCGCCGATCTCTTCGAGGGTGACCGTCGAATACGCGTGAGAATCGATAAACACGTCCTTGACCGTGCCCGGCGCGGGGGGCACGGTCACGCCGCCCGGGAGCGTTTCCTGCTGCACGGGCAGAGGCGTGGTGAAATCGGCGAGCGTCGCGGTGGTCACGATCATGTCGAGCACCCGGGCGTAATCCTGCGCGGTGTCCTGCGCCATCTCCTGGTCGAACTGGCCGACGTCCAGCACGAGCAGCACGCGCGCCTGGTACTGCCGCGTGCCCAGCGGGTCCGGCGAAAACGTCAGGCCATCCAGCGCGACCGTGAGCCAGGGGAAAGCCGTGCGCAGGCCCGGCCCTTTGTGAAACTCGCGGATAGGGCTGAGGTTCGAGTTGACAATGGCCAGGGCCGCAGGCTGATCGCGTTGGATGATCGCGATGAGCTGGTTGAGCAGCGGCTTAGCGAAGGTCGCGTTCCATGCCGGTGCGTAACTCATGGACAGTTGAGGATCAGCGGCCACTTATCGGACGATCGGCAAGCGAAAATGAAAGACGATTAGGTGCCGCGCTTGTCGAACTTGCCGAATACTGCTGAGCTGCCGAGGTCAGCGGGTGACTGCCCGGGCGGCTGGTCGCCGCCGGCGATCGCCTGAAGGCCGGGCCGTGCAGTTTCGGTGCGGGCCTGGGGATCAAACAGCTTGTCATAAGACCCGCTGGCCAGGGGCCGGCCGCTGGCATCGCGCGCGTCCAGCGCGTTCTTCAGCTCTGCATAGCGCTGGGCGAAGACGGCTTGCATCTCGCGGGCAGTGGCAACACCAAACGTGGCCAGTGTCTCCGCGAGCTGCACCGCCGCGCCGTAGCGGTTGGCCTTCTCGAGGACGTTGATCGCGTCGGCTGCCAGTCCAGCGACGAATGCCGCCAGCGCCTGTGCCGGTGTCTGGCCGGATGAAACCGCCACGAAGCGGCGCAGAAGCACGGCATCCAGGTCACCGGCTACATCGTCGATATAGGTCTGGATCAGGGCATCCGAAGGTTTCTGCTGGGGCGTGCCCCGCTGAAACGTTGGAAACATGCCTGCGACTTGATCGATCGTTGTATAAGACATGGCCGAGGTTGTTCCCGAAGCCGCCGCGTCCCATGCTGCGATCAGTAATCACCGATGGCCGTAAAGGCCGTCGGACCACCCGCGCCGACGGTGATGTAAAGATTGATGGAATCCGCGGGCTGAGTCTCGAACCAGTTCCCGTTTCCGTTCTGGGGAATGTAGATAACAACCCGAGGCGTGGCGGGGAGTCCGTGGGCTACGGTGTTGGCCGTGCCGGCTACCGTGGTGACCGAGACGGGGGCCCCGCGCAGGTATTCGCCCGTCAGGTTCTGACGCTGAAAAAGGTAAGTGTTTGCCATCGGCATCTCCTCTCATGGCGCCCCGCAGAGTGACGGCGGGACGGAGGCGGCAGCTCACTTCCGTCCGCTGGTCTTGTCATCCTCGGCTGCTTGGCCTGCCTGCTTGTCCGACTTGCTGGGAAGCGGCTCGACCTGTCCTAAAGTCATGCCCGCGTTTTCCTCCGGACTGAGCTCGATGATCCCGCCCGTATCCACGGGAATCTCGCCGCCATGGCCGGCGCTGATGACCTTAGGAGGCCGGGGCCAGTTGGCGGGAAGATAGAGCTTGCTGTGGTGCTCAATGGGACGCAGCACCTTGTATTTGGCCATAAAACCTCCGTGGCAACTCACAGTCTGCCGAAGGACCAGGGCGGTCTTCGGAACCCGGGCTAGGCCACGGCGTTGATGAAAGCCAGACCTGCCTGGGGAGCGGTAATCTGCACGTCGTCGTAGCGGTGGACTTCGATCACATCGGCCGTGCGGTTTTCCACGCGATAGCGCTTCGTCAGCGTGCCGGCGAGTTCGGGGGCGCCGAAGAGCCATCGGAAGGTGTAACCCAGCGCCGGCTCGCGGCGTCGCGGCTCGGGCGGAACGTAAGCCAGCAATGCATTCTTGCCCCAAACGAAGTCGAGGTTCGGTGGTTGCCCCTCGTTGGCGGTGTCATACTCCGCGCCGAGTACCCAGAAGTTGTCGACGTCGAAGGCGCTCTTCAAATGGTCTGCCTGCAGAATGCCCACCTGCGTGTACTTGAAGCGGTCAATGATCCGCGGGTGCTGGCGGAGTGCGGCATAGACCGGATAGCTGACCGCCATCGTGTTTGGCGTCATCCCGATTGCCTTCTTGATCACCGTCTTTTGCGCCTCAACGGCTGCCATGGGATCCGAGTTGACATAATCGGACCACTGGGAGGTTCCGGAGAGCGTCACGTTGGGAACGGGGCTGTTCGGCCCCAGCACCAGGTTCCTCACCCGAATCTCAAGATCCAGGAGGATCGCATCGGTCAGGTTTTCCACCGTATTGACTTCGAGGTCGGTACCGTCGGAATTGGCGCGTTCTTCGTCGGAAATAGCATCCTTCAGCGAATGGTCGTCGCAGAAGTAGGGACTGGCCGAGAGCGTCCAGGGAGCAATTTCCCGCGACTCTCCCTTGGCGTGGCGAATCGTCTCGTATTGACGGAACTTCTCCTTGCCGAAGATCCAGAAGCGTCCGCTCTGTTTTTTAACTAGCACCACCGGAAAGAGCCGCTCGGCAAAGTAGTCGTCGTTCCGATAGCCGATGGAGACGTTGTTGAGCGGCTGGTCCAGATACTGAAGCGAGATATCAGCCATGAAGACCTCCTCTTTTACGCTGCCGGCCATCCTTCATTGCCAGCCGGAGCTGGAGCGGGCAAGGGCCATGAAGCGCCGACAAGCTTATCCTCGCGGTCCCCGCCGCGCGGGGCGGGAACTGAAGCCCTCGTCGCCGCGCCGACCGCGAGAGCGGGCGCGGCAACTACGCTGGGTTCCCCCCTCCTGGTCTCCAATTCCAAGTCGGAGATCCCGGAGTCAGACCGGGGCTCAGCCAGCCGCCTTGAGTTTGGTCTGAGCATCGCCATGCTTTCCTTCCAAGGGTGCGACGGAGGGCAGGGTGTCTTTCCGGCAGACCCCTGCTCCAACCGCTTCCCTAGACCTTGGTTTGGGCAAAATTCAGTTTGACCTGGACAATATCGTTGGCCGCGCTGACGTTGTGCAGCGCCTGCCCCACCGGAAAAACCGTGGTACCGGCGGCTTCGTTCACGGCCTTGACCCTCCCGAAGTTGTCCGCCACGTTCACCAGCTGCCCTTGGTTAATCGGGCCCGCCGCAATGCAGCGGGCCACTCCGTTTACTTGGAGCGTCAGGCCCCGGCCCTGCAGGTTGTAGAGGGTGGGCGTGCTGCCGGTGACCGTCGTCGGATCGGTACCCTGGGGCACGAAGTAGTTTGGTTCCACGAAATGGTCCGTGAGCACGCCGAGGACGCCGGGTGCGTTGGCTCCACCGGGCAGGGCCGCAAACTGCTGGGCCTGGGTGGAGGTGTTGGCCGATGACTGCACCATGACGGTGTACTTGCTAACGCGAACGTTGGCGTCGGCGCGAAAGCCGAGTGCCAGCCCATTGATTCCTGCCATGTCAACCTCCCATTGTCAGTCGCCAATCGTCGGGGTCTGAACCCGGACGAATGGCCCCGAGAAATGCATTACTGGGTGATGCCCGAGCCTAGCGTCCCCTCCGCCGTGGCCGAGACCTCCTTCGAGTGCGCCCGGCGGTACCGCTCCTCCAGCCCGGGATTCTCGCGGAAGAGCACCTTGAGCGCTTTGCCATATGTCAGGTTGCGCTCGCTCATCAGTCGCCGAGCCCCCAAGTCCACTTCCTGGTCGATGGGAATCTGCTCCGTCGAGCCAATACCGCGCGAGCCCAGTGGCACCACCGGAGCGGCATTGCCCACAAAACGGGCAAACTCCTCCGGCCGTTCCAAGGCATCACGGAAGAAGAAGCCGCGGTCGCGCGGCAGAATCTTGCCAGCCTGCACGGCGCGGTCCAGGGCGCGCTCGGCTTCTTGAGCCGCGATGTAATCGTCCAGCGTGATCTTCCGCTGGCGGGCGAGCTCCACGGCACAAACGTTATCCAGGTATCCGTTCCGCACGGCGTCCCGCAGAAGCACCATCCGCCCGGCCGCGGCGGATGCGTTTTGCTCGGCGGCAGAGGCGGCGGACAGCCGCCGGCGAAGCTCGGCGATGCCGGTACTCGAGACCGAACCCCGGTTGCTGGACTCAATTCCCAGCTCGCTGAGAAGTGTGGTCAATTCCTCTTGTTCGGCCGCGGTGCGGACAGCGTCGGGGTTAATGCCCAGGTGCTCGCGTGCCAGATCCTCAAACTCTTGCTTGGGCACCACGCCCTGAAGCTCTTCCCCTTCAAAGACGCCCACGTGGCCTGCGTGTTCGCCCTCGGTCAATTTCCTCAGACTCAGTCTTTTCATCTTGGCTTCTCCTAAAGGTGCGTCTGCCAGCGCCCCTTCCATGCCGATGGCCGAAGACAACAGGCAGGGGGCTGAGGGTGCGTCCGCGTCCGTGAGCATGATAGGTGGCAGCTCCTCGAGAAACGGATGATTGGTCAATGCTCCCGAGGTGAGGGTAGCTCCCTGGGGTGCTCCGGTCTGTTTGTCGCGGGCGTTCCAGTCGATGGCCGGGGAGAAGAAGCGGTACTGTCCGTTTCGGATCATCTCCTCGGCTTGCGGCGTCCACTCCACCAGGGCCATCAAGTAGTGGGGCGGAGCGGGGCGATTGTGCCCGTTGTTGCTGGCCCGCGGCGCCTTCTCAAGCTCCGCCAGCCGTAGGGCGTGGATCCAGCCGGCGGCCGGAATGGGGCCGCCCTTGGCGATTGCGGGCTGCTCGCTGGCATGCTCGAAATCGATCACCAGTTGTTCGTTCTTACGCTTGGCGAAGTTGCGCACCATGTCCCGCAGGTCTTCGAGCGTGATCGTGAATCGCTTCGAATCCTTCACCCACGATCCGGTGACGGCGACGGGTACTTCGCGCAAGCCCGAGGCCTCCAGGGTTCCCGGGCCCGAGAGCAGCACGGCAAGGTGCCGGCCGCTGTCCGGGTCGCCCCGTGCGACGTTGGAGGTACGCGATCCTGGAAACACGGCACTCTTCATTTCACTGCCTCGATGCGAATCGCAGGTCGCGGTCATCGGGTGGCGGGTTCCCTAGCCCGTCGGCTCCCCTGCCCCGCACGGTTGTCACGCTACTTTCTTCTGGCAAGGCGAGCTCCTGCCGAATGAAACGCCGCAAGTTTTCCTCCGCAACCACCAGGCCGGCCTGGGCGAACCGGGTCAGCGCATCGACAATATCCTCCAACCCTCGCGATTGGACGTTAGCCGCGACTAATCGCGGCAGGGGAGCCCCGTGCCCGAAGTTGAACTGCACCAGGCGGCGTACCGAGGTGTTGGTGAGCTTCAGCGCGATCTGGTCGGCAAGCTGTTGCAAGGCGAGCATGAAGAAGTCGCCATGTGCCTTGCCCAGGGCGCGCGAGCCATGCTCGGCCTGGCCCAGGTCCATGAAGAGGGCCAGGGCAGCGCGTGAAATCATCACGTTGTGGTGGTGGATGCTGGGCATGACGTCGCGCACCCGGCCCTCGTAACCAACGATCCGGAAGCCCGTGGAAGCATCGCCGGGAGGCTCGACAATGCCCGTGGCCTCGTGCGCGCACACCTGCGTCACAAAGTTGTAGGCGGCGTCTCGATCCTCTTTCGAGAAGCCGGGAGGCAGCTTGAAGACCGGAATACCCAAGGCATTGCGCTCGCAGGCAATCGCATCAATACGGTAGAGCTGGCTCTTGATGTACCAATGTGGGTACATCGCCCGTTGCAAGGAGATGCCCCAGAAATTGGCGCCTTCCTGGTTGTGGGTGAAGACCGCGATCTTATCCGCGGGCAGGGTGGCGCGCACAAACTGGCCTCCTCGATAGCCGTACTGCTCGAGAGCCAGCAACGTCTCGCCGTCCTCTTCAGTCAGCCAGCGGTAAAACGTGAGGGGCAAGCGCGAGGCGAGCCGGCGCAGGCGTATCTTGTCCCCATCCACCGTCCAGATGTCCTCATGCACGGCGCAGCCGAAATCGAGCATGAGCAGCGCATTTTGAATCACTTCGTCCCAGTCTTGGGTGGCCCAGGCACCTGCCGAAGTGGGATATTCGAGCCCGCCGAAGAGATTTTCCCGGACGAAATCGGCCACTTCCTTTGCCTTGCTTTGGGTTGCCCTTCCGGCGCCATTCGAACCAACGGGTTCAAAAAAGCCCTCTTGCGTGCTCAAACCATCTTCCGCCTCATCCGGAAGGCCCGCTTCCGAATTGCGCGAGGTGTTGGCCGGGACCACTTCCCACTTGGCGGAGAGAACCGGAAGCTTACAGGCAGCCAGGGTGGCGCGAACTTGGGCATCGCCGCGCCGCATCTTCTCGTAGATCACCACGGCGTTCCGCCCCATCAGTTCAGGGTTGTATTCCCCGAGATCCTGCAGGAAGCCACCGGTGATGGGGGTCCCCGGTACGCCGATCACACCTAGGGTTGGGACACCGCGTTGGGAGCCCGGGCCGGGCGGAGGAACGAAATTCGACGACCCCGCTGCCGCAGTGTCGAATCCCGCTCGGGTCGTCACACCCGAACTCCCGGCCCCGAGCCCCAAACTCGGTATCCCAACCTCCCGGTCGGCCAGCGTGACCGCCTGGTCAATTCGCCGCTGTAGCTGCCTTCGCATGCCGTTAAACGAGCGGAGCCTTTCGCGTGGGTCTTAGGCTTTTCCGCCCCACCGTCTAGAACGCAATGCCGGGATCCGGCGGAATCCTTCCATCGAGCAGGTCCACCGCCTTGGACGTGGCCCGGACCTGGGTCAAAGAGGGATCTTGGCGTCCCGGCCGCAGGCCCCGCGTCTCCACATAACCGCGGCTCGGTTCCGCGAGGTAGTTCAGATGGAACCGCAGCTCGGAATCCGTCAGCAGGTACCCCTGGCCGCGCGCGAGTTGCTGCTTCAGCTCCTGAAAGGGCACCCACTCCAGGTTGCGGTGCACCAGGATCATCAGGATGACGCCCCTTTGCGCTTCGTGACGGATGTCGTCGCTGAGTGCCACTATTTACCCTCCGAGGCCTGCTTTTCTACCAACCGGTTCAAACGTTCAGCGTGCACTGCGAGCGTGTCTCTAATTTCATCGGTCGTGGCGCGCGTCTTCTCCCATGTGCGGGCGCCCACGTACCCCAGGAAGGCCACGCCAAAAAGATTGAGGTAAGCATCCGGGATAGGTACGATCTGCAACCCCTTTCCCGTAATCAGGTTGAGAATCGGAAAGACGACGGTCGAGAAGGCGATGGCCGCGATCATCACGTACAGGAACATGGGCCGGGCACGGCGGACGAAGGCGTCGACGCTTTGTGTCTCGGCGCGGATATTTTGCCCTTGGATGTCGGCTAGCGCCTCGTCGCGGGCGGCCTCGATCTCCTCGCGCTTGACCTCGAGCTCCTGTGTCGCCTGCTGGATCTGTGCTCGCTGTTCGGGCGAGAGGTGGAACTGGTCAATCAGGTCACCGATCGACTTGATCGGGTCACCGCCAATCAATCCCCTGAAGATGTCACCAAAACCGGCCATAAGTTCTCCCGCGGAAGATGCCCGCCATAGTTCGGGTTGAGAGGGCGAGGGCCCTGCTGTTTAAAAGCCTTGCTCCGCCTGCTTCGGGTGAGCGACGGAGAGCGGGGTCTGGCGGAGCCCAGCTACCTCTGAAGCTTGCTGCGCAACTCGCCCAAAGCGGCTGCCAACTCGCTGCGTCCTCGGCGCACTTCCTGAACAACCTTCGTGCCAACCAACAGTACAGCTGCGATTCCAACGGCAAATCCGATCGCTACCGCGATAGCTAGTTGCATGGTCTTACTCCTCCCGTTGAGACTTGACCTTTGTATCGTTGAAGCGGAGCTCCGCGCTCACAACTTCAGCCCCTTCTCTTTCATCCACTTCCGGCACATCAGCCGGCACTGCTGATCAGCCGAGCGCAGGCAGGCTCGCACTGCCTCCTGCGCGTAAGCCCAGCGCTGCAACCTAGTGGCATGCGCTGGCGGAGCGGCCATCTTCATTTGGCAGCAGCAGGCTGGACAGCCGCGAACCTCAGCAGGCCTGGCAGCCTGGCCTGCTTTTGGGCCGTAACGCGTAACGCGCGGATCAAGATGGCTTTCACCCCTCGGTGGCACCGTCAGGTGGGGCAGATCGCGCCCGAGGAGGCGGGGACTCAGCGAACCAGCCAGCGTCAGGCCCGCGACCAATGCCCAGGCTGCAACCGACTTGTCTAGGGGTGAGTCGCCCGGCTTGGGCGAAACCGGAGTTGCGGGCTGGCTTTCCTGACTGATGAGCCCCAGCGCGGGCACTCTGCTGTTTCGGTTCAGGAGCGGCCTGGTTGCCTGCACGCTGCCCGCCTGGTCGCACACGGCACCGCCGATTGGAGGCGGGAGACTGCAGCGCCTTTTCAGCTTCTGCAAGTGGTTCCAGACCTCATCCCAGAGCGTGCGACCGACGGCGCGCGCCGCATCCTCCAAGGCCCAGCCAACAAGCCGGAGCGCCGAGAAAGAAGGCTGCGGTGACGCTGTTGAATGCTTGCCCGACGAAGCCACCGGCGGGCGCGCCGCCGTCTGCTTATCCGGATTGTGGGGTTTCTCCATCGAACTGCCCCCTTTGCCTTCCGGTGCTGGCCCCGCCTTAGCAGGGCGAAAGGGCTGCGGACGCGGACCAGAGCTGTTCCGGCGCCCGTTGGTGTGCCTCCACCAGCTGGCTCAGCATTTCCGCCAGCCTCCGCTCAGTGTGCGCGCGCTCCAGGCTCGCCGCCGTAAACCGCTCGACGCCCCAGCAAACACGCCAGACCAAAAAGAGAAACCCGAACGAGCCCAGAAGCACGGCCAGTGCCACGGCCGCTTCGAAGAAATCAGACCCGTGGAAGTGCGACTGGAAAGCGCCCAGTGCGGCCTGCCACAGATCGGCGATCATTGTCAGCGGGATTGTTAACCTCATCTGTTTTCCTCCTTTTCGATTTGCCTACGATCTCTGCAAACGGTGTCGTGTCTGCCTGGACTCCGTGAGTAGTTCAAAGAACCGCGTGCCGAACTCCCGCCACTACGGGGCGGCCAACGACTCTGCCCACGTCGGCCAAGTGATAGACGGGCTGCTGGGCCGCCGTCTCCGCCAGACAGAAGGCCCACCAATGGTCCGCATGACCGAAGCGCGCGTCATGCTCCGCGTCGAATCGCGCCTGGCCTACGATGTTCACGGTCTTGCGAATCGACCGAAAGGAGTGGCGCACCGGATCGTGATCAGGCAGGCGCACCTTATTCTCTTCCAGTCGGCGCTTGGCCATGACCGCCATGGCTTCCTTGGTGCTCTGCGTGAACTGAACGCCTTCCACCTTGCCGGGAAAGTCGCGCTCGAGGGCCTCGAAGATGGCCAGGCCCATGCCGCTCTTATCGATCTCCAGCCGGCGAATGAACGGCATCAGGGAGCGGGCCTCGCGCACCTGATCAGGGGTCGAGAGGTTGCGCATCTCAACGATGGCGCGCGTCCAGGTCACGTCGCCGACCAGTTGCGACAGCCAGATCACTGAAAGATCGTGGTTGCGGGCGATGTCCCAGCCGGCGTAGAGCGAGTCCGGCTCGGTGGCGGCGGGCAGGAGCACGCTGGCCTCACTCGAGACGTTCCGCTCGAATAGCTCCGTGGGTATCCACTGCGAGCCACTGGAAAGGAACTCGCAACAGAATTCCTGCCGCCATGTTTCGTCGTCGACGCCGGCACGGAGCGCTTCTGGATCCACCTGGAGTCCTTCACGCACCGCCTTGTAGATGTCGCACCAGTGGCCGGACCACTTCGGCCCTCGCGCTGGGTGGGCTGCCGGACTCGGATCACTCGCTCGCACCTCCGCTCGCCGTGCCGGGTCGCCGTCGGCCAAGCCCGCTGCCCGCGCCAGCTCGAAGAATTTGCCTTGTTGGCCGTTGGGCGTCGAAATCACTTCGAGCGAATAGCCGCGGGTGATCGTCGGATAGAGGGCTGTGTAGATGGTGTCGGCGTCGGTGTGAAACGCGAACTCATCCAAGGTGACGTTTCCCGAATAGCCCCGCGCCGTGTCCGGATTGGCGGGCAGCCCGTAGATCACGGAGCCGTTCGGAAACCTTACTTCAAGCTGCTTGATCGAAGTTCCCTCAAAGAACTGCGATTCAACACTGCGGGCCACCAGACCGCATGCGCGAATGTGGTCTTGTACCTTCTCCATCAGCAGGCGAGACTGCCTTTCCCCCTTTGAAAGAAAGATCCAGGTGGTCCTCCGCTCCATACAGCGCAGCACGGCGCGCAGTGTGGAGGTGAAGGAATAGCCCGTCTGCCGCCCCTTGACCACGATCTTCAAAAGCGAGTTGTCGTTCACCCAGCGTTGCTGATAGGGCAGCAGTTGCAGAACCGGCGGCAACGGCCCGGTCACTTCTACTTCCGCTCCAGGCTGAGGCGGTAGCGTTGGTGCCTGAGCCCTAGGCTTGCGCCCGGCTGTTAGGCGCGGTTCCCGAGCTGGAGGTAACCAGTCCATATATTTCCTGAATCTTTTGGATCGCGTCCTGATCGAGTTGCCCCTTTTTGCCAGCGCGCTCGACGGTTTGCTTCAACTCGATAACCTGGTGTCGGATCAGGTCGAGTCTTGCCCGCTCCATCTCCAGCCGCGCCTGGGCTATCTCCAGGTCGACTCCTGCCCGCTTGCTTTTCATGCGCAGGGCGTGTTCGCGCATTCGCCTGTTGCCAGTCTCAGAAAGTTGGCGCAATGCGCCCTTCACGTTGAACTCCGCTTCTTTCTTGCGGAGTCCCATCAAACCGGTCAACATGACCGCTTCGGCGAGTTGGCTCTGAACGGATTGCGGGTTGCCCAGCGCCTTTTTGAGCGCCTGGGCCACTCCGATGCGGTAGCGGATACGTTCCTGCTGTAAGCCGATGTTGGAGCGAAAGAAATTTTGCACGGCGTGAAGGGTTATTTTGTGTTCTTCGGATGCTTCATTAACAGCGGCCACCGTGTCTTCGTATGTTGCCCCTTCGCGCAACAACTGGATAACCAGCTTCTGCAATTCGGCAGGGAGGCTTTTCACATCCCGGTGGCGCTGCACGGGCTTCTTAGCCGGCTTCCCTGCGGAATCAACGGGCGCCTCCGCCGCAGCCTCGGCCCCCTTGCCGTTCGAGGGTGCCGGGGCCAGTTGGTCTTCAGTGGCCATGATTAAGCTCCAGCCTTCATTGCTTGGGCTCGAGATAGATGCCTTCGTCGGCGGGCAACCGACCGTCGTAGTAGTCGATGCCCTTGGAGGTGATCTTCACCAAAGAAACATTGCGGGAGGAGCGCGGACCCTTCACCCCTTCCACGGAAACCAGCCCCTTGTCCGCCAGGTAGGCCACATGGAAGTTCAGCTCCTCCAGCGGCACCGGAAAACCAAAGAAGTCGAGCTCGCCCTGCAGCAACGGCAGGGTGGCGGACTGGGGATAGATAAGCGCTAGGTAGTAGAGAATTTTGCCGCGAATGATCTCTTTCTGACGAATGCTGATAGCCATGAGT
>CADDZE010000052.1 GCA_902812465.1 Acidobacteriota bacterium | reverse complement strand
GGATGGAATGCCACCATGCGGAACGCGTCGGGACGGTACGAATCCATCAGCTCCGGCGAGCCGAGGTTCTCCGGCCCTACCAGGCGTGCCAGTCGCGCCAGCACCACTTCCAGCTTCTCCGGATTAGGCGCAGGAGGAAGGAAAAGCTCTGCTTGGACCGGGCGGGGCTCGGCTGGCTCCGCCGTGAGGGTCACTTTTCGGATAGGCGCGGGAGGCGGTGCCGACTGCAGGTGAAGCTGCAACAGCTTGAGGAGCACTTGGGGATCACGCAGGGGAACAGCCAGACGCAGGGTTCGGGCTTGCTCCTTCCCGGCCCCAGACGCGAATGCCATCTGCAGATGCAGCTCGCTGGCGGCCAGCCCCTGCCATGCCAATCGCGCGCAGAGCCGGCTAAGAAGCTGGTTCAACACAAAAAGCAGCGGCTCCAGCAGGCTGACGGGATACTCCAGTTCCATCGTCTCGGCAAAGTGGGGCGCAAGCTGGGCGGGAACCAGCGGGCGCAGGGCCGCCCCGCGCGCCAGCTTCTGCAGCTTCACGCCAGCTTGGCCCAATCGCTCCGCCAGCGCGGCCTCGGGCAGCGCAGCCAGATCTCGAAGCGTGCGCACACCCCAGCGCTCGAAGGTTTCGAGAAATTCAGGCGGCGGGTCCAGCACGCTCACGGGCAGCGGGCCTAACCGCTCCGCTTCTTCCCCCGGACCAATCAGAGTTATTCCAGCCAAGCCGCGTGCCGCACAGCGGGCGGCCTCCGGGTGGGGAGCGATGGCCACGTGCGCCTGAAATCCCAGCGCAGAAACGCGCTGCGCCAGATGGTTGGCCATGGCTTGGGGAGAGCCCCAAAGATGGGACAGCCCAGCCAGATCTATCACCACCACGCCGGGAGCCACGTCCTCGACGCGGGGCGAGAAGGAGAATGCCAAGTCAAGCAGCGCGGCTTGTGCCGTCGCCGGAAAATCCGGAATGTCAATGCAAGCAAACATTCGTAGAGTCGGGACTTGCTTCTCCAATCCCGTATCCCGAACCCCCGAATCCCGCCTGGCTGAGGTCCACCACCAGCGAAGCGCAGCTCTGGGCGTACGATTCCTGCGCCAGGACCAGCAGCACGGTGGGCGTGTCCTCCACGGCACGCCGGAAGCGAAACCAGTAGCTGAGCGGCACACGACGCACGGCCGGCGGCGGAAGGTCGCTCAGGTCAAGCGCGATCATGCCGAATCCGCCACTGTGCAGAAGCAGGTCCGCGGCGCGTAACGCTGGCTCCAGGCCGTGACAGCGCACCCATAGCAAGCGCCTCAATTCCACTCCTGCGGCCTGGGCGGACCAGGGATCAAAGGCGTCCTGGGCGTCGACCAGCGCGCACACCTCGCGGCGCGCCGTCAGGGCTGCCAGGGCGGCGTTCAAAACGGTCGCGCGTCCGCAAGAGGCGCCGCCGAGGATTTCGGTCAACTCGCCGCGCGGCAGGCCTCCTGCCAGCGCGTCGATCTTGGCCAGGCCAACGGGGACCCGATCGGGTGCTTGGCGCGAGCGAAATTGGAAGGGTGCGGGAACCCGTCCACGCAGCGCCGACTCCACTTGAGCCCGGAGAAGGGAAGAACTGATGCGCATCGTCCTTCCTGAGCCCGGACTGCAGGCGTGCCGGGGCGGCTTGATCCCCGTCAATCCGGGGGCAGGGGAGAGAGAGGCGGCCGCCCCGAGGGCCTGTGCGGGCTAATTTCGCTTTTTATTCGCCTATGGCTATTTTGCGGCTACGGGTAGGATGCTGTCAAGTCCGAAAAACCCCTGCTGCGCCTTCACTTTGGGCTGATGCCTGGCACCGCCCTCAAATGCGGCCCCCCAATGACCTGCCCGGAAACTGTTCAGCTTGTGAAACGGCTGCCTGCCTAACCTATTTGTTCTCCTGGCTCGAGCGGTACAAAATCACCCGAACCTTTTCCAGCGTAATGAGGCCGCCCTCCACCATCTGGTCCAGCTGAGGAAGCAACTGCTCGATGCGTTCCGGGTACTCCACTACTTCGATGACCATGGGCAGGTCCTGCGAGAGCCGCAGGATCTTGTCCGTGTGGTAGCGGCTGGACGAGCCGTAGCCCCCAACGCCTCGCAGCACGGTGACGCCGGAAAAGCCTTGACGGCGGCAGAGCTCAACGATCGCTTGGTACAAGGGCTTCCCCTGCCACCGGTCAGACTCCCCAATATGAATGCGCATTAAGGTGCGCTCGCCCTCGAACTTGCGATGTTCCACGTGACCTCCGGCTTGCCTGTTTTGGGCCGTCTTGCCCATTCGTCATAGCCGAGCAGCCATCCCCATACCCAGTTTCAGCAGCAACAGCCCGCCCAGAAAGCTGAGCCCAGCGTATACCAGGGCTCGAATCCAATCACCCTCATCGAGCAGATGCACTGTTTCCCAACTGAAGGTGGAAAACGTGGTGAAGGCCCCGAAAAAGCCGACGGTCAAACCCAGCCGCCACCCGGGCGGAATCCAAAGGTGCATCAGGGAATACTGGCCCACAACGCCCAGCAAAAAACACCCGAGCAGGTTAACAACGAGCGTGCCAACAGGAAAAGCAGTCCCCGCCCGGAACTGTACCGCGCCCTCCAACCCGTAACGAGCCAGGGTTCCAAGGGATCCCAACACCGCCAGCAGAAGAATCATCCGCACTACCTTTTCCTTTCTCCCCAGCTAGGCGCCGAAAATAAAAAGCTCCTGAACGCCAGCCGGCGGTCAGGAGTCATCATCCCGAATCAACGGGAGCTTATTCGGCGAACTCCATCGCCTTGAATAAATCGCAATTGATTATATCGGGTCGGCGGCCCGCCGGCAACGTGCCCGTTGTTGAGCAGCCATGCGTTGGGCTGCAAGGCCTTCTATTTCTGCCGTCGCGCCAATCGGTTTGGGCCGCCAGGTTGGGCGGGCTTGCCTTTCCCCACTTCTCACATTCGACACAAGGTGCACATTGTTGACGCAAAAGACCTGGACTTTCGCCGCGCACCGCAGCAAGCTGGAATAGGCGCGGTGAGCACCAGCAGCGGTGCCCTCACGTCCGGTGGAGCGACTGTGTCCCGTCGTCTCTAACTGAATTTTGAAGGAACGAAGCCACCAAGTTATTGAAAAGACTAGATCGGCTATTTCTACCTCTCGCGATAGGGCGAGCCCTCAGGCGCGGCGGGCTGGACGGGAAGGATTCAGGGCGCCGCGGGGCAAGGGGAGAGGATCGGAACTGGAGAAGCGGCGCCAGCAGCCAACCATGAGCTCAAAGTGAAGGTTCGAAGCCACCAAGTTATTGAAAGTGCGAGATCCGACCTTGAACGGCACGAAGAGGAACACTGGTGGGCCAAACGTGGCGAACGGCCCACCCAGGACGTTCTCTGGAAGCGCAGCGGCCAAGTTATTGAAAAGATTGGTCTGGCTATGCCATAGAGCCTCCAAGCAAAGCCCGATGGAGCCATGAATTGCGAACCGCCAGCAGCGCACCCCGAACCCGCCGCCAGCTTTGTCCGGCTCCTGCCCAAGGTTGAGCTTCACCTGCACCTGGAAGGCAGCATCCAGCCCGAGACCCTGCGGGAGCTACTGCGATCAAACAACCGGCCCGACGATCAGGCCGAGGCCTGGCTAGCCGCCCGCGTTCGCCAGGGCTACCGCTACGGCGGCTTTGCCGAATTCCTCGAAGCCTTTAAGTACGTCGCGCTGCTGCTCGAGACGCCCCGTGACTATGCGCTGGTCACCCGGCGGCTCGTTGAAGGGCTGGCCTTGCAGAATGTCCGCTATGCCGAGGTCACTCTGGCTGCAGGGGTCCTCCTCTGGAAGAAGCAGTCCGTGCCTGCCGTATTTGAGGCCTGTGCGGAGTCGGCGCGTGATATCGGTTCGAGGCTGGGCGTTCGGGTGAGCTGGATCTTCGACGCGGTACGGCAGTTCGGCGCGGACCACGCGCGCGAGGTTGTCACCTGGGCGGCACGTTTCCGGGAGGCCGGGGTGGTCGCCTTTGGCATCGGCGGCGACGAGTTGCGGGGACCGGCGGAGCTTTTTCGCGACGTCTACCGCCAAGCCCGCGACCTTGGTCTTCACACAACGGCCCATGCTGGTGAAACCGCGGGGCCGGAGGGCGTCCGTGCTGCCGTCGAATTGCTTGGGGCCGAGCGCATTGGACATGGTATTGCCGCGATCCGTGACGCCAGCGTCCTGTGCCTGCTGCGCGAGCGCCAGATTCCCCTGGAAGTCTGCCTGACGAGTAATCTGGCAACCGGCGTCGTCTCGCGAATCGAGGAGCACCCGCTGCCCTGGCTGCTCGAGGAGGGGCTGGTGGTGACCCTCAACTCAGACGATCCCGGCCTGTTTGGGACCACGCTCGAGCAGGAATTCGACTTGGCGATGCGGAGTTACCAGCTTAGACCGCAAGACGCCGCGCGGCTCTGCGAGAACGCCATTCGCGCCTCCTTCTTGTCAGGGCCGGAACAGGAGGCACTCGCCGCGGAACTCCACGTGCAAACCGGCGGTCGCGAGCCTCCGAGGCTTGCGAATTGAAGAGTAGAGGCGCAAGCGGCGCTACAATAGAGCGAACGCTACGAAGCCCCAAGCAGCACATGTCCGTTCGATTCCAAGCCATCTTCTTTGACGCGGGCTACACCCTGCTCTTCCCCCGAGTTCAGGACTTAGCCCGCGACCTCACGGCTCAAGGCTGCCCCGCCACCGTGGAGGACTTCTACGCCGCTGAGCGCGCTGGCAAGAAGAAACTCGACGCCTGGCTGTGGCCGCAGCTGCGCGCCGGGCGCCTGCCGAAATCCGCCGATCCTTTCTTCTGGGCTGAGTATTTGCGCGCGCTGATGGACCAAGTCGCGGCACCGGAGGATGCCCGCGGCCGGCTGATGCTTCGCGTGGCCGAAGGATTCAGGGACATGGGCCTCTGGTCGGAAGTCGCGCCGGGCACCGAGGCCCTTCTGGCGTCACTGCGGGCGCAGCGTTACCGGCTGGGGGTGATTTCCAATTCGTCCGGCATGGTTGAGGAACAGCTCCGGCGGGCCGGCCTGGCCGCCTACTTCGAAACGATCCTGGACTCGGCGGTGGTGGGCGTCGAGAAGCCGCATGCCGCCATCTTCCACCTTGCACTGGACCGCCTCGGCGTCCGCCCTGAAGAGGCTCTCTTCGTGGGTGACGTGCATTCGACGGATGTTGGCGGTGCGCACGGCGCAGGAATGGCTGGTGTGCTGATGGACCGCGATGGCGCTTACACGGGCCGCGACGGCGAGCTGGGCTGCCCTAAGATTTCGGCCCTGGCCGAGCTGGAGACGGCCTTGGCGGAGTGGAAGCTACGATGGAACCGGTAACCCGCAGGCGCGGTTGGGACCGCCACTCCTGGGTGAGTCTCCTCCCTTACGGCCTCGGCCAGGAGCATCCCAACAACTACAAGGACATCCTGGACGCGCTGTGGGAGAACCGCGGCAGTTGGCGCTACGCCTGGCGCATCCTGCGTGGCGGCTGTTGCGACGGCTGCGCACTGGGCACCACCGGCATGCGCGACTGGACCATGGAGGGCATCCACCTTTGCGCCGTCCGCCTGAAGCTGCTGCGGCTGAACACCATGCCGGCCATGGAATGGCAGCAGCTTGAAGATGTGCGGCGTCTCGAGGGGAAGAGCGAACATGAATTGCGCCAGCTGGGACGCCTGGCGGTGCCAATGGTCCGGCGCCGCGGTGAGAGGGGTTTCCGGCGCGTCTCATGGGAGGAAGCGGTGGCGCTACTCGCTGATCGCTTGCGCGGTATCGATCCGCACCGCCTTGCTTGGTACTTGACGTCGCGCGGCCTGACCAACGAGGACTACTACGCTCACCAGAAAGTGGCCCGCTTTCTCGGCACCAATCACGTGGATACTAGCGCGCGCATCTGCCATGCGCCCTCGACCTCTGCGCTGGGCGCCACGATCGGCTGCGCGGCCACCACCTGCTCCTATACCGACTGGATTGGGACGGACCTCCTGGTCTTCATCGGATCGAATGTCGCCAACAATCAGCCGGTCGCTACGAAGTACCTCTATTACGCCAAGAAGGCGGGCACGCGTGTCTTCGTCGTCAATCCATACCGCGAACCCGGACTGGAGCGCTACTGGATTCCTTCCGTGCTGGAGAGCGCACTTTTCGGCACCAGGCTCGCCGACGACTTCTTTCAGATACTGGTAGGCGGCGATATCCCCTTCCTCTACGGTGTGCTGAAACACCTCATCGAGCAGGACTGGGTTGACCACGGCTTCATCGCGGCGCGGACCACCGGCTGGGAGGCCTTGGAAGCGAAGACGCGCTCGCTGGCATGGGAGGCACTCGAGCGCGGCTCCGGCTTGACGCGTGGCGACATGTTCCGCTTCGCCCGCACCTTTGCGCAAGCGCGCCACGCCATTATCGTGTGGAGCATGGGCGTCACCCATCACCGGTTTGGCAGTGACAACGTGCGCGCCATCGTCAACCTGCAGCTGGCACGCGGTAACGTGGGGCGTCCGCATACCGGATTGATGCCCATCCGCGGCCATAGCGGCGTGCAGGGCGGCGCCGAGATGGGCGCCGTGCCCGGTGCCTACGCGATGGGGTCGCCGGTGAGCGAGGAAACAGCACACCGGTTCGCCGGGTTGTGGGGGTTCGAGCCGCCGGTGTGGAAGGGGATGGGTGCGGCGGAGATGATCCTCGCCGCTGGCCGGGGAGAAATCGATGTGCTGTGGCAGAGCGGTGGCAACTTCGCTGAGACCCTGCCCGACCCCGGCTGCGTGCGCCGCGCCCTGGCTCGCATCAGCCTGCGCGTGCACCAGGACATCGTGGTGAATCCCACCATGCTGGTGGAGCCAGCGGACACAGTCGTCATCCTGCCTTCGCGCACGCGCTACGAAGAGCGCGGGGGCGGCACGGAAACCAGCACGGAGCGGCGCGTCATCTACAGCCCGGAGATTCCCGGCCCGCGCCCCGCGGAAGCGCGGGACGAATGGGAGATTCCCGTGCTCGTGGCGCGCGCCCTCGATCCACAGCGCGCCGCCCGGGCATTTCCCTGGCAAAGTACGCAGGATATCCGCGAGGAGATCGAGCGCGTCTGCCCGGCTTACCAAGGCATCGGCGCCCTGCGCAAAAAGGGTGATAACTTCCAGTACGGTGGCCCTCGCCTGCTAGCTGACCGCTTTTTGACCCCTGACGGCAAGGGCCGTTTCACCGCTGTCGACCTTCCCGAGGAGCAGATTCCGCCAGGGCGCTTCCTGCTTTCGACGCGGCGCGGGCGCCAGTTCAACAGCATGGTGCAGGGCAGCGAGGATCCGCTGACGGGTGCTGGGCGTCGCGACATCCTCATTTCTGCCGAGGATGCGGCCCGGCTCGGCCTCCGCGACGGCGACCCCGTCACCCTGCGCAGCGACACGGGCTGCTTTAAGGGCCGGGTGAAGATCGATCGCATCAAGCCCGGCTGCCTGCAGGGCCACTGGCCTGAGGTCAACGTGCTGATTCCTAGCGGCCGTTTGGACGCGAGCGGCGTCCCTGATTACAACGCGCTGGTGGAGGTGGTGCCGGCTACTCGTTCAGCGTGAATGTGACATCGATCTCCGTCTCCACCTCGACGGGCTGGCCGTTCAGCAGCGTGGGCTGGTAGCGCCAAAGAGCCACGGCCGCGAGAGCCGCGGGTATCAACAGCGGATGGCCTTCGAGCGCTTTGGGATGCTCCACGGTTCCACCTTTGCTGATTACCGCTTGGAGTCGCACTTTGCCTCGCACGCGAGCCAGCTTGGCCAGCGCCGGGTACTCCGGCTTCACTTGGTAAATCAGCTTCGCGGCCTCGACCATTCCCCCCACATGCAAGCGCGCTGGCGTCGTCGCTGCTACATGAGGCGGGGGTGGAGGCAGAGGCAGCGACCCGGTCATTCCGATTCCGCCCGGCAGCCCTGCGCTTCCCGCTGCGCCTTCGGGTAGAGCGCCAATCAGCTCGGGGCCGGGGGCTGGAACCTCGTGGCTCCGGGGCGCGTGGCTTCTCAGCCGTTCAACCCCGCGGGAAATCATGGCGGGCGCGGCCAGGCTAGCACGGCTCCTAGGTTGTGTGAGATGCGAGCGATGAGGAGAGGGAGTGCGCCCAGCGGGAGGCCCGGGCAGAAAAGTGGTACGAGCAGGAATCGGCAAGGCACGAGTGGTCAGCAAGGAGGCGAGCGCCGTCAGCAACAGCGCGAGCGTCCATCCCAGCACGCCGGGCAGTGCACAAAGGATGCGGCGGCTCGCAAGGTGCGCACGCGTTCCCTCCGCCGGAGCGTCCAGCAACACGTGGTCAAGCATGGCGTCCCTCCGACCATCGGCATTCGATTTCCGGAGCTCGCCGCCGGCGGTTGGCTCAACGCGCCCCCTTAGACACCTCTCGAGGACCAAATGTTCCAAACCACCCGCGGCGGCCCTCGAACAAAAGACCGGAGATCAGCAGAGGTGCAGGCGCCGCCCAATTCCAGCGGCCTTGGTCTCTGGCCAGTCGCCATTGCCTTGCCATCATTGAGCCCATGAGTCTGGAGCGCTTTGCCGCGGCCTGCGAGGCGGTCGCGGCCACCACCAGGAAGACTGAGAAGGTTCGCATTATGGCGGACTATCTCCGCTCGCTCGACGAGGACGACCGGCCGCGCGCCGCGCTTTACCTGACGGCGCGTGCTTTCCCGCAGCACGAGGAGCGGACGGTAGCGGTGGGAGGATCGCTGGCTTGGCAGGCAGTGAGCCGGCTGGCGCGGATCGATTCGGAGAGGCTAGCGGAAGTTTACCGGCGGCACGGCGACTTGGGTGGCGCGGCGGAGGAAGTTCTGGCGCGCCTGCCGGGAAGCCAGCTCTCCTTGGCGGATGTCGAGGCTGCCTTCCGTACGCTGGCGCAAAGCCGCGGCCCTGCCCTGAAGGTGGAACGGTTGGAAGCGCTGCTGGCCCGTGCCGGTCCCCTCGGAGCCAAGTACCTCATCAAGATTCTCACCGGCGACCTGCGCATCGGACTAAAGGAGAGCCTGGTGGAAGAAGCTCTCGCGCAGGCCTTCGCCGTTCCCCGGCATGACGTCCAGCGCGCCAACATGTTGTTGGGCGATATTGCGGCAACGGCGCGCCTGGCTGCCGCCGGCAAGCTTAGCGAAGCGCAGCTCCGGCTGATGCATCCCGTCGGCTTCATGCTGGCTAGTCCGGCGGATAGCGCGGAAGACCTGATGGAGGCATTTCCCGGCGGCGCCTGGATCGAGGACAAATACGACGGCATCCGCGCCCAGGCTCACAAGGGCGGCAGCGAGGTGAAGCTTTTCTCGCGTACCCTTGATGAGATCGTCGAGTTTCACGAGCTGATTCCCCTCATCCGAGCGCTCCCGGGTGATTTCATCTTGGACGGCGAAATCGTCGGCTGGCGCGACGGCCGGCCCCTTCCTTTCACCCAGCTTCAAAAGCGATTGGGACGCAAGCAGCCCGACCTTTGGCTGCCGCTGGAAGTGCCCGTGGCCTTTGTCGCCTTCGATGTCATCTACCACCAGGGCTCGGTTCTGTTTGATGAGCCCTGGAGCCGGCGCCGCGAGCGGCTAGAGTCGTTGTTCGGCAACACGCTGGAGCCGCGCCTCCAGCTCTCGCGCGCGGTTTGGGGTAGCGGTGCCGACGCGGCGCAGCGGGCCTTGGAGGCGGCGCTGGCTCGCGGTAACGAAGGCATCATGGCTAAGGCCGCCGATGCACCGTATACGCCGGGACGGCGCGGCCGTTATTGGCTAAAGCTGAAGCGTCCCATGGCCACGCTCGACGTGGTCGTCACCGCGGTCGAGTACGGCCACGGCAAGCGCCACGGCGTCCTTTCTGACTACACCTTTGCCGTGCGCGACGGCGACCGGCTGGTGAATATCGGCAAAGCCTACTCGGGATTAACGGATGCCGAAATCGCACAGATGACGGAATATTTCAAGCAACACACCATCGACGACCAGGGCTTTCGCCGCACGGTGGAGCCCAGCGTGGTGCTCGAAGTGGCGTTTAACAACATCCAGCGCTCGAACCGGCATGAGAGCGGCTACGCCTTGCGGTTCCCGCGCATCCTCCGCCTGCGGCCGGATAAACCAGTCGCCGCGATCGACACGCTCGAGCGCGTGGCGGAACTGTTCAAAAAGCAGGCCCGGCCAGAAGACCGCTAAGCAACGGCCGGCCGCTGGCAGGGCCGCCAGGCTGGCGACTGCCGACCGGAACGGCCCGCTTCAGGGCTGGTGCGGCGCGGCCTGATCCTTCTTCCCGGGATCGGGTTTCTGCTGGTCCGGCAGTCCGCTGGCCGTGCTGATGACGCGCGTCTTGACGGTGGATTTGAACTGCTTGTAGTCGGTGTAGCGGATGATCTCCCTGATGCGCACCGGGCCGCTGGAGAAGTAGAGCGTGTCCTTGGCGATGGTGAAGGTAGGAAACCAGAACTTGCCATCGATCTGTTCGCGGTAAGTGGTGAAGCGCGGGAACAGGTTCTCGCCCCCGTGCTTGGTTCGGATCTCGGGAACCTGCTTGCCTTCGGTTTTGACGATCTGCAGGTCGCGGTCGTCCACCCAGACTTCGCCCTGGAAGTATTGCCTTCCCTTCTTGATCTCTTTGGGGCGAATGCGAAAGACATAGGTGGTGAGCTCATCCAGCTTGACGTGGCCGAGGTATTGGATGTCGTAATCGGGGAGCTCGTCGGTGGTGAGCACGAACGGCTGAATGTGGCGGAAGGCGTCAAGATCCTCTTCCGTGATCTGGATATCCTTCAGCGTGTCCAGGGGAGCGTAGGTGACGCGCTCGATGCGCTTGCCGTTGTCATCATAGAGGATGTCCCAGTCCTGCTGCCAGACGCCGGTCGGCTGATCATCGGCATCGAGGGTCTCGACCTTGTTGATCTGGTGGTAGGTGTAGTTGTTGCGCGCCTGCTTGAACAAGGTCTCCTTGGCGGCAAACTCCTGAATGATCTTCTGAATTTGCTCCGGCGTGGGATCACTCAGTTTTCCGGAGCTAACCGCCGGCCCCGCGGCGGGGTTCAACGCCTTGGCGTTGTCCTTCGGGGCGGCTGACGCAGACGCATTTCCGGTTTTAGAGGATGCCTCGCTGCCCCCTGGCGCCGAGGCGGACGCGCTGCCGGGCGATGACGCACCTTGGCCTGCCGAGCCTGCCGGAGCAACCGCGGCGCCGCCCCGCTCGCGCGCTTTGGCTTCCTCCGCCGACTCGCTGGAGGAGCCCGACTTGCCGATCAGCTGGCTGCTGGCCTTTTCGAGTGCCTGGATAACCTGGTCGCTGGCACCCTCACCACGAAACTTCTTAGCCAGCTCCGGCGTCATCTGGAAATCGATGCCGCGCGTCTGGATCAGGTCGATCAGTTTGGCCTGGCTGGCTCCGCCGATCAGCAGCAGGTTTACATCGTCCTGGCTGAGCGGCTGGTCAGCTCGCGCGACAGCCATCGCGAGTAACGTGGCCGCTGCCAGCAAACTGACCTTTTTCAGCCTATCGACCACTGGCCATTCCACCCGCGCCCGCCTGCCCCCACTCATAGAGGCCCCGCAGAGGCGAAGAGTTGCATCCATCGATGAATTAGCGTGCCCGCCGCCGGTTCTTCAGCCGTGCCTGGCGCAGCTTGCGTGGATTCCGTTTGGGCTTCGAGATGGCAAACGTCACGCTGCCCACGCGCCGGACGCTCCACTCCTGCTTTCCTGGTGCATCGGACTTCGGTTCCATATCCCAGTTACTCACCTTGAAGCAGATAGAAAAGGCCGCCCCCCCGGGCGGCCTTCCCGTCTGACCTGCGTGTTCTATTCAGCTCACTAACCGCCGGACGAGGCTTTCTTCGACTTGCGGGCCGCCTTCTCGACGGAAGAGACGGTGATCGTGTCACCGTTTAGCTCGCCCGCCACCTTCACCCGCTCTCCGGCGTAGTCTTTGAACTTGTCCTGCGCGTCCAACTGGTAGACTTTGCCGCGTGAAACCAGGACATACTTCGCGCCCCCGTCCACACACTTGCGGACGCAGGCCGCGTCGTGGTTCTTGGCGCCGCATTTGTCATCGCTGACCCTGCCGGTCCAGCTTCCGCTGTCGGCCCACGCCAGGCAGCCAAACGCCATCGTGGCAAAGAGGGCAAGCAAAATCCTCTTGCGCATAAAGCCTCCTTTTGTTCAGCCAAAATTTGCCCACCGTGCCGGAGCCTGCCAGGCATGGCGGGTCCCTGCAATGCCCGTGGCGTCGCCCCCCTCAGCGAACCGCAGGAACGCGTTTCGCACGACGCACACTGGCGGGAGAGATAACCTGAAGGCCATTTCTCCCGGGCGAGAGTATACGACGAATCCGGTTCAGCCTCAAGTCGGACCAGGGGAATCGGGTTAAAGCGCGCTGGCGCACCGGTGATGGAGGGGGCTGTTCCGTCAGGCTTTTTGCACACCGGCCTTGGTTTTTCAACAACATATCCGGTTCGTTTGGTCAAATGTACCCTTGCGGGCGCCTTTCGTCCGAACCACGTGGTGTTTGTCAGCCTTCGTCACGGCAAGGATACATCGTCCGCTATGAGGGCGGGCGGACGGCGGGCGCGACGCTGTTCACGTTGTCTACATTCGCGACGCGATTCTCCCCCGGCCGGGTTATGGAACCACGCGGGATGGTGCAGACGGCTTGACAGGCAGTCCCATTGCGCTACACTGGACTCGAACGAACGTTCGATTGGAGGCGACTTGGCCGGCAGCCGCCAGAAGGCGAACGGGGCGGGTGGAGGGCTCGGGCAGCTCCGGAATGGTGCACGCCCGCGCTACGACCGCAAACTGGAGGAGATTCTGCGCCAATCGGCCGCCCTCTTTCGCAGCCGTGGTTACCACCAGACGTCGATCCGCGATATTGCCCGGGCCACCGGGGTAAGCCTGGCCGGCCTCTATTACTATTTTTCGAGCAAGCAGCAGCTCTTATACCTCATCCAGCGCCACGCTTTCGAAGACATCCTGGCGCGCGCGCGGGCGGCCGTAGCCTCCCTGGCCGATCCCGAGCAGCGGCTGCGGACCCTCATCCGCGTCCACCTTCAGTATTTTCTCGACCACCCGAACGAGATGAAGGTGCTCACCCATGAAGAGGAGTGGCTCGAGGACGAGGGGCGCCGTGAGGTGCACGCCCTCAAGCGCGCTTACTACCAGCTGTGCGCCGAGCAGGTGGAAGCGCTCCGGCAGGCGTATCGCCTGAAGCGGCTCAAGACGCGGCTGGCCGTGCTCTCGTTGTTCGGCATGATGAACTGGATTTATACCTGGTACAACCCGAAGGTGGATCCCGACGCCTCCAGTTGTGCGGAGCAGATGGCCGACATCTTCCTGCACGGCATCTACAGCGCCCGGGCCGGCGACGAGCGGAGCCCCAGGGCGGGCGCGCTTAGCGCCGCGCGGCATGGTGATGGGCACCCTTCGCGCAACGGCGGCCGCGCCGCTGCACGGCGGCTGGTGGGCTGAACGTCATCCAACACACGACGAAAGGACACCGACATGGCAACCGCAACGCTCTCCACTCCCAGCCTGATCAATTACCGGACCGAGGGCGGCCTGGCCTGGATCGAGATGAACGATCCGCCGGCCAACACCTACACCTACGAAATGATGCAGCAGCTCGACGCGGCCATCCTCCAGGCGCGCATGGACCCGGAGGTCCACGTCCTGATCCTACGCGGCGCGGGCGACAAGTTCTTCTCGGCCGGCGCCAACATCAAGATGCTCTCCAGCGTGACGCCGGAGTTCAAGTACTACTTCTGCCTGCACGCCAATGAAACGCTCAACCGCCTGGAGCAAACGCCCAAGCTGGTGATCGCGGCGCTCAACGGCCATACGGTGGGGGGCGGCCTGGAGATTGCGCTGGCGGCGGACATCCGGCTGGCACGGCAAGACGCGGGGAAGATCGGGCTGCCCGAAGTCGCCCTCGGCGTGCTGCCCGGGACGGGCGGAACGCAGCGCCTGGCTCGGCTGGTGGGCAAGTCGCGGGCCATCGAGCTGATGGCGACCGGCCGGACGTTCTCCTTCGAGGAAGCGGAGGAGATCGGCCTGGTCAACCAGGTGTTCGACCGCGATACCTTCTTTGAGCAGGTCACAGCCTACGCCCGGCAGTTCCTCCCACCGCAGAAGGCCTCGCGGGCGGTGGGGCGCATCAAGCGCGCGGTGCAGTCCGGGTTGGAGATGTCGTTCTACGAAGGCCTGGCGCTCGAGCGCGAGCTGCAGCAGCACCTCTTTCAGAGCGAGGATGCCCACGAGGGTCTGGCGGCGTACGTGGAGAAGCGGACACCGAAGTTTCAGGCGAAGTGAAGAGGCAGGGTCGGGGGCGTGCACCTTGCGGGGGGCCGACCAGATTCCGCTTCCGAACTCCAAGCGAGGCAAGCCAGCGAGAAGGGGCGGCACTGACGCTTGTTCGGATGCGAGCCTTCCATGCGAATCGCCATCTCCGTGTCGGATAGGGAAAGGGCCAAAGGCCGGGAATCGAAGTATCTTCAGGCCCTGCTGGCAGCCGGCGCGCGCCCGGAAGAGATCCGGCTGCTCACCCACGAGGAGGGTGCGCACGTCCGTGCCGAGGATTACGACGGCATCCTGTTCGCCGGCGGGGAGGACGTGGACCCCGCTCTCTACGGCGAGGTGATGCGCTATGACAACGTGACAGTCAACCGGCGGCGGGACGACTTCGAGTTTCGGCTCCTCGATCGCGCCTGGGTGCATGGTGTACCCATTCTTGGCATCTGCCGCGGCTCGCAAATGATCAATGTGAAATTCGGTGGAACCCTCTACCAGGACCTGCCGCAGGATTCGCCGGCGGCCCTCAACCACCGTCAGACCGGCAGCCGCAGCGACTTGACGCACCGCATCACTCTGACCGAGCCGCAATCGTGGCTGGCGCGGGCCGTCCAGGGAAGCTGCCCGGTGAATAGCCTGCATCATCAGGCCATCCGGCGGTTGGGCCGCGGCTTGAAGGTGACGGCACACTCCGAAGACGGGCTGGTGGAAGCCATCGAAGCGGCGGGTGATTACCCGTTTCTCCTAGCCGTGCAGTGGCACCCCGAGGAGCTTACCCATCGCCCGGAGCAATTGCGCATCTTCGAGCTCTTCCTGGCCAGGTGCCGGGAGGCAGCGCGACTGCGGGGAGCTGCCAGCGGACAGGAACTGGGAGTGGGGAGGCAGGGTGGGGAGGGCGCCTAAGCTGCCGGCTCGCGCCCGCTTTCGACGATGCACAGGGAACTGCCCGACTATCTCCGCCCGGGTCTCCGCCTGGTGTTCGTCGGATTCAACCCCGGAGAACGCTCCTCGCGCATTGGCCATTACTATGCCGGGCGCGGGAACCAGTTCTGGAACTTTCTCTACGAGTCTGGCCTGGTGCCGCAACGGCTGGGTCCCGAAGACGACGCGCGGCTGCTCGAATTCGGGCTGGGATTAACGGACGTGGTGAAGCGCTGGTCACGCTCCAGCAGCGAGCTGCGCGCCGCCGACTATCGCCGCGGCGTTCCCGTGCTGGCCCAGAAGCTGCGCGCCAGCGCGCCGCGCGTGGTGGCGTTCAACGGCAAGCTGGCCTACGAGCGCTCTAGCGGGCGCCGCGCCAGGCTCGGGTGGCAGCGAACCAGAATTGCCGGCGCCCGCGTCTTCGTGCTGCCCTCGACCAGCGGGCGCAACGGCAGCCTGACGCGGACTGCCAAGCTGGCTTACTTCCAGCGGTTGGCGCGCTGGCTGCAGCGGAACGTCCCCTGGCGAGCCGCTGACGGGAGCTCGGCCGCGGGCGGGCAAGACCGCCCGGCGGAGGGCCCCGTAATGGCGAAAGGGAGGAATGCTCGGTTCCGAGCGAGCGGTGTCCGCCCCGCCTTTTCACCGAGCCCACGCTGGACGACGGTTGCCGTGGAGGGGAAGAGGGTAAGTTGAAAGGAGGAAGTCATGTTACGCATCTCCAATTTCGATGATTGGATCGATTATTTCTACGGTTGGCAGAAGGATATTGGGCTGGATGCGCCGGAGTTCCGCGAGTACAAGTTCGAGGCGAAGTACGGCCAATTGCCACACAACGAAATCGAGTTTGGGGATTACAAAGGGCAGTTGCGCTGGAAGACGGTGATGCACATTCCTGACCAGCGCATTCGCGACGCGGCCATGAACCTGATCGTCTACCAGGGGGATACGGAGTTCGCCTCCGTCGAGCAGCAGCGCAACCTTTTCGAGACGGCTCCCAGCCGCTATGACTATCTCAGCCTGGTGCGCGTCATGACGGAGGAGATGCGCCACGGCTGGCAGATGAGCCATCTGCTCATTACCCAGTTCGGCCGCTCCGGCCGCATCGAGGCGCAGAAGCTGCTCGAACGCCGCGCTTACACCGATGACCGCCTGCTGGGCGCGTTCAATGAAAGCGTCGAAAACTGGCTGGACTTTTATACCTACACGCAGTTCGTCGACCGCGACGGCAAGTTTCAGCTCACCATGCTGTCCTACTCCGCTTTCGAGCCCCTGGCGCAAAGCATGCTGCCGATGCTGAAGGAAGAATCCTTCCACCTCGGTACGGGTAACAACGGCCTGCGCCGCATCGTGCAGGCAGGGAAGATTCCCACCGCGATTATGCAGCGGTACTTTAACAAGTGGCTGCCCACCTCGTTTGACCTGTTCGGCACCGACCACTCGTCCTCGGCGCACTGGGCTTACGTCTGGGGCCTCAAGGGGCGCTACAACGAGCGGGAAGCCGGCCCGGAGGTGGATAAGGAAAATTTGAACGATCACGCCCGCCAGCTTTACCGCGAAGAGTGCGTGAAGCTGACCGAGCTGATCAACAAGCTCATTCCGGAAGAACAGCCCAGGCTGCGCGTTCCGGACATCCGCTTCAACCGGCAGATCGGGCGCTATGCCGGGCAGTACTATACGGTCGAGGGCGAGCAGCTGACGGCCCAGGAGTACGCCGCTTACCTGCCGACCGTCCTGCCCACCGCTGAGGATAAAGAAGCGTTGCGGTCGATTTTCAAGGAGAAGGACTGGATCGTGCCTAAGAAGGAAGAACTCTAGGGGCGGACACCTGCCCCCGCTTTGAAAAGCATCGCAGGGCTGCGAGCCGTCGGGAAGGACGGGGAAAACGCCCGGATGGAGCGGAGGCTGACCCTTGACCGCTCACCTTCTACCCGGTAGCCGATCCGGCATCAACCATGGAAGGGACGCACAGGTGCACGGCAGCTGTGGGCGTGCAACGCCGCGGCGGCGTGGCCCGGCTGATCATCAACCGGCCACCGCTGAACATTCTCGATATCGCGGCCATTCGCGAGCTTCGCCAGGCCTTGGAAGCGGTCATGCCGGATGCCCAGCTTATCGAGATGCGGGGAGCGGGTGAGCAGGCGTTTTGCGCCGGGGTTGAGATCCGGGACCACTTTCCGGAGCGGGCGCCCGAGATGCTGGCGGAGTTCCACGCCTTGGTGCGTACCATCCTTTATGCGCCGGTACCGGTGGTGGCGGCGGTGCGCGGTCACTGCCTGGGCGGGGGCATGGAGCTGGTGCTGGCCTCCGACTTGGCGGTGGCCACCGAAGACGCCTGCTTCGGCCAGCCCGAAATCCGCGTCGGCTGCTTTGCGCCGCTGGCGTCTGTCCTGTTGCCCAAGGCAATCCCAGAGAAGCGGGCGCTGGAGATTCTCCTAACCGGCCGTTCCCTCGGCGCTGCCGAGGCCGAACGTTTTGGGCTGGTGAACGCGGTGGCCTCGCCGGAACGGTTTGAAGAGCAGCTTGAGCGCTTCGAGAGCTGCTTGCTGGCTCAGAGCCAGGGAGTCCTGGCTATCGCCCGCAAGGCGGCGAGATGGGGCACGCGAGGGGAATGGGAGGCGGCGCTGCGGGAATCGGAACGGCTCTACCTAGAAGAACTCCTGCGCCTCCCCGATGCGGTTGAAGGCTTGCACGCCTTCCTCGAGAAGCGGCCGCCCGTCTGGGACTCAAAGGGAAGATCAGGGGCGGACGTTTGAGCAAACGGCAAACACAAAAATTGAAGGAACGAAGCCATCAAGTGATTGAAAACACGTACAAGCGGCTGCCCGGAACACCAGGCCACCACCGACCCCGGGCAAACGGACAAACGCTGTGAACAAAGAAAACATTCGACTTCGTGTCAACAAACGAGACTATCAGCTCGAAATCGCACCCAACCGCCTCTTGCTCGATGTTCTTCGGCAGGACCTGGGCCTGACGGGTAGCAAGCGCGGCTGCGACGATTCGAGCTGCGGCGCCTGTACGGTGCTGGTCGATGGCGAGCCGCAGATGGCCTGCCTGATGCTTGCCGTCTCCTACCAAGACTGTGAGATCACCACCATCGAGGGTATTGCTTGTGAGGGCCAGCTGGAGCCACTGCAGCGCGCCTTCTGTGACGAGGGCGGAGCCCAGTGCGGTTACTGCACCCCGGGGATGATTCTGACCGCCAGACACCTGCTGGCTCACAACCCTCGTCCCACGGACCAGGAAATCAACGAGGCGCTTTCCGGCAACCTATGCCGATGCACCGGCTACGTGCAAATCATCGCTTCGGTGCGCAAGGCGATCGAGTTACTGGAAAAGCAGGAATCAGGCGTCGCCGCGGCTGGTCAGGGAGGATAGCGGCGGAAGCAGACTTGGATAGCGTTGCGGCTGAAGGGTAAGACGACCTGGGGGGCAGGCATGGGAGAAACAACCACGCAGAGCTCGCCGATCGGCGCCCGCGTGCCGATGGTCGACGCCGTCGACAAGGTGACCGGGGCGGGGAAGTACGCTGATGACCTCACGCTGCCGGGGATGCTGGTGGGTAAGATCTTGCATAGCCCTCACGCGCACGCCCGCATTCGTTCGATGGATACCTCGGCGGCGGAGCGCCTGCCCGGGGTGCGCGCGGTGGTGACGGGTGCAGAAACGCCCGTGAAATACGGCATTCTACCCGTGGGCCACGATGAGACGATCTTCTGTGTCGACAAGGTTCGCTATATCGGTGACAACGTCGCCGCGGTGGCCGCCGAAAGCGAGGCGATTGCCGAGCACGCCCTCCGCCTGATCCGCGTCGACTATGAGGTTCTCCCCGCCTATTTTGACCCCGAGCAGTCGATGCAGGCCGAGACCAACCTGATCCACGACGACCGGCCGCACAACATCGAACGCGAATACCATCACCACTTCGGCAACGTGGAAGAAGGCTTTGCCCAGGCCGACTATATCCGCCAGGACCGCTTTGACTGCCCCGAGGTGACGCATGCTGCCTTAGAGCCCCACTCGACGCTGGCTCGCTACGACGCGGAAGACGGCACTCTGACCGTGTGGTCGTCGACCCAAGTCCCCTACTATCTGAAGAAGACCCTGGCCGCTACCCTCCAGATGCCCGAAGAGAAGGTGCGGGTGATCAAGCCGCTGGTGGGGGGCGGGTTCGGCGGCAAGAGTGAGGTTATCCCGCTTGAGCTGGCGGCGGCGGTGCTGGCGCGCAAAGCGGGCGCCCCGGTGAAAATCACTTACACGCGCGAGGAAGTGTTCCTGGCCAACCGTGGGCGTCCGCGGCAGATTGTCGAGCTGAAGACGGGCGTCACCCGCCAGGGCAAGCTGACGGCGGTGGAGGCGCGCATCATCCAGGATGGCGGCGCCTATTGCGGGTATGGCGTGGTGACCATTCTCTACTCCGGGCAGCTCCTCAATGCCATGTACGACATCCCTAACGTGAAGTTCGACGGCTATCGCGTGCTAACCAACAAGCCAGCCTGCGGCGCCATGCGCGGTCATGGGACGGTCAACACCCGCTTCGCTTTCGAGCAGCAGTTAAACCGCATCGCTTCCGTGCTGGGCCTCGACCCGGTCGAGATCCGGCGCCGCAACCTCTTGCACCCACCCTGTGTCACCCTCAACAACCTCCGCGTGCTCAGCTATGGCTATCCGGAATGTATTGACCGGGTGGTGGAGCGCTCTGGCTGGAAGGAGAAGTACGGTAAGCTGCCCTATGGGAAAGGCATTGGCTTTGCCGGCAGTCATTATGTGAGCGGCGCCGCCAATCCCATCATTCGCTCGGCCATGCCGCAGAGCACCGTGAACCTCTCCGTCGACCGCCAGGGTGGGGTGACCATCTTCACCGGCGCCTCTGAAATCGGCCAGGGATCGGACACTGTGCAGGTGCAGGTGGTAGCGGCCGAGTTGGGGCTGCCCCTGGAGCAGGTGAGAATTGTGGCGGCAGACACGGCGCGCACGCCGGTTGATCTGGGGAGCTACTCAAGCCGGGTTACCTTCATGGCCGGCAACGCTGCCATCGCCGCGGCGCGCGACGCTAAGCGCCGGATGCTCCAGGCGGTGGCGCGCGCCTACGGCGTGGCGGAAGAGGATCTCCTAATGGAAGGCGGGCGCGTGCTCGGCCGCAACGGCTGCCCGCTCTCGCTGACCTTGGCCGAGGCGGCGCGCCTGGCCGCCGGCCCCGCGGGCGTCTTGACCGCCAGGGGCAGCTACAACACGCCCGAAGAATCGCGGGGCGGCACGTTTAAGGGCGCCGGCGTCGGCCCGTCCCCGGCTTACAGCTACAGCGCCCAGGCCGTCGAGGTGACGGTCGATCCGGAGACGGGCCGTGTGACTGTGGACCGCATCGTGGTGGCGCACGATTGCGGTAAGGCGATCAATCCGATGAACGTCGAAGGTCAGGTGATCGGCTCGGTGTGGATGGGGCTGGGACAGGCGCTGCAGGAAGTCGTCGACTACGAGAACGGGCGCATCAAAAACGCCGGCCTGCTCGAGTACCGCACCGCTTCCACGCTCGAGTCGCCGCCGGTCGAAACCATCCTCGTCGAGTCGAACGATCCAGAGGGCCCGTTCGGCGCGAAAGAAGCCGGTGAAGGTTCGCTGGCGGCAACCATTCCGGCGCTCACTCACGCCATCTACGACGCGGTGGGTGTGTGGATTGATACGCTGCCCGTGACGCCGGAGAGAATCTTAAGGGCGCTGCAAGAGAAGCAGCAGGCCGAGTGGAAAAGCCCGGGGACGGGGGCCAGGATGTAGCAGTGGCGGGCTGCGCCCTGGGATTTCACTTGCGGAGAGGAAGCTGGTGAGCCTTCCCTCTTTTGAAGTCGTGCGGCCGCGCACCTTGGAGGGCGCTCTAGAGGAATTGGAGCGCCATGGGCCTGACGCGCAGATGATCGCTGGCGGCACGGATCTGGTCCCTAGCCTGAAGCAAGGACTGTTTTCGCCGCGCGTGCTGGTGGACCTGAAGGGCGTGCGCGAGTTGGACTTCATCCGCTTCGATCGGGAAGCGGGCCTCGAGCTGGGCGCGCTGACAACGATCACCCGTCTTGCGCAATCTCCCGTCGTCGCGGAATATTTTCCCGTACTCCAGGCCGCGGCCAAGACGGTCGCCAGCCCGCTGCTGCGCAATATGGGAACACTCGGCGGCAACCTGTGCCTGGATACACGCTGCCTCTACTACAACCAGTCGGCCTTCTGGCGCGAGTCGCTCGGTTATTGCCTCAAGAAGGAGGGTACGGTGTGTCACGTCGCCCCAGGCAGTTCGGTTTGCTGGGCGGTGTTCTCCGGGGACACAGCGCCAGCGCTGATGACGCTGGCTGCGACGGTGCGCCTCGCCAGCCCCCGGGGTGAGCGGGAAATCCCGCTTCGTGAGCTGTACGTGAACGACGGCTGGGTGCGGCTGACCAAACGCCACGACGAGATTCTTACCGCCGTCCGCATTCCCCTGTCGAGCGCGGGCTGGAAGGGTACCTACAAGAAGCTGCGCATCCGCAACTCGATTGATTATCCGCTGGCCGGCGTCGCCGTGGCCATGCGCTGGGCTAGCGACGGCGTGTGCCAGGATGTACGTATCGCCCTGACAGCGGTGAATCCGGCTCCCAGACTGGTGGAAGCGGCGGCCCGTCTCAAGGGTAAGCGCTACGATCCCTCCTTGGTGGACGAAGTGGCTCACGAAGCAATCCGTACGGCCAAACCCCTTCGCACCTCCGCCTCCACCATGGAGTACCGGCGGCACATGGTGCGCGTCTTTGTGCGGCGCGCCCTGAACGAAGTTTGGGCTAACGGTCCCCACTGCTGAGTCTGCCATGCCGGCTAAGATTTTCTTCCAGAAAGGCGACATCACCGATATGGCGGTGGACGCCATCGTCAACGCTGCCAACAACGACCTCGTCCTGGGCGCGGGCGTAGCGGGGGCCATTCGCCGTAAGGGAGGGCCGAAGATTGAGGAGGAGTGCGAACGCATCGGTCCTATCCCTCTGGGGGAGGCCGCGGTGACCACCGGAGGCAATTTGAAGGCCCTCTACGTGATTCATGCGGCCAGCATGCGCCTGGGTGGCCGCACCACGGCGGAATCCTTACGCCTCGCCACTAAGAATACCTTGCTGCGCGCTGAGGAGAAGGGACTGAAGAGCATCGCCTTCCCCGCCATCGGCACCGGCATCGCCGGCTTCCCCATGGAAGAATGCGCGCGCATCATGATTGGGGAAGTGCTCGAGCATCTCAAGTCCCGCAGCAGCCTGGAGAAGATCTACTTCGTGCTCTATGACGACGCAGCGCTGCAGGTGTTCCAGGAGACCTACGCCAAGCTGAAGGCGGCGCAGCGATGAAGTTGAAGCTGCTCGATTCCTAGGCAGGCGAGCCCCGCGGCTTCATTCGCCGGTCAGGTTTGGCCAATGTGCACGCCACTCCAAGCCGCCCTCTTCGATGTCATTCGCCAGGCCGGCCGCATCACCTTCCGCGATTACATGGCCCTCTGCCTCTACCATCCAGAGCACGGCTACTACATGCGCGGCCAGGAACGGACGGGCGTCGCCGGCGACTACTTCACCAGCGCCGACCTGCATCCGGTGTTCGCACGCCTCATTGGCCGGCAGGCGGCGGAAATGTGGGAGCAACTGGGCCGGCCGCCGACCTTCACGTGGGTGGAACAGGGTGCAGGGCGAGGGTTGTTCGCCTGCGATTTCCTGGCGTGGGCCGAGCGTCAGCGGCCGGACTTCGCCGCCGCGCTGCAATACGTGGCCATCGAGCCCGCCGCGCCGGCCCGAAAGCGCTTGCGGCAGCCGCTGGCGCGAAGCGGCTTCGAGCACCGGGTCCGGCTGGAGGGCACGCTGGCAGACCTTACGCCGCTAGCGGGGTGCTTCTTCTCGAACGAGCTGGTCGATGCCTTTCCGGTAGCAGTGGTCGTTCGGGACGGCGGTCGCCTGAAGGAGGTGTACGTTACCGCAGAGGGCAAGGCACTCCGCAAGACGCTCGGCCCTATCAGTGATCCGCGTATCGCTGCCTACGTGGCCCGCTACGCCAAGAATCTGGAGGAGGGTGCGCAGGCCGAGGTGAACCTCGCGGCCCTCGACTGGATTCAAGCTGTGGCCGCCAAGTTGCACCGCGGATTCGTGCTGACGATCGATTACGGCGACCTCGCGGAGCGGCTCTATACCCGCGATCGTCCCGCCGGCACCCTCATGGCTTATCGCGGACACACGCCGCACGAAGATGTTTTAAGCGCTCCTGGCGAGCAAGACCTGACCGCTCACGTCAACTTCAGCGCCCTGATCGACGCTGGCCGCCAAGCCGGCCTGGACTTCCTGGGATTCACGACGCAAGAGCGCTTCCTAATGGCCCTGGGCGAGCCGACGCAGTTCGCCGACCTCTGCGAGTCCACTGAAGGGGCCTTGGGTCAGCTTCAGGCGCGGCTGAAGCTGAAGCGGTTGCTCTATCCACCCGGTATGGGCGGCACCTTTAAAGTGCTGATTCAGGGGCGAGGGGTAAGCAGTCCCAGACTAACGGGTCTGAAATACGCGCACGGCCAGGGTGTTGCTGAGACAGCTCCCTGCCGTACCTAGCGGCGAGCCAAGCAGCCAGGCGACTCTCCAGTGGTCCGCGGCAGCTAGCTGCCGGAGCCTGTCGCGGCCTGGCGGGTATCTTCGGTATACGGTTTTTGGGTGTACTTGTTAGCTAACTCGAGCGCGCCCTGGGTATTGTCGTTGGTTTGGAGCGCCTTCTGGTACTCGTTCAGCGCGCGGTCGCGCTGGCCGGTCAGGTCAAAAATCCTGCCGATATTCAGGTGACTCCAGACTTCGACCCATTTCGGCTCCAAGTCGCCGTTGAGCGCGGCGCGGAACTCTTCCATGGCGGCGTTGTAGTTATGCAGCTTAAAGAGCGTCTCGCCAATGCGATAGTGGGCCAGTGAGCTGTTCTTGTTGATTTCAAGGACCTTCTGGTATTCTTTGATGGCCTCGAGTAGCGCCTGTTGTTGCACCAGTTGGTCGGCCCGCGCCATCAGGACCGCGGTTTTGGTCTGGTCGTCCATCTTCAGGATGCGGCTGGCGGGGTCGATTACCACCTTCAACGGGCGCGCAGGCGTGTTGATAGTAAAGTCGGCTGTCGTGCCCACCATCTCGATGCGCTCGTTGACCGGCTGATGGTACTCGGGATAGACACGAATCTCGACAGGCATGCGGAAGATGTCGAGATCCTGCTGAATCTTGCCGATCACCTGGTAGCCGTTCTGGGTGCGGTAGACGGCCCAGGTACGCTTGAACTGCGGTACTCCCGTTGAGTCCACCCACTGGGCGAAGAAGTAGGTCAGCTGTTGGTTGCTGGCCTGCTCGGCAGCCTTCTGGAAGTCGCGCGTCGAGAGGGTCTTCCAAGCGTATTGCTGAGTGAGGGTGCGCATCGTCTTCAGGTAGGCATCGTCGCCGATCACCCAGCGGAGCATGTGAAAGACCATGGCCCCTTTGTTGTAAACAATGGAGTTGTACTCCGGCGTGTATTCGTGCAGGCGCGAGGCCTGCGCGATGGGCGCTGCGTCTTCGTGGGTGAGCGCTTCGATGGCGATCTGGTGCATAGTATCTTCGAAGGCAGCCTCGCCCGCCGTAGCTTCCACAAACAGGGCTGCCGAGTAAGTAGCCAGGCCCTCATCAAGGAAGGCGTCGTCGGGCGAGGACGGACTCACCAGGCAGCGCCACCACTGGTGCGATACCTCGTGAGCCACCAGTTTCTGGTTCACGGGCGTCGTCAATCCCCGGGACGCCAGGGCTACCAGTCCCGGTGCTGAGTACCCGCCCACGGTGCCGTCATCGATCTCCACCACGGCCAAGTGCCCACTGGGCAGCGAACCAAACTTATCGGAAAAGAAAGTGAGTGCCTTGGCGGCTGTCTCCCCGTAAGGGCCGGAGAATTTCTCGTGCCCTGGCTTGAGATAGGTTGTGATATCCGCGCCTACCGCGGTCGCTGGCTGAACCACGTACTTGCCGGCGATGACGGTGCCGGGAAAAGACGGCTTGTCATATTGGAAGGCGTAGGTGGTGCCATCGGCGGCGCGGACCGGCGCCGAGGGCTTGCCCGAAGCAATCACCGTTTCGTCCGTCGGCACCTTGATCTTCAAGGTGGCCGAGAACCGGTCGGTGCCCGGTCCGTTCACCGGGAACCAACAAGCGGGATATAGCAGGTAGGAGCCTTCGGGAGCGATATAAGCCAGCTTCAGGTCCTCCACAGGACTCCCCTCGGCGCTGGCCAGCGCTCCTGCGTATTCCACGATCACCGAATCGGTCTTATCCCTGGCGAAGGGGCTCGAAGGCGTCAGCGTCAGGTTTAATCCGTCCTGCTTGAACTGGATCTCTTTCCCGGATGGCTCTTCGGCCCTCTTCACTTTCAGTGCGCTGTTTAGCCTGAAGCTGGCGGAGGCCAGGTCGGTCTGGGGCACGAAGTCAACGTGCACCTTGGCGCGCAACATGTGGGTAGCGGGAAAGAGCTCCGCCTGGATGTCGTAGTGGGTCACCTTCAGTCGGGTGGCGTTAGGCTGAGATTCTGACTGCGCGGCCCCTGGAAGCGATGTTCGCGCCTGGCCGCGCGAGGTCAGACCGGAAACGAGGAGTAGCGATATAAGAACGGAATCGAGGACGCGAGGCTTCATCCTCCAACCTGGTACCACATGGTTAATCACCCTGCTGCCGGCTGCCAGACCCGATAGGTTCGCCATAGACTTCTGTTCCTCCGTGTCAAAATCTCCGTGTGGCAGCACCCCTTCACTTGGATAACCCGCGGCGCGCCCCAGTTGCACGCTGTCCAGCGGTATCGAGGATGGCCCGACACGCAGCCATTTTAACTATTTCCCGCAGCTCAGGCGCCCGGATCCGCGCGCTCTGATGCGCGCCGGCTGTTGCAAGGGTTTTTGAAAGGGGCGCCTCACGATGGAGGGGAAACTCAGGTGAGGCTGGGAGTGGCCTGATGAGCCTCCAAGGGGCGCGCTGGGGCTCCGGCTTTGGTCCGCCTTCGTCCTGCCGGCTTGCCGGTTAGCAGGTAGTCACGCAACCTCTGGCGCGCCTTATGAAGTTGCGATTTGGAGTTGCCCACTGACCACTTCATCATGCGGGCGATCTCCTGGTGTTCGTAGCCTTCTACGTCGTGCCGGAGAAAGACGGTGCGGTAGCCGCTGGGCAGGCTGGCAATGGCGCGGTACAGCTGAATACGATCCAGGCTGGCAGCGAGGGTTGCATCGATCCTGCCGAGCTCAACCCGGGACCGCTGGGCGTCCTGGCTCTGTTCAGGTGCGGTTTCTCGCCGCGCTCTCTTCTTCCGCAGGTGCATCAGGACCAAGTTGACTACCAGCCGGTGCAGCCAGGTGCCAAGAGCCGAATCGCCGCGAAAGGTTCGAATGGTGCGGAAGACCTGCAGGAAGGCCTCCTGAGTGAGATCTTCGGCTTCGGCGGGGTTCCGGGTCATGCGCAAGCACACCGCATAGACGCGGCGCTGGTGCATTTCGAACAGAGTGGCAAAGGCAGTCTCCTCGCCCCGCTGAGCGCGAGCAATGAGGTCGCGCTCGCTTTGGGAATCCGGCGTCCCTGCCCCCCTGGGTGTAGGATTTTTGGGGTCTTTTCCTAGTGCTCGCATTAGCCTCCCCTGTTGCGGGTGGCGCACGGTGCTCGGAGATGCACGGTACAGCCAGCTTGCCTGCTTTCCGCCTGGGTCGGTCTCCAGGCCGGCAGTTCTTAGTCCCGACGCCGAGCAGAGGGTTGGACGCTCCAGTAAGGGCGGACGAAGTCAACAAATCGTCAAGGCC
>CADDZE010000051.1 GCA_902812465.1 Acidobacteriota bacterium | reverse complement strand
CGGAGCCTACCTGGCCGCCACCGCCCGGCTGCCCTTCGTGGCGGGCATCGATCGCTTTCTCCCCCCCGTCTTTGGCAGCTTGCACCCCCGCTGGCGGACCCCCCACATTGCCCTGTGGACGCAGTCTCTCTGCGGTATGATCTTCGTCTTCCTCGGCCAGGCCGGCACCAGCGTACGGGGTGCGTATGATGCCCTGGTTCGCATCGGTGTGGTAACCTACTTCGTTCCCTACCTCTTCGTGTTCGCTGCCTTGATTCGGCTTCAGCGCGAGCCGGCCGCGGCGGACGTCGTGCGCCTGCCAGGAGGCAAGGCCACCGCCCACGCGGTAGCCGGTATTGGGCTGGCTAGTACCGGCCTGGCCATCGCGCTATCGCTCTTGCCAACGACCGACGAACCGCACCCGGGAATGGTCATCGCCAAGGTCCTTGGGCTCACCGGCCTGCTTTTCGCGCTGGGTGCTGGCGTCTACGGACTCGGCAGCAGGAAAAGGGCCGCTGCCCCCTAGGCGGAGCGATTCCAACCCGGTGATGGATGAAACCCTCGGTTCGCACCGTGTTCGACGGATCCACTCTTGAGTTAGTATTGTTTCGTGAGATAATTGATATATAGATGACTGCCGATAGACACTATAGCCCATGGGCCGTGTCGCTGCGGCAACCTTTGCATTTCAACGGGAGCCAGTCCAGTGCCCAGGTCATCCGCTTCTGAACCCCGAGTGCGATCCCGAACTGATGCCAAGCCCGACGGCTATCTGCGACCGGGCGTGAAGCCCGCCCTTCCGGATCCGGAGGACTTGCAGGCCCAGTGCGCGAGCCTGCTAGAAGACTTCCGCGTGAAGCTGCAGGCCACGCTCCACGAGTTTGAGCAGAAAGGCGTCAGACACGCCGGTGATCAGATCGAAAAGCTGGCCGAAGCTTTGGTCGAGCGCTCGACCCAGCAACTTCGAGCCCTGGCCGATAGCAGTGCGGGCCAAGCGAGGCAGCAGATTCAGTCGGCGCAGGCTGAACTCCTGCGAGAGACCGAGAAACAGCTCGCTGGGATGACGCAGGCGTCGCGCAACATCTGGGCGAAGTCACTGCGGCAGTGCTCGGCGGCCGTGGAGGAAGCCGAGCGGCGGTCGGGAGCCCTGCTGGGGGGCATCGAGAAGCAGTTGCAAGAGTCCCTCTTCGATTTCGTGCAGAAGGGGGCCGGCACTGTTCAGGGACAACTGGCTGAGGCTGCCGAGCGCTTGCGGCAGGAAGTAGGGGAGCAACTCGAGCGGCAGGCGGAGGACATCCGCCAAAAGATGGCGACCGTGCTGGCTGAGGAAGCTAGGGGGCTCAGCGCCCGCGCGGTGGACGAGGCACAACAGCGCATCGCCGAAACGGCGCAGCAGTACGCGCAGTCCGTGGCGCGCGAGGCGGAAGCCACCGTCGAGCGCAGCCGCGGGCAGCTCGCTCAGTTCCAGGAATTCCAGCGCGTCTTCGAGAATCCCGAAGCTATCATCCACTCGATTCAGACGGCGGCCCAGGGGGCGGTAGAGCGTCTGGAGGCGTCGGCCCGGGAGCTGCAAGCGCAGCTCGAAGCCTGGGCAAGCGCAGGCCTGGAGCAGCGGCTGCAGTCCCTCGAGGCCAAGGCGGCACAGGTGGAACAGCGTGCCACCGAGTTCGACATTCGAACCCAGGAGGGGCTGAGCCGTGCGCAATCCGCGCTGGAGGCGTGGATGGCGCAGCTTCGGGAGCACGCGGAGCGGGAACAGGCTCGTTGCTCGAATCTATTCAGCAGCATGGCTTCGGAGGCCGAGGGCCGGCTGGCGCAGGCACGGCAGTCGGCGAAGGAAGTCCTCGACGAGGCGCAAGCCGCCATCGAGGATCGCGCCTCCCAGCTGCAATCCCGTCTTGAAGAGGAGCGAAAGCGCTTGGACGAAACGGCGGAGGCCGCTCTTGCCAGCTTGCAACAGCGCTCAAGTTTGCTGGTCGAGAGCTTCCAGTCGCAGCTTCAGGAAACCCTCGGGCGATTTCAGGAACAGGACACTCCTGCCGCCGTGTCACGCCTGGAGAGCCTCGCGCAGGAAGGATTCGCCCAGGCGAGCGGCCAGCTGGAGGCCCAAGCCAGCGCCGCGCTCGAGAGGCTAAGTCAGGAGCTGCAGATGCAGGTGGGGACTCTGGCCGCGGAAGGACGCAAGCAGCTCGAGGATTCGGCGGAGCGTTCGCTGGAAACCTTGCGCCGAGAGTTCCAGCTGCAGGCGGACAACGGCCGCCGCGACCTGGCCCGCGTGGTCGAAGAGCAATTGGACCGGGCACGGCGCAACGTGCTGGAAGCGACCAGTTCCGTTCAGCTGGCGGCTGACAAAGCCGTCCGGCAGTTGGACCGCGTGGCGGCGGACACCGAAGAGAAGTTTGAAGCGCGGTGCCAAGAGTACGAAAGGCGGTTAGCCACTGTGGTGGCCGGCGGCATCGACCGCCTGCAGCGGGATTCGAGCGGACTCCTGGAAGTCTTTCAGGCACGCCTGCATGAGGCGTTGGCGGACTTCGAGCAGAACAGCTCGAAGGCCGTCGCCGAAAAGCTCCGCCACGACGCCGAGAAGCTGCAAGAACGGCTGAGCCAGGCGCTGCAGCAACACTCGGACGACTTAGCCGAGATTCTCCGCGACCAGCTGCGTTCCTCCGAACAGGAGTTGGCGCAGGAGGCGCAAAAGCACTTCACTACCATCGCCCGCACCGCCCTCGAGTCCTTCAACCAGGAGGTGGAGGCCGTCACGCAAAAGTGCGCCACCTTGCAACGTCAGGGTGAAGCCGTGCAACGGCAGATGGAAGAGTTTTCCCGCGCCAGCCTGGAGAAGCTACGCGCCGAAGCATTGCGCCTCCAGGAAGGGCCGGGGCGGGCAGCGAAGATGCGGATGATGATTCAATCGGCCATTTGGCTGCTGGCAGTGGTGGCTAGCCCCCTGTTCATTTATCTCTCCACCCACCGCGTCATGCGCCTGCGTCCGGATCCGCCACAAGACTTCTTCGATCAGCGAAACCTCAGCGCGGACCAGCGCGCCACCGAGGACGTCTTGGCCCAGGCCTACTGGGACTCTGCAGTACGCTTCATCCAGCGCAAGTACGCTTACGGCAGCAGCCTTCCCGAGCAGCCGCCGCGCGAGTTCAATGCCGCCGAGGCCGGATATGCCTTGGACAGCTCGCGGGAGGAAGCGGAGGCGCGCATCCGCTACTGGCAAAAACTGCGCCAGCTCTGGCACTCGCCCGAAGTCTGGCAAAAGTCTTACGTGTGGAGCCCGGGGTGGATCGTCGGCGCTTCGGGCAACGCTGAACCCTAGCGGGCTCTTTGCTTCTTCCTACACCTTGTAGGCGTCGCGGTAGGGCGGGTCGATATAAGCGTTCAGTTTATCGGAGTTGGTGACACGCATCGCGGCGGAATCCCACTCAATCCACCGGCCGGGAAAGCGCTGTGCCAGACAGCCGAGGAGGAAGGCCTCAGTGACTGCGCTTTGCGACTCGAAGCTCGCCAGGGGAGCAGGTCCGCCCTTGCAGGCGGCAATCCACTGCTCGATCGCCGGATCGTGGCGCGGGCCTTCGTGCCGCGGGGGAGGTGCCTGATACTTGGGCGATTCGGGATAGACGCGGGGGTTTTCGCCGTCAAAGCCCGCCAGCAGGATCCCCTTGTCTCCAACGTACATGATCCCCTCGCCCTCTTCGCCGCCCTGGAACAACCACTGGTCCCTCGGCTTGAGCCCAGCCGGCCGCGGAGGCCGCAAGCCACCGTCGTACCAGGACAGGCGCAGGGCTGGCCGGTTGCCATGGGCGGGAAAGTACAGGTGGACCGTCGATGCCAGGGGAAACGTCTCCTCCCACGACTCGCTGGAGCTTGCTTCCACGGCGGTGGGGGGCGTGAGGTTGAGGATCTTGAAGACTCCGGCGAAACTGTAGCACCCCATGTCGCCAAAGGAGCCGCAGCCAAAGTCGTACCAGCCGCGCCAAACGAAAGGCAGATACGCGTTACTAAATGGGCGCTCCGGCGCCGGTCCCAGCCAGAGGTCCCACTCGAGGCCCTCCGGGACGGGGTCCGCTTCCTTCGGTCGTCCAACTCCCTGCGGCCAGAAGGGACGGCTCGACCAGTTGTGGACCTCGCGCACCTGGCCGATGGCACCGTCGGCCAGCCACTCGGCGATCAGCTGTGTCCAGTCGGTAGATGGATTGTTGACCGGGATCGCGGCTGCGACGCCCGTCTCCCGCGCCATCTGCGCCACGCGGCGCGCCTCGCCAATGGTGTGGGTCATCGGCTTCTGACACAGCACGTGCTTGCGCTTGCGCATGGCCGCGATCGAGATGGGGGCATGCCAGTGGTCGGGCGTGGCGATGTAGACGGCGTCAAGGTCCTTCTCCTTCTCGAGCAGCTCGCGAAAGTCCACGTAAGCGGCACATCCCCGGTAAGAGCCGGAGCCAGACTCCTTCCTCGAGCCGTAGTACGCTTCCACTAGCCGCTGGGCCGGCTCGCGGCCCCCGGCGCCCAGGCTAGTCTGGAAATGGTGCGTTAGCCATGCACGCCCCGGGGAGGCCAGATCCGCGCCCCAGTTCTCATAGCCCGGACCCAGTAGCCGTCGCTCGGACCGGAGCAGCGCGTTATTGTCGTACTCGACGTAGTTCTTGGCCTCGCGGTTGCAGTCGCAGACTGCGACCACCTGGACGTCCGGGCGCGCCAGCAGCTCCATGGTCACCTCGAGCCCCTGGCGTCCCATACCGATTGAGGCGATGGTGACGCGGTCGCTGGGCGGGACGTACCCGGGTCCGCCCAGCACGTGCCGCGGCACCATCATCAACGAGGCTGCCGCACCCACAAATTCCCGCCGGCTCATCCGGCTGGTTGCATCCTTCATCTTCGGCCTCCTAGTGAAGGGCTGCCCCGCTTCAGAACTTTCGCGGATGATCCGCGGAAAATCGGAAGCAGCGAGCTGGCCTGTTTAGGCGCTGCTCTTGGGTAATTAGTGCGCCACCCTAGTTATTTGTCAAGGTGACTGACAGACAGGGGGTGGCGTGCGGAGAGCGGAAAGCGTGCCTCCCGGAAAAGTGTTTCGCTCACCTGCGAGCCGCAAAAGACGATTTATACCTTGGGGCCTCGAGCGCTTTGCCGTTCAATGGGGCTCTCCGGGACACCGTGACCCCGGAGAAGAGATGGGCATGGGAAAGACCGCGCGAGTTAACCCGCGCGAGCTTAAATATGAGGAACGGGTCCAATAAGCCGTCCAGGGAGTCGAAAAACCGAACATGCCCAATAACTTAGGTCTTTAGCGACGTAATACTTAAGCGAGATACAGGGGATAACGATGATCAAGCTCGCAAAGAGTTCTAGCTACCAGAATTTTACGATCAAGTTGTTGAAAAGGCATGCTCTTTAAACGGTGCATCGGCCCCCTCTGCCCTGCCTCAGGTCGCTTGTTAGCACGGCGTCGTCAGCACGACCTTTCAGCAGCCCGGCAAACATGCTTCGGTGCGGTCGGAACATGACTCTGAGTTGCTCTCCTCTGGTATACTTATCGGTTAACGGATACTCAATGGTACCGGCCACCTCCCCGGAGGGATCGCACTTCCCGCGGCTGTGGCGCGTAACCCCCGCGCTCCTCGTCCTTGTCTGGGCGGGCTGGTTGAAAGCCAAAGCTTCTTCGCCGTCGGATTCCGCCCGCTCTGCCGCCAGCAAGCCAATTGTCCAATTCACGCACCGCAACTGGCAGTCGCAGGATGGCTTGCCACAAAACTCGATTGCCACGATCCTTCAGACTCGCGACGGTTACCTCTGGCTGGCCACCGAAGAAGGCTTAGTGCGCTTCGACGGCGATCGCTTTCGAGTGTTCAATGAGGTCAACACACCTCAGATTCCCAACAGCAACGTGACGGCGCTGCTTGAAGGCCACGACGGCGCATTATGGTTTGGGACCCACGGAGGAGTGGTTCGCCTCCAGCGCGGCCAGTTCACACCCTACACGCATCAATCCGGCCTCTCGAGCGATGAAGTGTTGTCTCTGGCCGAAGATCCATCTGGCAGCATTTGGATCGGGACGAACGACGGGTTAAACCACCTCGAGCAGGGACGCATTCAGGTCTATCGCACCCGGGATGGCTTGCCTGACGATCATGTGTGGGCACTGGCCGCCGGAAAGGACGGAACTCTCTGGATGGGCACGGAACATGGCTTGGCGCGATACCGGAGTGGACGCTTCAAGTCTTTCCGTGTCAAAGATGGCCTAACCACCGATGAGATTCGTTCCCTGTACCTTGATTCCCGGGGGACGCTGTGGATTGGCACGCGGGGTGGCGGGCTGAATGCTTATGCGCAGGGCAAGTTCATGGTCCCAGCGCAGCCGAAGGTGCCGCCTTACGACACCATCTGGGCGATCACCGAAGATCCGCACGGCGCCATCTGGTTCGGTTCGGACCGCAGTGGGTTGAAGCGGTATGACCATGGAGTGGTGACCTCCTACACCGCACGCGACGGCCTCTCGAGCGACGATGTGCTGGGGCTGTGGATCGATCGCGAGGGCAACGTCTGGGTAGGTACGGATGGGGGCGGCCTGGACCGGCTGACCGACAGCAAGTTCGCCACCTATTCGACCGCTGCTGGCTTGTCCAATAACATCGTGCGCGGCATTGCCGAAGCCCCGGACGGGAGCGTTTGGCTAGCCACGCGCGGCGGCGGGCTGAATCGCGTGAAGGATGGCAGCGTGACGGTGCTGGGAACCCGGCAGGGGCTCTCCAGCGACTTCGTGCGCTGCCTCTTCATTGACCGCCGCGGCGTGGTGTGGGCGGGCACAGATGGCGGAGGAATTGACCGGATCGAGCACGGCCGCGTAACGGCGGTCCTGACCACTCGCCAGGGCCTCTCCAGCAACTTCATCCGTTCCATCTTCGAGGACAGCCATCACAACCTGTGGGTGGGGACGCAGGACAACGGCTTGAACGTGGTCCGCCGTGGCCGCCTCAGCGTTTACCAGGCTATCGAAGGAGTACGCAACTTCCGTGTCTTTGGCATCCATGAGGACCGCCAGGGCCGAATGTGGTTCGGCACCAACGCCGGACTTATCGAGCTGGACCAGGGCCGCTTCCAGCTCTACAACAACTCGCACGGTTTTCCTGCCAACGAGGTGTACGCCATCGAAGAGGACGCGAACGGGACCCTCTGGCTGGCCACGGCGCCCGCCGGCTTGGTGAGGTTTGCCGGGGGCAAGTTTGCGGTGATTAACACGCGCGCCGGCCTGCTGGACGACACACTCTTCTCCGTTATTTCCGACCTGCGCGGCCACCTCTGGATGTCCTGCAACCGCGGCGTCTTCGAGGCCGCCCAAGCGGACCTCGACGCCTTCGCCCGAGGCGAGCTGCCCTCTATTCACGGCACCGCCTTCGGCTTGGCCGACGGGATGCTAAGCAGTGAGTGCAATGGCGGATTCCAGCCCGCCGCCTGCCGCACCCATGAGGGTAAGCTGTGGTTTCCCACCATCAAGGGTGCAGTGGTCACGGATCCGGCCCACCTTCATTTCAATCGCCTGCCGCCGCCGGTCGCGATTGAAGACGTCTGGGCGGATGGCAAACCCTTGAGCGCCACCGAGGTTTACCGTCTCCGCCCAGGGCATGGGGACCTCGAGATTCACTACGCTGGCTTGAGTTTCACCGCCCCGGAGCGCGTGCGCTTCCGCTACAAGCTGGAAGGTTTCGACAAGGACTGGATCGACGCCGGCAACCGCCGCGTTGCCTACTATACTCACGTGCCGCCGGGGCGATACCGCTTTCGCGTCACCGCCTGCAACAATGACAGCGTCTGGAATCTCGAGGGCGCCACCGCCCCCGTCATCCTAGAACCGCACTTTTATCAAACCTACCTCTTCTATGCGTTGTGTGCCTTGGCTACCGCCACGCTCGCCTTCGGAGCTTATCGCTGGCGGCTCCAGCGTCTGCTGGCTCGCGGGGCCGAGCTGGAGCGTATGGTGGAACTTCGTACAGCGGACCTTATCGAAGAGATCCGCCAGCGGAAGCGGGCCGAGCTCGAGCTGCGGCAATCCCAGGAGGCGCTGGAGATGCGCGTTCGCGAGCGCACGGCGGAGCTAGCCGCGGCTAATGAGTCGCTGCGCGCCGAAATTGCCCAGCGCCAGCGCACCGCGGCCGAACTGGCTAAAGCCAAGGAGGCAGCAGAAGCCGCTAGCCGGGCGAAGAGCGAATTTCTAGCTAACATGAGCCACGAGATTCGCACACCCATTAACGGGGTGATGGGGATGACCGAACTGGCGCTCGAGACGGAGCTCACACCCGAGCAGCGCGAGTATCTGGAGACTGTCAAGAGCTCGGCCGAGTCACTACTGACGATCATTAATGACATCCTGGACTTCTCCAAGATCGAGGCGGGCAAGCTCGAGCTGGATGAGGTCGAGTTCAGCCTCCGCGACTGCCTGCTGGATACCCTCAAGCCGCATGCGCTCCGCGCCCACCAGAAGGGACTCGAGCTGGCCTGCGACGTGCGTCCCGATGTGCCCGAGGTCGTACTTGGCGATCCGACACGGCTGCGGCAGATCGTCACCAACTTGGTGGGCAACGCCATTAAGTTTACCGAGCGAGGTGAAGTCGTCGTCACCGTCGAAACCCTCCAGGGTGTGCCGGCGGGGCCGGACACGCCGGCGGTACTCCACTTTTCGGTGCGCGACACGGGCATCGGCATCCCTCGGGAAAAGCAGCTGGTCATCTTTGCCCCTTTTTCCCAGGCGGACGCTTCGACCACGCGAAGGTTTGGTGGTACCGGGCTGGGGCTCACCGTTTCGCGTCGGCTAGCGGCTATAATGGGCGGGGATCTCTGGGTGGAGAGCGAACCGGGGAAAGGCAGCACGTTTCACTTTACCGGGCAGTTTCGCGCTGCCACGCCTGCCCCTGCCACGCGCGGCGAAGAACCCAGCCTGGAGGGACAGCGGGTCCTGATTGTGGACGACAATGCGACCAGCCGCCGGATCCTCGAAGAGATGACGGCACGATGGGGGATGAAGCCGATGATGGCGGAAGATGGCTCCTCCGCCCTGCGGCGCCTGGAAGAGGATGCGGGGCTGCAACTGGTCATTACCGATACCCATATGCCAGGCATGGATGGCTATGAGTTGGCGGAAAAGCTGCGCCTTTTGGGCCGTGAGGCTTCGCTGGTGATGCTGACCTCGGCGGGGCAGCGCGGTGATGCCGCCCGCTGCCGGCAACTCGGCGTTGCCGCTTACCTCACCAAGCCGGTGCGCAGCGGAGAGCTGCGCCAGGTGCTACTGGCCGTGCTCGGGGTGCGGCCGCGCCGTGCTCCGGCGAATCCGCTCGTCACCCGGCACTCGCTGCGCGAAGCCGTCCCAGCAAGACCCCTGCGGATCCTGCTCGCGGAGGACAATCCGGTGAACCAGCGGCTCGCCATCCGGTTGCTCGAAAAGCGCGGGCACCGCGTGGTGGTGGCGTGCAGCGGACGCCAAGTGCTGGAGACGCTGGCAGCTCACGGGTGGGATGCTTTCGATGCCGTGCTGATGGACGTCCAGATGCCCGAGATGGATGGCTTTCAAGCCACCGCGGCCATTCGTGATCATGAGCGGATGGCGGGCGGCCGTCTGCCCATCATCGCCATGACCGCGCACGCCATGAAGGGCGATCGCGAGCGCTGCCTCGAAGCTGGCATGGACGCCTACGTCAGCAAGCCGGTCCGTGCTGAGGTGCTCTTCGAAGCGATCCAGTCCGTCCTGCCTCAAGGGCACACTGCGCTCGCGACGCCCTTCGCCGCCAACATGCCGGCCGCCTCCGCTTCGAACGCTGACGCGGCGGGCGATGAAGGCTAGCGCGGAGGCCAGGTGAGGAATCGCCGGAAGAGCAGCGGAATCGAAGGGGCTGCGGTCCAGTGGGGGCGGAGTGGAGGCGGGGAAAAGGTGTTGGGTTCGGCCGCTGGAACCGGGCCGCGCTGCTGGTACCAGCAGGCTTCGCTGGCGCGCTGCCACAGCCGCGCTGCGATCCAGAACAGGGCGACGACTTGGCCGATAGCGAAGCTGGTGCTCACTGCATCGGCGGGCACCAGTCGGATCCACACGCCCAGCGCCAGCGCCAGGACCATCCAGGCGGCCAAGCTGATGCGGAAGTAGAGCCAAAAAAGCGAGGCGAAGTTCCTCCCCAGGAGCCTGAAGGCTGCTGCCAGGCTGCGGCGCACGGCCGGTTCATTCTCAACCACAGCGTGTAGCTCGGCTAAGTCGAACCAAAGCCGTAGAATCATTAGCAGAAGACCGATTGCAAGCAGGCTGGCTACCTCAACCCAGAAGCCCAGCCAAGCAGCGGCTGCGTCCGAGCTGAGTTTGTCGGACCACCGCACCAGAGCCGAGGCGAGCGCCGCGATCGGCGCCAGCATGAGCAGCAGGAGGATCAGCAGCCGGAAGCATCGCCAGAAGAACCCACCACAGGCCTGGAAAAACTCCTCCGTGGTCAGCGTCCGATCAAGGACGTAGACCTTCAGGACGCCGCCAGTGACGAAGAGCATGAAGATAAAGAAGACGAAGGCGGCAATTCCGCTGCCCGGGGCCAAGAAGGGGCGGCTGGGGTGCATGGCGAGGCTGCCCAATACGGTGACGTCCATTCCCTTCACAAGGGGGCGAGCCCCCAGGCTGTGATTGAGAATCGTGCCCGTTCGCATCGCCATGGGCAGCGTGCCCAAACCGGCCAGCACCAGGTTGACGGCGTAAATCCACCACAGTAGGCGCTGTCGGCGCCACACTAGGCCGGCACCGGCGCCAACGGGTCCTGGATGAGGAAGGGTCATGGGCGTCACCCCTTAGAAACCTGAGGTTGCGCCAGTTGGCTCTGGCGGGCCTTGCCGCGCCCCGTGTGCGGAGCGAAACGCGGTTAGGTCAGCCACGCAGCCGCCTGGCTCAGAAACTGGATAATCCATAGCCAATAGGTAGCCAGTTTACGCGTGGCCCTCGAGTCTGGTTCGCGGGTGCGGCTGTTATTAAAGAAATTGGCATCCAGCCACACGCGGTGATCCGGGTCAACTTCAGCCGAATCCACCTTGGCCTTCTTGAGATAGGTGTATCGCACCCAGCGGTCGCCTCCGTCCCAGCGCTCGCGCACCTTCTCGCCGTTATCGAACTGAATTTCGACGTCCACGGGAAAGATAAAATCACCCTTGCGGTGCACTAGCACCAGGTCGCGATAGAGCGTCTGCCCTTTCTTTTCGGGAGGCGGGTTCTTCTCGTACCAGTCAACGCGGTCGGAATCAATGCGCAGCACCTCGTAATCGAGCACCTGAGTGCCGTAGACCGCCTGGTTGTAATACCAGCGCAAATCCTGTCCCGATACCTCCTCGAGGGTCTTCAGGAAGTCCTCGCCGGTTGGGTGGGTAAAGCGGTAGCGCATGAAGTAGGTGTGCAGGGCGCGTCGCATCGTCTCCTCACCCAGCAGACCTTCCAGCGTCAGCAGCACGGTGGCCGTCTTGCCGTAGGTCACCGCGCCATACGCGTGGCTGCTCAGGTACTTCCAGGCGAAGCGCGCCAGCGGATCGGTGTCTGGCTCGCTCAGGTAGGCAAGGCGTTGCGTGCCGCTGTCATCCGCCGTCAAGCCCCACCAATCGAGGGCGGAGCGGCCGCTGCCATAAAGCGAGTCGAGCACCTTCACTTCCGTATAGCTATTGATGCCCTCGTCCATCCAGGCTTCTTCGAATTCGTTGGTCGCTACCATGCCATACCAGTACTGGTGCCCGAACTCGTGCTCGGTCACCAGTTCGGTTCCGCGCAGTCCCTTCGGCTCCCACCACGTGGAACCGCAGGTGATCAGCGTCGGGTATTCCATCCCCCCGGCGTCGCCGGCGCCGTGCGGGGGATCGACGAGGGTTATGCGGTCGTAGGGATAGGGGCCATACCAGCGGTCGAAGCGGTCCAGCGTGCCCTTGATTACTTGGAGGTACCGCTGGCGTTGGCGTTCGTGCTCGGGCGACAGGAGCAGGTGGATCTTCACCGTGCCGCCGCTGCCCGTCCAGGAGTCCTCGACGAGGTGAAAGTGAGGATCAGCCGTCCAGGAAAAGTCGTGGATATCCTCGGCATGGTAGGCCACCGTTTGGGTCCCGTCGGGGTTGCGGACGCGCGCCACTTCGTCGCCACACGAGCCGAGCACGTATGTTTGGGGCACGGTCACCTTAACGTCATAGACGCCGAAGTCCGCAAAGAACTCGGAGTTGGCGTGAAACTGGTGGCAGTTCCAGGCACCGTGCCACCACACGCCCACCTTGGGAAACCACTGCGCCACCATGAAGAAGTCCCGCTTGTAGCCGGTGCGCTCGAGGACCTCGGGCAACTGGTCGTGGAAAGCGATTCGGAAGACCACGTCCGCGCCAGGAGGGATGGGCTTCGGCAATTTCACCTGAACTACAGTGCGGTCATCGGTGTTGTCGTCATCGGGATGGATGAACTCCATCTGGCGCGTCAAATCCCCCTGGCCCTCGACCTGGAAGGACTTCACCTCGATGACCCCATAGTGTTTCGGATCCCACCGCGAGCCCGCCGAGGTCCCGCGCGTGCCGTCGCGGCGTACCTCGCGCATGAAGGTCGAGGTTGGCTGAAAAGCGTTGAGATAGAGGTGAAAGGGGAAGACATCTAGGGGCTGGCCGGTCAGGTTGTGATAAGTCAGCGTCTCCTGGGCGTCCACGGTCTTTCGGGCGGGGTCAAGCCGCGCCTCGATTTGATAGTGGACCACGCGGGTCGAGAGCGGTTGACCCGTTCCAGAGTCAGCGGCGGGAGACCGGGAACCGCCACCGATGGCCGGCACCATCGCCAGCGGAAGCGCTACCGCGCCAGCAATCCAGCGTAGGGGTGACAGCAATCCACAACCTCCCGTGCGAAAATGAACCTGCCACTATAGCACAGCGGAACGGCCCGGCGATGAGCCGTGGCGCATGCCGCCGGCGAGGCTAGAGCAGCCCCGCGAGGTACCAAGAAAGCATGACCGTGCTGGCAATGGTCGACGACCTTTTCTTCCTCGCCCAGATTCAGGAGGCGGCCAAGCAGGCTGGCGTCTCCGTCCGAACCTGCGCGCCGGGGGAGATCTGCGAAGCCGCGAAGTGCGAGGCTGTGCCCATAATCATCCTGGATTTGAACCACCGCTCGGGTGCCGCGCTGGATGCACTGCGCGCCCTCAAGTCTGACCCGGCGCTGAGCCACCTGCGCGTGACCGGATTCCTCTCACACGTTCAGGGGGAGCTGGCCGCGGCGGCGCGCGCCGCAGGCTGCGAATTGGTTCTGGCCCGCTCGGCCTTTGTTCAAAGGCTGCCGCAGTTGCTGAAGTCGCATCCTTGAGCGGCGGGGCGAGAGGAAGCCTTGGGTGCGGCACTGGGCTGCCTTCGGGCGTGCGCCCCTCCCCACGGGAGCGCGCGAGGCGTAACATGAGTTCGCTGGGCCGGGATTCTGAAGCCCCTCTGGCCTTCGAGGTGGGGTGATAGCCAAGGCGCTGCAGCTTTCCGTGAACGGCGTGCGGCGAATCGTCGACGCCGATGCCACAACCCCTTTGCTCACTGTCCGGCGCGACCAACTCGATCGGACCGGCACCAAGTACGCTTGCGGGGAAGGCCAATGCGTGCACAGGGCTGGTGGTTGGCCTGCCGCGGCGCTTGGGCGGCACGCCGGTGGGAACGGTTCAGGAGAAGCGCATCACCGCCATCGAAGGCTTGGCGCAGGCCGGCAAGCTGCATCCCTCCCGCAGGCCTTCCTGGACGAGGGAGCCATCCAGTGCGACCATTGCACGCCCGCGATGATCCTGAGCGCCGCTGCGCTCCTGAAGTCCAAGTCTCGCCCCAGCGAGCAGGAGATTGTGGCGTTCACGCAGGGGGAACATTTGCCGCTGCGGAACGTATCGCTGCATCATCGCGGCGGTGCAGCAGGCAAGCCATACAGGCCACGAGGGAGGCGGGAAACTCGTTGGGGGGGCGTGCGAACCGGAGCAATACGAGCTCGAGTCTGGCCTTGCGTATCGCTTGCAGATGGACCGCCGCGAGCTGTTTCGCCCTCTGGGCGGCGGATAACCTGCACGGTCGGGGAGGCAGGTACCTTCCAGGAATCCGGCCGCCGGCCCCGCCGCGAAAGCCTGCCGGAGAACATCTCGGCTTGGCTGCACATCGGCGAAGGCGGGAAAGGGAGCGTCTATACCGGCAAGGTCGAGGTGGGTCAGAATGCGCGCACTTCCTTGACGCAAGCGGTGGCGGAAGAGTTGAAGGTCTTGCCCGCGAACATGCGGCTGGTGATGAGCGACACCAACCTGAAGCCGTTTGACATGGGGACGTTCGGCAGTCGCTGCGGGCTCTTCGTTCCTGGAGAGCGATGACCCAGATTCGCGTGGCTCGGCTGAAGGGATGGTGAGAGGCCGGCGCACGCTAGACCGAAGCCAAGCCCCTAACCGCGTTTTCCTCCCGGGCGCCCTAACCCTGCCTGCGGGAAGACGATGTGAGTAGGCTCTACCATCGGCGCCACGAAATTGACGGCAGCCCGCTCCTTTTGCTATCCATAATAGGTTTCCCTGGTAGCGGCCGCCTTACCCGTACCGCCAACCCTACGCTGGAGGTTGACCGGCATGATTCAGGTTGAGCAGTTGACCAAACGCTACGGACCCACCCTCGCCGTCTCCGACGTCAGCTTCGAGGTGCAAAAGGGTGAGATCCTCGGCTTTCTGGGCCCGAACGGAGCCGGCAAGACCACTACCATGCGGGTCATCACCGGCTATTTGCCCCCTACCTCTGGCAGGGTGCGTGTCGCGGGTTTCGACGTTGTCGCCGAACCGATCGAAGCTAAGAAGCGGACGGGCTACATGCCGGAAAGCCCGCCTGTGTATACGGATATGACCGTGGCCGAGTATCTCGCCTTTGTTGCCCGGCTTAAGAATGTGCCGCGCCGGGAGATCAAGCAGCGTGCCGATGAGGTGAGCGAGAAGTGTGCCATCACTGACGTGCAGAAACGTCAGATCGGCAAGCTCTCCAAGGGGTACCGGCAGCGGGTGGGCCTGGCGCAAGCGCTGATTCACAACCCGGAAGTGCTGGTGCTGGACGAGCCTACGGCTGGACTCGACCCCAAACAGATTATCGAGACGCGCGAGCTCATTAAGAGCCTGGCGGGACAGCACACCATCGTGCTGAGCACCCATATCCTGCCCGAGGTGTCCAAGACCTGCCAGCGTGTGGTGGTGATCAATCAGGGCAAGATCGCCGCCGTGGGCACACCCGAGGAGCTGACCCGGCGCTTGCAGGGCTTCGAAACGGTGCTGATTACGGCGGAAGGTCCGGCACCTCAAATCCGCCAGGCGCTGGAACGGGTGCCCGGCGTCAAGCAAGTTGAACCGAAGGACACTGCGGATGGCCGGGTAACTCTGGAGGTTCAGGCTGAAAAGGGGCACGACGTGCGCGCCGAGCTGGCCCGTGCCATCGTCGAGTCTCAGTGGCGGTTGCTCGAGCTCAGGACCAGCGGTCTTAGCCTGGAAGACATCTTCCTGAAGCTGACTACGAAAGACCTGAGTGAAGTGAGCAACTAGAAAATTTTACGAACAAAGCCGTAATGTCCTTTATAATCAAGAGGTTGAAATTTTTACACGGTCGCAACCGAAGCCTTCTGCGTCCCAACCGCAGCGGATTCGCGCCGACCGCTTTAGCCAGGGCGCCGTACCACGCTTCAGTTGCACTCTTTCGCCGTGGGGAGGGGGCAAGGGTGTGGCGGGTGCCCCACTCAGGCGTCTCTCAGGTGTGAACGAGGTGCCGGCATGCGTAACATTCTGACCATTGCGGGCAAAGAGTTACGAGCCTACTTTCATTCGCCGATCGCTTATCTCGTTATTACCGTCTACTCCGTTGTCCTCGGCTTCGTTTTTTACAGTTACGTGGCGTTGTACGTCGAGCAGAGTTTCCGCATGCAGATGATGGGGGGACCCGGACCGATGAACCTGAACGAATACATCATCCGTCCTATCCTCGAGGGGTTCCTAATGGTGGTGCTGCTGTTTTTGCTGCCGCTCGTCACCATGCGGCTGTACGCGGAGGAGAAGCGCAGCGGGACCATTGAGCTGCTGTTAACCTCGCCGGTGACGGACCTTCAGATCGTGTTGGGCAAGTTTCTGGGGGCCGTGGCCCTGTTCCTCACCCTGGCGATTCTCACGTTCCTCTACCTCAGCCTGCTGTTTGTCTACGGCAACCCGAACGCCAAGCCGCTGCTGGCGGCTGCCCTGGGATTTGTCCTGTACGGCGCCGCGCTGCTGGCGGTGGGCATGTGGATCTCCAGCCTGACCAAGAACCAGATCATTGCCGCCGCCGTCTCGATGATCGTCTTGCTGCTCCTCTATATTCTTATCTGGGTGCAGGACTACAGTCCGGGCCGCACCGGCCAGTTCATTGCCAACCTGTCGCTCTCGAACCATATCGATAATTTCGCCAAGGGCGTCATCGCCCTCCCGGACCTGGTGTACTACCTCTCGGTCATTGGGCTGGGCATATTCCTCACCGCGCGTTCCGTGGATGCTTTAAAGGGGAGGCCCTAGTCATGGCGTCGAAGGATTCCTCTCGGCCGCTCAATCCGCAAAGGGTGCTGGCGGGTGTTAACGTTGCCGTTTACACCCTCGCCGTCATCGCCATCATCGTTCTGGTCAATGTTCTGGTGTCCCGCTACGCCGACAAGCGCTGGGACCTTACGCCTAACCAGCAGTTCAGCATCTCCCCGCAGACGGCGAAGATCCTCAAGGGCCTGAAGAGCGGTGTGGATATTTACGTTTTTGACCGCCAGCAGAACTTCCGCCAGCAGAAGGACCTGTTGGATAACTACGCCGCGGCCAGCCACCACGTGCACGTGAACTATATCGATCCGGACCGCGATCCCAGCCGCGCGCGGCAGTACGGCATCCGCACCTACGGCACGGTCGTCGTCGCCGCCGGCGACCGTCATTACGAAGCGCAGAGCGCCACCGAGGAGGGCATCACCAACGCCCTCATACGCCTGCTGAAAGGCCAGAAGACGGCTTGCTTTATTCAGGGACAGGGCGAAGGTGACCTGGAGAGCACCGACCGCAGCGGCTACAGCAATCTGAAAAAAGCCTTTGAAAACGAAGGTTACGCGACCAAGACGGTCGTGCTGCTGCAGAAGCTCGAAATTCCCTCGGATTGCTCGATGCTGGTGATTGCTGGCCCCCGCAACGATTACCCCGAACCGGAAGTGGACGTGATCAAGAAGTACGTGGCCGGAGGGGGCCGCCTGCTGGCCATGCTGGACCCTGGCACCGAGCTGCCCAACCTTTCGAAGATGCTGGCGGACTGGAACGTAACCGTGCGGAATGACCTGGCCATTGACGAGAACCCGATCGGCCAACTCTATGGCTCCAGTCCCAGCATGCCGCTCATTATCAAGTATGGTGACAGCCCGATTGTCGAGCCGATGAAGCGCGTGGCCACCCTCTTTCCCCTCACCCGGTCATTCGAGATCGGCAAGGAGAGCAAGAGCGGCATCACCGCCACGTCGCTGTGCGAGACTTCGCCGGACAGCTTCAGCGTGACCGGCTTCAACCGCAGCATGCGCACCGTTTCCTTTCGGCCCGGCAAGGACGTGAAGGGGCCGCTCAGCGTCGCCGTGGCCGGGACGGTGGCCAGCACCGGTTCGGATAGCAAGAAAGAGGGCCGCTTTGTCGTCTTCGGCACGTCGCAGATCGCCTCGAACGTCTACATCAATGCGCTGGGGAATCACGATCTGCTGATGAACGCCGTCAACTGGCTCTCGGCTGAGGAAGACCTCATCTCCATCCGGCCGAAGCCGCCCGAGGCGCAGCGGCTCAATCTGACCGTGCGGCAGATGACGGGCCTCGCGCTGCGGATGTTGATCGTGCCGCTGGTGGTCATCTTCCTCGGGGTGATGGTGTGGTGGGGGAGGCGATGAAGTCGTACGTCAAGACTTTGATCGCCCTGGTGATTCTTGCCGGGCTCTGGGGATTTTCAGTCTATTACGGCAAGCGCCAGAGCAAGCAACCGCCCTCCAGCGAAACCAAGCCGCCTGAGAAGCTCCTGGCGCTCGAGAGCAAAAGCATTCAATCCTTCACCGTCAAGTCGCGTGACGGCGAGTCTTTCACCTGTGCCCGCCAGGGTGACAAATGGGCGATCACGGCGCCGCATCCGCTGCCCGCGGACCAAAATGCCATCTCCACTTATCTGGACAATCTGACCGATGCCAGCATTGACTCGGTGGTGGACGAGCATCCGTCCAACCTGAAGGACTTCGGCCTGGACCCTCCCGCTGATTCCATCCAGATCCAGACCAGTGGCAAGCCCGGGCAGGCTAGCGTGCTGCTGGGCGACGAGACCCCCACCGGCGGCGGGCTCTATGCCCAGCTGGCCGGCAACCCGCGCGTCGTGGTGCTGCCGAGTTACCTGAAGTCGTCGCTCGAGAAGACGCTCTTTGACATGCGCGATAAGCGCGCCGTCACCCTTGACGTTGACCAGTTGCGCCGCATCGAGGTTGAGTCCAAAGGAAAGCACTGGACAGTGGAGAAGAATCCCGAGGGAGTGTGGGACCTCGTGCTACCACCGCCCGTCCGCGCCGATCCGGGTACGGTCGACGGCTTGATAAGCCAGCTCCGCAACGCCACCATGCAGAAGATCGTCGCCGAGGACAAGCAAAAGGCGGGCGCCTACGGGTTCGGCTCGCCGACCCTCACCCTGAAGCTGACCGGCAGTGGCGGCACCCAAACCCTGGTCCTCGGCCAAAAGGGCAAGGACAAGGACTCCAGCAACTATTACGCGATGAATTCGGCGCTCGACCCCGTCTTTATGCTCGGCTCCGACTTCCTCACTCAGTTTCAGAAGGATCCGGCAGACCTGCGCGACAAGGACCTCTTCTCTTTCGCCACCTTTGATGCCAAACACCTGGATATTCAAACTCCCAAGGGCCACTGGGTATTCGACCGCCAGCAGGAGAAGTGGAAGCAGGTGAGTCCCAAGGCCAAGGATGAGCCTTCGGACAAAATGGAGACCTTGCTCGACGCGATCCGCGGCCTCCGCGCCGATTCCTTCCCCAAGGCTCGCGGCCAGGCCTTGGCGGCCTTCGGCCTGGACAAACCGGCCTATCGCTTCCAAGTGCAGTTTGGCGACAAGAACCAAACCGAGACCGTCGAAGTTGCCAAGCTGGGTGACCACCTGTACGCCCGCCGCTCCACCGACACGCTGCCTTCGGAGCTGGCGAAAGGCGCCCTGGACAGCCTCGAGAAGGCGCTGGGCGATCTGTAGGCCCGCGCACGGCGCGGTGTTCTCGGCCTCGCGCCACCATGCTTTGTGCGGTACACTAACCAGCGGTGCGGGGTATGGGAGAATCTCGCGGCCCGTGCCGTGCATCTTTCTCCTTAGGATGGCGATGAACGCCAGTAGGCTGGCCGTGCGATGCGGGTTGGTAGCTACAGCGGTGCTGGCCTGGCTTCAACCGGCACACCTGGGGGATGCTGTCGAGCGGCTCAGCTTCAAGCCGGGATTCAACCTCTTCTCACCCGCTCAGGACGTCCAGGTGGGCAAAGAGAATGCCGCGCAGGTGGACAAGCAATTGCCCATCCTTCGCGACCCGCAGCTGAACCGCTACGTCAACGACCTCGGGCGCCGCTTGGCTTCCTTCGCCCCCAACAACCGCAGCGAATATGTGTGGCAGTTTAAGGTGGTGAACAGCCGGGATATCAACGCCTTCGCCCTGCCGGGCGGCTACATCTACGTCAATCGCGCCACCATCGAAGCAGCCGCCAACGAAGCCCAGCTCGCCGGCGTGATGGCGCACGAGTCAGGCCATGTGGTGATGCGCCACGGTACCCACCAGGCGTCGCAAGCCATGCTCGCCAGGGCTCCACTGGCCATCGTCTCGGGCATCCTCGGCCAGAGTAGCAGCGCCGTTAGCCAAATCGCCCAGCTCGGCGGAGGCTTGGGCTTGAACCTCCTGCTGCTCCGGAACTCGCGCGCCATGGAATCGCAAGCCGACGAGGTGGGAACCTACATCCTCTACCAGGCGGGATACGATCCGCACGCCATGGCGCAGTTCTTCGAAACCGTCGAGAAGAAGTATCCCTCGCAAGCGCCTCAGTTTCTCTCTGACCACCCTAATCCCGGCAACCGCATCAAGGCCGTGGACGCGGAAATTCCCGAGCTGGGTCCGACCAAGAACTGGAAGACAGACAGCCCTGAATTCCAGTCCATCAAGCAGCGCGTGCTGGCCATGCCTCCGGCCCCACAGCCTCGCCCTCAGTCCCAGCCGGGCCGTCAGTGAACCATCCGCGGTCGTCGCCCCGGTTGGAACGAGTGTCGGGATCGTGGCGATTGTAAGCATTGTGCGAATCCGCGAAGCGCCAGTGAGTTGTCGCTAACGTATTCGCGAAGGGATGTGCCGGCAACGCCATGATCGGTGCGCCGATACGATTTGACCAAACGAACCGGAAATGTCATTGAAAACACGAGGCCGGTGCCCAAGCCTGGTGGCAATCTCGGCTCACGCCGGTTGACTTTCTCCTCTGCCGGTCGTATATCTGGTACCTCGCCAACGAGGAGAGCGGCGCGGTTCTGCAACGTCCGTCGTAGGAGGTCTCACCTGTGAAAATTCGAATGAATGTAAACGGCAACTGGAGAGAAGACGACGTGGAGCCGCGCACGCTCCTGGTTCACTACCTACGCGACGTGGCGGGCTTGACGGGTACGCACGTGGGCTGCGAAACCTCGATCTGCGGCGCGTGCACGGTGCTGCTCAACCAAGAAGCCGTGAAGTCTTGCACGGTGTTTGCCGTCCAGGCCAACGGCGCCCAGGTGACGACCATCGAGGGGCTGGCGCGCGAGGGGAAGCTGCATCCGCTGCAGCAAAGCTTCTGGGAAGAGCACGGGCTGCAGTGCGGCTTCTGCACGCCGGGCATGATCCTGGTGGCCCACCAGCTCCTCTGCCGCAACCCGCATCCTACGCAGGAGGAGATCCGGAAGGGCCTGGAAGGGAATCTGTGCCGCTGTACGGGCTACCAGCACATCGTCAAGGCGGTGCAAAGCGCGGCGTCCAAAATGAGTGCCACCGAACCCGTAAGGGCTGTGGCGGCCGCAGGTTGATCGATGCGCGTGGCGGCGGGTCTAGCCCACCCATCAGGCCAGGCTCACCAGCGTAAGCTGGCGCGGCAAGTAGCAAACCGAAAGCCAGGGCGCTGCCCGGGAGAGAAAGCATGGCGACTGCATTGCTTGGCGAACGCATCAAGCGCAAGGAAGACCCGCGTCTGATCCAGGGACGAGGTCACTATGTGGACGACATCGTGCTGCCAGGCCTGTTGCACCTGGCGTTTGCGCGCAGCCCACACGCTCACGCGCGGATCAAGTCGGTGGACGTGACGGCCGCCCAGGCGGCGCCGGGTGTCGTCGCGGTTTACACCGGCGCCGATCTGCAGGGCAAAGTCGGCATGGTGCCTTGTGCGGCGGGCATCGAAGGCCTGAAAGTTCCCGAGCATCCCTGCCTGGCGGTGGACGAGGTGCGCTACGTGGGCGAGCCGGTGGCGGTGGTGGTTGCTAACAGCGCGTATACGGCGCGCGATGCGGTGGAGCAGGTGGAGGTGGAGTACGACCCGCTGCCGGTGGTCGTGGATCCGGAAAAGGCGCTGGCCCCCGGCGCTCCCCGCGTCCACTCCAAGCTGGCGGATAATGTGGCCTTCGTGGCTAAGCTCGAGGGAGGCGACTGGAAGGCCCTTGAAGCCGAACCCGGCATCAAGGTGATCCGGCAGCGGCTGATCAATCAGCGCCTGGCCCCGGTAGCAATGGAGACGCGGGGTGTGGTGGCCAGCTACTCTCCCGGCGAAGACCTGCTGACCGTCTGGTCGTCGACCCAGATTCCTCACATCCTCAAGACGCAACTGGCGCTCATGAGCGGCGTGGAAGAAAACCACTGCCGAGTGATCGCCCCAGAGGTTGGGGGCGGCTTCGGAAGCAAGCTGAACGTCTACGGGGAAGAGGGTGTGGCGTGCTACGTCTCCAAGGCGCTGGGTCGCCCGGTGAAGTGGATTGAGAGCCGCCGCGAGAACTTGCAGGCTACCATTCACGGCCGCGATCAGATCAACGATGTCGAAGTTTACGTACGGCCAGACGGCAAAGTAGCCGGGCTAAAGTGCTGGATCATCGCGGATCTGGGCGCTTACCATCAGCTCCTCACCCCGGCCATCCCCACCTTAACGGCCCTGATGATCGTGGGCGCTTACCATATCCCCTGCGTTTTCGTGGAAACCAAGGGCGTCTTCACCAACAAAATGGCCACGGACGCCTATCGCGGTGCCGGGCGCCCCGAGGCCACCTACATCATCGAGCGCGTAATGGACCTGGTGGCGGCGGAGCTAAACCTGGACCCGGTGGACGTCCGCATGAAGAACTTTCCCTCACCCAAGGATTTTCCCCTGGCGCTACCTACCGGCGTCACCTACGATTCCGCCAACTACCAACGAACGCTCAAGAAGGTGCTCAAAGCGGCGGGTTACACCAAGCTGCGCAAGGAGCAGGAGCGCTTGCGTAAGAAAGGCCGCTACCTGGGAATCGGACTTTCGACCTACGTCGAAATCTGCGCCATGGGTCCGTCCAGCCGCATGCCGGCGGGTGGCTGGGAATTCGGCTCGGTGCGCATCGAGCCCACCGGCAAGGTGACCGTCCTGAGTGGTACCTCCCCGCACGGCCAGGGTGAGGAGACCACCTTCGCGCAGATTGTCGCCAGCGGCTTTGGCATCCCTTACGAGGATGTAACGGTGCTGCACGGCGACACCGGCGTGGTGCCGATGGGCATCGGGACGTTCGGCAGTCGCACGACAGCGGTGGGCGGCACGGCGATCTACCTGGCGGTCGAGCGGCTGAAGAAGAAGATGGCGCGCATTGCGGCCCACAAGCTGGGCGTGAAGCCGGGCGAGCTTGAATTCAAAGACGGCAAGGTGCAGACCGCCGGCGGGGAGAAGGCCATGCGCTTCCTCGAGGTGGTGGCGGAAGCGATCTTCGCCAAACAGCTGCCACCCGGCGTCGAGCCCGGATTAGTGGAGCAGTGCGTGTTTGAGCCCGCTAACTTCACTTTTCCCTTTGGCGCCCACCTGGCCGTGGTGGAAGTTGATCCGGACACGGGCGAAGTCCGCTTGCGGAATTATTACGCCGTGGATGACTGCGGGCGCGTGCTGAATCCCATGCTGGTCGACGGTCAGATTCACGGCGGGCTGGTGCAGGGAATCGGCCAGGCGCTGTGGGAGGAGCACGTCTACGACGAAAACGGGCAGCTGCTGACCGGCACACTGATGGATTACGCGGTGCCGAGGGCGCACCAGTTCCCCTGGTTTGAAACCGCAACCACCGAGACGCCCACGCGGGTGAACCCTTTGGGCGCGAAGGGGGTGGGCGAGGCGGGCACCATCGGGTCCACGCCGGCGATCGTCAATGCCGTCGTGGATGCGCTGCGCCCCCTGGGAGTCCGGCACATCGATATGCCGCTCAAGCCGGAGAAGATTTGGCGGGTGCTTCGGTCAGCTTCTGCGGCGTGACTTGAAACCGGAAGTTAGAAAGCCGAACGCGCCTGTTTCCCGACTACCGACTCTCTGGTTCCGAATGTTCGGTTTCCATGGGCTCTTTTCAGTTTCCAATCTTCGAGGTGTGCCATGATTCCCCAGTCATTCGAATACCACGTGCCTAGAACCCTCGAAGAGGCTTCGCGCCTCGCCGCACAGTTCGGCGCCGACGGTAAATTTCTGGCGGGCGGACACAGCTTGATTCCGATGATGAAGTTGCGCCTCGCCGCACCCAAGCACCTCATTGACCTGACCTGCTTGCGGGACCTCGCTTACATCCGGGAGGAGGGCGAGCACGTGAGGATCGGAGCGTTAACCACTCACTTTCGGATTGAGTCGTCGGCGCTGCTGAAGGAGAAGTGCCCCTTGCTTCCCGAAACCGCACGGGAGATCGGCGACGTGCAAGTGCGCAACCGCGGGACCATCGGCGGCAACCTGGCGCACTCGGACCCGGCCGCCGACTGGCCGGCAGCGGTTCTGGCGCTCGAGGCGGAGCTGCGAGCCGTGAGCCCGCGCGGGGAGCGCGGGATGGCGGCGAAGGATTTCTTCGTCGACCTCATGACCACAGCTCTCGCTTCGGACGAGGTGTTGGTAGAAATCAAGGTTCCGCAGCTGGGCCACGGCACTGGGGCCGCCTACGCGAAGCTGCACCACCCGGCGTCCGGCTACGCCATGGTGGGCGTAGCCGCGGTCATCGCACTCCGCGACAACGGCGCCGTAGAGCGCGCGGCAGTGGGGATCACGGGTGTTGGGCCTAAGGCCTATCGCGCTTTTGCGGTCGAGACAGCGCTGCACGGCAAGCCGGCGACCCAAGCCCACCTCAACGCAGCGGCCGCCCACGCCGCCGAAGGCGTGGATGTGAACGCGGACCTTTATGCCTCAGCTGAATACCGGTCCCACCTCGCCCGAGTCTACACCCGCCGTGCCCTCGAGGCGGCAGTGAAGCGTGCGCGCGCGGCTGCCACCGCCTGAGGATCACGGATGAAAATCGAAGGTTCGTACACCGTTCAGGCGCCGCGCGATGCCGTGTGGCAACGCCTGATGGATCCCGCCTCGCTGGCGCGCGCGCTCCCTGGTTGTGAGAAGCTCGAACCAAACGCCGACGGCAGCTATACGGCCCAGCTCAACGTGGGCGTTGCCGCTATCAGGGGAAACTACACAGGCCGCATCGAGATTCTGGATGCCGTGCGGCCCGAGCAATATCGGCTGAAGATTTCAGGTAAGGGGACCGGCGGATTCCTGAACGGAGAAGGCTTGATCATGCTGGCCGAAACAGGACCAGGCACAACCGAAGTACGATACTCCGGTGATGCCCAGGTGGGAGGCCTGATCGCAAGTGTCGGCCAGCGGCTGATGCAGGCGGCGGCCCGGCAGATCGTGGGCGAATTCTTCCAGGCTCTCGGGCGCGAGGTGCAATCGCAAGGCGGATGAGGCGGCGATGGAGTCGAACGACGGAAAGCCTTTTGTCTTGACGGCCTTCGCTCTATGATTGTTCACGAGCGCGGGTGAGGGATTGATGGGGCTGAGGCTCATGAACGGCAGACTCGGGCAGGGTTCAAGAGAACGAGGCAGCTATGCCACCGCTGATGCAGGTTAATTCTGTTTCTGGCTCGCGGCTCAGTGCAGAGCTTCGCGAAAACGCTGCGTTCGGCACCGTCTTCAGTGATCACATGCTGGTCGCTGACTACGAAGATGGGCGGTGGGGCGAGGCGGAGATCCTACCTTATGGCCCCATGCCCCTGCCACCCTCGCTGAGCGCGCTGCACTACGGGCAATCGATTTTCGAAGGCTTCAAGGCTTACCGCACCGCCGACGGAGGCGTGGCCCTTTTCCGGCCCCGCGACAACCTCGCGCGTTTGAACCGCTCGGCCGTCCGCATGGCTATGCCGGAGGTTCCCGCCTCGATCTTTCTCGAGGGTGTGGCCGAGCTGGTGCGGCTCGATCGCGATTGGATACCTTATCGTGAGGGTGGGGCCCTCTACGTGCGGCCCATCTACTTCGCCACGGACGAGGTCCTGTTCGTCCGGCCGGCCCGGCGCTACCGCTTCTGCGTGGTCACCTGCCCGGTCGGTCCGTATTTCTCGGAGGCGCTTCGCCTAGTGGCAGAAGAGCACTACGTGCGGGCCTTTCCGGGGGGAACCGGTGATGGCAAGCCGGCGGGCAACTATGGAGGCAGCTTGCTGGCAGCACGTCTCGCCCAGGAGCGCGGATTCCACAACGTTTTGTGGCTCGACGCCCTCGAACACCGGTATATCGAAGAGTGCGGCGTCATGAACATCTTTTTGGTTATCGGCGGCGTAGCGGTAACGCCACCGCTAACCGGGACGATTCTTCCGGGCATCACCCGTGACTCGATTCTCACACTGCTGCGCGAGATGGGTATCCAGGCAGAGGAGCGGCCCATCGCCATTGACGAACTCTTTGCCGCGCATGAAGCGGGCCGCCTCACGGAAGCCTTCGGAGCTGGTACCGCGGCGGTGGTGGCTCCCATCGCAAGCATCCGCTTTCGCGAACAGGACATTCACCTCTCAACCCCCTGGACAGACTCGATCGGCGCGAAGGTACGTGCGCGTCTGATGGCGATTCAAACCGGGCGCGCGCCTGATGAGCACGGCTGGCTGATGCGCCTCTGAGGAGACGCAAGCCCAGCCTCTGGGGCCACGCTCTACGATCCCGAGGGCCATTGCCCTGTTGGTGGCAAGGAGCCTATAAGGACTTCAAAAAGGCCAGCATTGATGGCTCCCGGCCGGAAGGCACGCCTTCGGCCCAAAGGCACTCATGGCCGCGGCGCACGAGAATGACGGATCCGGAAGGGGTCGAGCCGATGAATACACTCTCACCGGCGGATGGCGCCGGGAGAAGAGCCGGGAATTTCTTGATGAGGATAGTGTGATAGTCGCGGAAGAAGGCCAGGGCACTTTCAGTCGTGGTCCAGCGCGCGCGCGCTACCAGGGTGTAACGGTGAGTTGCCGAGTCTTCATAGAGGAGGTATCTGTCTCCGAGCCAGTTCCTGGCTTCAGACTGGGCTTCGCTTTCGGAAATCAACTGTCCGAGCAGGGCGTAGTAACCGAGCTGACCCAGGCTGTTTTCGTCGAGCCGCTTGAGGCGCGGCACATCAGCCAGCGGCGCCGGGCGCGGCAGCGCCACCGGCGGAAGCGTTCGGTGCTCGAAGTAAAGTTCGGGCTGGAAAATCTCCTTGGTCGTCTGAGGAGGGAAATCGAACACTTGGTTCACCTTCTGCCATCCTCCCTGGGCCAAGCCATGCTGCACGAAGCCTAGGCCTGCTGAGTAGGGAAACAGGGCCTGATAGCGGAAGAAGAACGGAGCCTGGTTGAATACTGGGAACTCCTCGAATTGCTGGTGCATGACCTGGTCCAGCAGGGGGGTGAGGGAGGGCAGGCTGCCGAGGGGCGTACCACCCATCATATGTTGCATCATGGCGGCTGTGGCGTAGCCTTCCACGACTGCCTGGCGGGCGGCCGTGGCGTCATCGTCGTCGCGGCGGGCGTGGAGGAAGCGCTCCATGTCGAAGTTCTGGTCCTGCAGGGCGTGGGTAAGCTCATGGGCTAGGACGGTTTCTTGCACGGCGGGATCTACCCAGTCGGCTATGAACATGGTTTTGCGCCGCGGATCATAGAAGCCTGCTGCTTGTTCCGTGTAGAAGCGGATCAGAAACTTCTCCAGGTCGAAGTCATGGGAGACGAAGCCGAAGGCCTCTAGCGTGGCTTGCTGTATGTGCAGTTCTCGCGGGGTGTACTCCTGTCGCAGGTTTTCTTTGAGATAGGCTTCAATCTGAGAGCGGCTTACCATCTGCTTTTCGAGTGGAGCCAGGATGGGCAGGCCAGTGATGCGGCTCATCTCTGCCAGAATCGCATCCGCTCGCGCTGCTAAGGATGGCGCGTTGACAGCGGGGGGCGAAGGAGGCGCAGGAGAAGGCGGAGCC
>CADDZE010000050.1 GCA_902812465.1 Acidobacteriota bacterium | reverse complement strand
GGGTGGCAGTGGGAGGGGTGATCGGCTGTTAGGGGTCGTCGGGCGTCGGAAGTGCCTGGTAATGATGGAGTTACGAAAGTCAGTTGGCTGATGAGTGGAAGGAGTGAGGAAATTGACGTGGGCGGGGATGAGTGGCAGCAATTTGCCGACTCGGGACGAAAATTCAGCGACTTAGACTCAGTTTTGCGAACCTGTTTTTGCGAACTTTTGGCGATGTAACCAACCAGTTACCTATTCAAGCTGACGACAAGAGCTTCGAGAAGCTGGTTCTCCTCGACATTTTTGCTGATCGATTTCACCCAGTCTGCCATGCGCCAAAGTTTGAAGGGGAGCAGGAGATAGACTAGGGCGAAGATGACAATGATCGGAACCCAGAGAACGCTAGCATTATCCATTTTTCACTTCTACGCACAACCCCAAAAACTGTGGGGAAAATCAAACCGATTTGTGTTATAGTACATCTAATGGGATGTGGGGGCCAGGGTCGGTGTGTCGGCCCAAGGCGAGAAGGTATTAACCCGAGGCGGCGTCCTGGAAAGGTGATCCCGGGATGGCGTCCGGGGCGTCTCCCGGTAAGTCCTGCCCTATTCATGCGCCCAGGGAGGGCGTCCTTTGGCTTTCGAAGATAAGTTTGATCAGTTAAACAAACTCATCAACATGGGTAAGCAGAAGGGCTATCTCCTCTACGACGAGGTGAATGACCTTTTGCCCTCGGACGTCCATTCGGCCGAGGATCTCGACGACATGCTCTCGATGTTTGAGAACGCAGGCATCGAGGTGCTGGAGTCGCCGCGCAAGCTGGTTGACAAGCCCGAGGAGCTGAAGGGCGAGGAGGGCGAAGAAGAAGACCTCGACCTTACGCCCGGTGGTCTGGACAAGACCAACGACCCGGTGCGCATGTACCTGCGGGAGATGGGCACTGTGCCCTTGCTCACGCGCGAGGGTGAGGTGGAGATTGCCAAGCGCATCGAGCGCGGCCAGATGAACGTGCTGAAAGCGCTTTCGCGCTCCCCGGTGGTGATCCAGGAAATGTTCCGGATCCGCCAGGAGCTGGAGAGCGGCAGCCGGTCGATTAAGGAGGTCGTCGTCTTCAACGACGACGAGCTGACGGAGGAGAAGGTTCAGGAGCGGCTGCGCGAAACCATCGCCACGATTAACGAGATCGAGCGCCTGCACAAGCGCCTGGTGTACTACAAGGCCAAGCGCGATTCCATTTCCCGCAGCAAACGGCCGCGCGACTACCGCCGCTACAACCTGGCCCTGGCCCGCGTGCGCGTCCTGATCTCCAAGCTCATCCGCTCCATCGAGTTCACCCACACGGAGCGTAAGCGGCTCATCGACAAGGTGCGCGAGAGCGTGGAGGAAATTCGCCCCTTGGAGCGCGAAGTCAATAAGCTGGAACGCCGCGCCGAGGCAAGCCGCAACAACGACAGCAAGGAAGTCAAACGCGATCTGCGGCAGTTCCGCAACCGGCTGACGGAAGTCGAGGATCGCAACGAAGCTTCCGCGGCGGAACTGAAGAAGACGCTGCAGACCATCATCAACGGCGAGAGGGAAGCGGAAGCCGCGAAGCGCGAGCTGATCGAAGCCAATCTGCGCCTGGTAGTGTCGATCGCCAAGAAGTACACGAACCGCGGTCTGCAGTTTCTCGACCTGATCCAGGAGGGCAACATCGGCCTGATGAAGGCCGTGGATAAATTTGAGTACCGACGCGGCTATAAGTTCTCCACCTATGCCACGTGGTGGATCCGCCAGGCCATCACCCGCGCCATCGCCGATCAGGCTCGCACCATCCGCATCCCCGTGCACATGATCGAGACCATTAACAAGCTGATCCGCACGTCACGCCAGCTGGTGCAGGAGTACGGCCGCGAGCCGACTTCGGAAGAGATCGCCAAGCGCATGGACATTCCCGTGGTCAAGGTGCGCAAGGTGATGAAGATTGCGCAGGAACCGATCTCGCTCGAGACGCCCATCGGAGAGGAGGAAGACTCCCACCTGGGCGATTTCATCGAGGACCGCGGCGTGATCTCGCCCGCCGAGGCAGTCATCAATATCAACCTCAAGGAGCAAACCGAGGCGGTGTTGAAGACGCTGACGCCTCGCGAAGAGAAGGTGATCAAGATGCGTTTCGGCCTGGACGACGGCAGCGAGCACACCCTTGAAGAGGTTGGCCAAAGCTTTGCCGTCACCCGCGAGCGCATTCGCCAGATCGAAGCCAAAGCTCTGCGCAAACTCCGCCATCCCTCCCGCAGCCGCAAGCTCCGTGCCTTCCTGGATGCTACTAGCCACGGCGAGTGAGGGATCCTGATTGCGAAGGCCCGTTCGGCGGTCGCGGCTCAGTCCCGGGCTGGGCGTCGGCGCCTTCCCGCCAGCGCTGATAACTCGCACCTAACGGCGCAACTTCCGCGAAGCATCCTCCATCAGTGCCGGGTCAACTTCCCCTCAAGTTCTCTCACCGAAGTGCCGATAGCGGTTTTGGAGGTGCGCGATGAAGCGATGTCCTTATTGTGGCTATGCCAACTATGACGTGGCCCAGGAGTGCCGCCGGTGCCAGTCGCCCTTCCGCGTTCGAGCTATTCAAGCTCCGGCCTCACGCTCGTTCCTGTTCGGCCCGGACAAGGCACACACGCTGCGCAGCAAGGCACTCTCCTTGGTGGTACTAGGCTTAATGATGAAAGTCTTGTGGGGGGGCTACGGCCCTTGGCCTGTTCCGGATGACGCTGCCTTGAACAGCGTGCGCACTCTCATCGAACCCCTCTTTTTGACCGGCGGCCTGACCGCCTATTGCACGGGCTGGATCCTGCGTTGGATATGACCTCTGCAGCGCAACGGTAGCAGCGGAGTCTGGCTTCGTGCTTCGCACGCAGCCGCCGCGGCCTCTGGTCGCGCGCCTTGGGTGCTGTAGCCTGCGCCTCACCATCGGACTTACGCTAAGATGAGGGCGTAGACTCGCATGGCCAGCGGACTCCGCCGCATCGTTTCTCTGGCTCCCAGTGTGACGTCCATCCTCTGGGCTGTGGGTGCAGCTGATTGTCTGGTGGGGGTCACCCATTGGTGTGCCGACGTGGCTCCAGTGGCCGCACTGCCCCACTTGACCCTGTTCGACGATTGCTGGAATGCCGATCCGGCTGCCATCGCCGAACTCAAGCCCGACCTCGTCATCGGGTCGGTCCCTTACCGCGCGCAAGTGGTGGAGGGAATCATCGCTCGCGGCCTGCGCTTCCTAGCCACCTACCCTCGCCGGCTGGCGGACGTTTATGCGGATATCCACCTGCTGTCGTGCATCGTGGGCAAAGAGGCGGAGGGCCGCCAACTTATCGAGCAAATGCGGGAACGCATCGAGTCGGTGCGGCGCCGGGCGGCAAAAGCCGGCTTGCGTCCGCTTGTCTATTGCGAAGAGTGGCCCAATCCGCTGCAAAACTCGCAGCCGTGGGTGGCGGAACTGGTGGAGGCTGCGGGGGGGGAATTCGTGCCTCAGCCAGCAGGACGCAAGGTGTCGCCGGAGGAAGTGATTGCTGCGGACCCGGAGGTCATTGTCTTGGCTTGGTGCGGCACGAACGATCGCGCCCGCCCCGACAAAGTGCGTCAGCGCGAGGGCTGGGAGTGCATCCGGGCGGTAGCGGCCGGCCGCATTCACGTCGTGCGCGATGAGCTGCTGAACACGCCGGGTCCCAGTTTGGCTGATGGGGTAGCGGCGCTTGCCCGCATTATTCACCCTGAAGTATTCAACGGAACGAGGGTCGGTGACCTTTGGGATCACGCAAGTTAGCCGTTGCCTCCGAGAGGAGCCCTCGCTTGAAAGCGAGGCTTTTATTGATCGGTCTGCTGGGCGCAACGCTGTTGCTGGGCGCCGCGGCAACAGGCTTCATGGGTGCCGTTGTAGCCTCGAAGCCCCTCGGCCAGAGCCAGATACTGGAGCTAGTCAGGAATTTCGTTCCCAGTGCTCGCTTGGCCCGCCTCGTCCGCGAGCGTGGAATCGATTTTGAACCTTCGGAAGCGTTTCTGCGGGAGCTTAAGCGCGCTGGCGCGGAGGAGGTGCTCCTCCGGGCGCTACGCGCAGCGAGGCCTGTCACGGCGCGGCCCGCCGACCGTGCCGGACCGGTGGCCGCACGGAAGCCAAAACCTGAACGGGGTTCTGTCACTCCGTCGCCGACGGACCGGCCGCTTAACGGAGCCGACGCCGATCATCTTCCTCACTTGGACCAGGGCGACGGGGGCTCGGCGCCTCCCTCGCTGGATGCGGCATCCGCGCACCTGGCGTTAGGCGACCAGCTCAGCGGTCAAGGTAAAATGAACGAAGCCCTTGCCGAGTATCGGCGCGCCGTTCAGATCGAGCCTGATAGCGTCGAAGCTCACCGCCAGCTCAGCCGGCTCCTCTTTCAAAAGGGTGACCTCGCCGCCGCCGTCGGCGAATATCGTGAGGTGGCCCGCCTGGCCCCGGGGGATGCCGGCGTCCGGCTCAACCTGGGGCTCGCCCTCTACTTTCAGGGGGATTTGGCCGGTGCTACCCACGAGTACCGGGAGGGCTTGCGCCTCAAGCCGGACGATCCCGGCGCCCATGCACTTCTCGCTGCCGCTTTGAAGCGCAGCGGCGAGCTGAACGCCGCCATGGCTGAGTATCGTGAGGCAGTGCGGCTGGATCCCTCTTTCGCTGCCGCCCATCACGACCTGGGTGCACTGCTCGAAGCCGAGGGCGACCGCCAGAACGCGCTCGCCGAGTACCGCGAGGCGTTCCGCCTGAATCCTCATGACGCGGAATTCAAGTCGGATTATGACCGGCTGGCGCCAAAGAACTGACGATGGTCGCCGGCGGAACCGGAAGGCGGGTGCGGCGCCCCCCACTACCCTCCGACCTTGCGGCGGCTGCAAAGCCGCAGGTCAGTCGAGTAGCCCCGGCACGCCACAACCCTTGAATCTTCATCTCTGGATCTGCACCAGGCCCGCGCCGGCCGCATGGCCGGAACTCAGCGTGTCCATGGGGCAGACGGTGACGCAGATGCCGCACCCGATGCATGAGCTGGTGGCGTTATCCAGCACTTCCTGTTTGAGCGCGTAGCTCATCACGTCAATCCCCACCTGGCAGTTGCGCGAGCACTCGCCGCAGGCAATGCACTTGTCATTAGCGACGATCTTGAAGCGGCTGATCCCCAGGCGTGCGTAGGCGGCGCTCATCAGGTGCATCAGCTTGGCCAGCGGGCACCAGTAGCGGCACCAGACCTTGCCGCCGAGGAAGGGATAAAGTGTGACCGGCAGAATACCAACCAGCCAGACGTCAGCCATCAGGTGGTAGGCGTGCAGTCCCCAGGCAGCCGGATGCCGCAGGAGTCGGACGCTGTCCTGCAGCAAGACAAGCGCGGTGACAGCAGCGGCGGCAATCAGCACCGCCAGGTTCATCCATTCCCATCGGATGCTTTTCCTCCCCTTGGGCGCCAGGTGACGCCAGCGGTCGCCCAGGGTTTCAGCCAAGCCGCCGCAGCCGCAAATCCAAGAACAGTAGCGCTTGCCGTGAAACAGCACGAAGACGGGTAGGATGACGAAGGTCAATAAGACACCCCATACAACCCATACTTTGTGTGGATCGCCAAAGAACGTATAGAAGAAGAGCGGCCAGGCGTAGATGATCCCGTAAGCGCGCCAGGGCTGCTGGGCAAACTTCGGATCCGAAGCCAGGGCTGTGCCCACCCACTGGTATTTCACCGCCCACTGGAACAGGAACTCCGGGATCAGGAAGAAGAAGATCCACTGGAAGGAGAGCAGGCTGACGTAGCGCCAGATCTGGAACTTATCCCTGCGGTCGAGTCCCCAGCGCTTGAGTGCCTGAAGACCGAAGGCGGTCATGATGAGTGTGTAAAGGACGGTGTACCAGAAAGACCAGGGGCGATGGAAGAAAGAGAGGGCGTGATAGCCCCAGTTGCGGTAGGGCCAGAACTCATGCCCCTCTCCGGTCTTGACGCCGTAGACGGTGTAGAAGGCCAGGAACGAGATTCCGAGCCAGGCATAGCGGTCGTGCCGCCGGCCGAGGAGCAAGAGCGTGGCCAGACCTGCGACAGTGACAGCAGCACCCGTGGCGGCGTGCGCGGACCGATCCGCCAGCGGCCCCTGCCCTCCCAGAATCCACAGGCCGAAGAGTGTGAGCAACACCAAGGCGGCAGCGCGCCACAGACTGCCGCTCCATTCGTTCTCCAGGCGTAATCCGAGCTCCTTGAGGAACTTGACCGGCAGCTCGGCGCCAATCAGCACAAAGGCGTGATCGTAAGGAACGCTGATGCGCTCGCGCTGGCCGTTCCTTTCGGTCTCGATCACGGCGTAGCCATTGCCAAATTCGCGGACGCTGGAGTTCAGCAACAGTTCGATCTTCTTTGCTGCGACTGCGGCGCCGAGCTTGCGTGCATGGTCCTGAAAGACGCGGGGGAAGGCGTCGCCACGATGGCACAGGCGCACGCGGTTCTGCTCGGCCAGCGTCAGGGCGGCCTCCACCGCACTGTTCCCGCCACCGACCACCAGGATATCCTCGTCGCGGTAATGGCGCGGAGCGTACAAGCGGTGGTAGACGCGCTCGCGGTCTTCGCCGGGGACGCCGAGCTTGCGCGGATTGCCGCGCTGGCCGGTGGCCAGGATAACGTAACGGGCACGGTACTCTGCCTTATCGCTGATGGCGCGGAAGCTGCCGTCCTTCAGCTTCTCGATCGACTTCAGGCCTTCCTCGGTACGCACCTCGAGCCGGTTGTCCGCGATGATCTGGTGCCAGCGGTGGATCAGATCTTCCTTGCGGGCGCCGTCCAGCCACAGCTTGCCTTTGGGGGGCTTCGCGTCCGGCTCCGCGTAGACCCACTTGCCTTCGGGGAAGTTCTCGATGGTATTGGCGATCTTCTCCTTTTCGAGCACCAGAACACGCAGGCCTTTCTCCTGGGCAGCCAGGGCCGCGTTGAGGCCCGCCGCGCCTGCGCCCGCTACCAGGACATCGAGAACAGAGGGGTCCTGCGGGCGCGCTCCGGGCTTGGCAGCGATGCGCTCCACCACCTCAACGCCTTGGGCCATGGCCAACTTAATGACCGGGGCTCCAGCCAGGTCGCCGATGACGTACAAGCCGGGGATGCTGCTCTCGTGGTCGCGCTTTAGCTCGGGGCGGCGCTCCGGCATGTTGCCGCTCGTTAGAATGGATTCGACCTTGTTTTGAATGTCCCGAAACAACACGTCCTTTTTTGCCCTTCCTTTTTGCTGGTGCTTAACAGCCTAAGCACCCAGCTGCCTTTGGTCAGCCCCTCGTCTCACGTATTTTCAGTTACTTAGCGGCTTCGTTGCTTAAAAATTCGTCTCCTCCTTCGCTCCTGTCTGAACTGGGTATCAGGCAGCCCCACCCTCCCGTCTCCCGTTGCTAGCCTTACGACCTTTACGTATTTTCAATAACTTAGTGGCTTCGTTCCTTCAGTTTGAATGCCAGTCCGGATCCGTCTCACGACGATCCTCGTGGCTCCCTGCTTATTCTGGACGGACCAGAAAGCACCCTTAGGCGGCCATGCCAAATCCCCAAAACCCAGCCTCGAATTTTCAATGAGTTGGCGGCTTTGAACCTAAAGTTTCTCATGCTCTTGGCGAAGACCCTTGCCTATCCTGAACGACACAGCCCTGGATCCGATCTCAGATCCGTTCCACCTCCGAACTGATGTTGGGGTGGAGCCGCACCCCGCAGGCAGGACAGTACGTGGCCGACGGGTGGTTGCTGGCGCCACATGACGGACAGGTGAGCGGAGCGTGCGTGACGGGCACCTTCCCCAGTCCGCGTAACACCTCTGCCGGAAGCTGGCGCTGGTACCTGAGGCGGCTGAGGACGACGGCGTACCCAACAACGTTCAGCAAGAATCCCCAGGCAAAGCCCGCCAGGGGACGGTAGCCTGCCTGGACAGCTCGATGGGCGCTCAGGGCACCGAACACCAGGCCGACGAGCACATAGAGCGCCGCGTAAAGCCAGACCCCGCTGACGCCGGGTGTAGCGAGGTCGGAACCCAGAAGGGCGCCGCCACTTGCGTGGGCCCGCACCGCGTATGCACGCGGATTCGCCAGCAGCTTGTGTTCACATTGTCCGGCGTGTACGGGAAGGCGCACGTCTTCGACATCGTAAACTTTGTCGCCGGGGCGAACGGGCTGATTGCAGACCACACAAAGCTCGCCGGCTCGGGAGCTGATTTGGAAGCTCTTCACCGCCTCTTGGAAGCAAGCCAGTGAGGCAACCGTTGCCAGCAGCAGGGTAGCCGGGATGATTCGGCACGCGCGGCCTTTTGCCACGATCCATTCCGTAGCCTCCGGCAACGTCCCACAGAGCATGCTGGATGAACGCCTCAATCTCTTCGCTCCGGACCTAGCCTTGGCCCGCCCAAACCACCGACCGGATAGAGGCGAGGCAGTCTGCACAAGCCATCCTTGCACAAAAGGGAGGGCGAGAGAAATCCCCGGCGCGGACAAGCCACTGAGTCTAACTTGGTTGAAGCTGATCACCTCAATCACGGGCAGCCATAATGTAACCACACGCCGGGAAATATCGTGGTACTGGTCATGGCATCTAAGCTGGAGCTCGGGCGGGTGATGGCGCCGAGCTTCGGGAACTAACGGGTCCTCTCGCACGCGAACCATCGCGCAGAGCGGATCGAAGGCGCGTGATCCGCCGGCTGCAGCCCGAGCTGGCCAAGGTCCCTGGCATCACCCTTTACATGCAGTCGGCGCAGGGTCTGACCGTGGAGGACCGGGTGACCCGCACCCAGTTCCAGTACACGCTCGAGCATCCCAACGTCGACGAGCTGAACAACTTCGCCCCCAAGATGCTCGCGGCCCTGCAGAAGCTGCCAAAAGTGCGCGACGTAGCCAGCGACCAGGCCAACCAGGGGCTGCAGGCCAAGGTCATCTTCGACCGCGAGACCGCCTACCGGTTGGGCATCACGCCCGCGGCGATTGACCAGACGCTGTACGACGCCTATGGCCAGCGGCTGGTCTCCACCATGTTCACCCAGTTGAACCAGTACCACGTAGTGCTCGAAGTCAAGCTCGAATTCAAGGACAATCCCCTTGATCTCCGCCACCTCTTCATCCGCACCGGCATGGGAAGCGCCGGCTCCCAAGGTCTGGTGGGGGGAGGCAGCGGAGTCACGCAACTGAACGGACCTACCAGCTCGCTATCCGCAGCCCTCGCCAGCCTCTCGGCGACGTCGCCGGGCAGTAGCATTTCCGCCACCATTCCTTCGAGTGCTGTCTTTGGTGGCCAGCCGGTGCCCTCGACCGCAGCGTTTCCCAATGGCGGCCAGGTGCCGCTCGCCGCCTTCACCCACGTCGTCACCACCACCGCGCCGGTGGCCATCGACCACCAGGGGCAGTTTCCGGTGGTGACGCTTTCGTTCAACCTGGCCCCCGGGGCCTCGCTCGGGGAGGCCGTGGATGCCATCAATCGGGTCAAGCAGGAACTCGGCCTGCCCGCAAGCATCCAAGCCGCCTTTCAGGGCACGGCGCAGGCAGGTCATCACCGCGCAGACGGCGCTCCTGCAAAACCAGCTCTTGGCGGTCAACATCCTTACGCGCCGCCTCACGGCCAGTGTCTTGCTGATGGAGGCGCTTGGCGGCGGCTGGGATGCTTCCCGTCTGCCTCCCACTCGGAGCCTCGCCGGCGGCAAATAGCTTCTCCGCGATGACCGCGGTAGAGCTGCCACTATGGGGTCGCGGACCAGCGTCAACCTCGCGGCGGCCTCTGGCGTTATCCTAGCTTAGGGGGCGCGCCCGGCGAGGGCGGCTTGGCGTTGACCGATCCTTGCGCGTAAGGTAAGTTTGGCCAGAACCCATGGATCGTCGTAAGCTCCTCGAAGGATTGGCTGGTGCGGGTATTGCGGCCGGGCTGGCAGGGTGGTTCTATGAAAGGCGGAAGCCGTGGCCGGCCAGCGGGAGTGGCTACACTAGTAGGATTGCTGATGGGTTTCCGGTCCGCTTCACGGAGGTGGCCGCCCAGGCTGGCATCAAGTTCCGTCACCACAACGGGGCCTTCGGCAAGAAATATTTGCCGGAGACGTTGGGATCCGGTTGCGCGTTCCTCGACTACGATAACGACGGCTGGCTTGACGTATTGCTGGTGAACGGTATGGACTGGCCTGGCCACACCACCGAACGCAGCACGATGAAGCTCTATCGAAACAACCGCGACGGTACGTTCGCTGACGTCACGGCGGCCGCCGGCCTGGACGTCGAGATGTATGGGATCGGGGTGGCGGTGGGTGACTATGATAACGACGGCTTTCCTGACCTTTACATTACCTGCTATGGACCCAACCATCTGTTTCACAACAATGGCGACGGTACGTTCACGGACGTCACGCGGCGAGCCGGCCTCGGCGGCTACAGTGGTCTCAGCACCTCGGCCTCGTGGTTTGATTACAACCATGATGGTTATCTGGACCTGTTCGTCGCCAATTACGTGAAGTGGTCACCGGAGACCGACATCTATTGCAGCCTAGACGGCAAGAGCAAGTCTTACTGTACACCTGAGGCTTATCCCGGGGCGACGTGCTGGCTCTTTCGGAACCGCGGCGACGGTACCTTCGAAGACGTGACGGGTCAGGCCGGCCTCTACGATCCTACGTCCAAGTCGCTGGGGCTGACCGTGGTCGACTACGATCTGGACGGCTGGCCGGACATTTTTGTGGCTAACGACACCCAGCCCAATAAGCTCTACCACAACAATCGCGACGGTACGTTCTCGGAGACGGCGGTGATGGCTGGTGTGGCGTTCAGCGAAGACGGGGTCGCCCGGGCGGGCATGGGCGCCGATGCCGCGGACTATGACAACTCCGGGCTGCCCAGCTTGGTGGTCACCAACTTCTCCGAGCAGATGATCGGGCTCTACCGTAACGACGGCCATGGCTTCTTCGTGGACGAAGCACCGGCGTCGGCCCTGGGTAAGTCCACGCGGCTGACCTTGGGCTTCGGTTGCTTCTTCTTCGATGCCGACCTGGATGGCCGGCTCGACCTGCTGGTTGCCAATGGGCACATTGACGAGGCCATCTCGCGCGTCGAGTCCTCCATCCATTACGCCGAGCCCCCTCACCTGTTTCACAACGAAGGCGGCGGCAGGTTTCGCGACGTGGCCAGCCTGGTCGGCGGATCCTTCGATGCTCCTAAAGTGGCGCGCGGCTGCGCCTATGGCGATTTCGATAACGACGGTGATCTGGATGTGCTGCTGACCACTAACAATGGTCCGGCGTATCTCTATCGCAACGATCTCGCAGTGAATCACAGCATTCGCTTTCGCACCCTGGGAAGGGAATCCAACCGCGACGGCATCGGCACCAAGGTGCGGATCTGGACGCCTGACGGCATGCGCTGGCTCGAGGTGAAGAGCGGCTCGAGCTACCTGTCGGATTCGGAGAGAGTTGTGACGTTCGGACTAGGATCGCGGCGCGCGGTCGACCGCGTGGTTTTGGAATGGCCGAGCGGGCGGCGCCAAGAGTTTGGCCGACTTGAGGCCGGCCGCGCCTACTTGGTGGAGGAAGGGACGGGAATTGTGGGGAACGTGGCCTTCGCGCCGCGGTATAGCTGATGCTACCAGACCAACAGCTAACTGTTCCTTCCGGGATCGGCTCCGCTCCGGAGGCGCCCTCGGGCGCCGATGGGCAGGAAGCTCTTGCTGCAATCCCTTCGCCTAGCCGCCGTTTGTGGACCGGCTTGTGCAGCGTGCTGCTGGTCTTCATTGCCTTCTCGCTTTACACCGTACACCGGATTAGTTGGCTCGAGGATTTTCAGGCGAACGTGGTGCAGCGAAACCGCAAAGCGTCGCTGCAACTGCAACGCTTGCAAAATGATGTATACCTGCTGGCCACTGAAATGCGGGACATGGCTGCGTCGCAACCGGGCTACCCCCTCCGCGACTGGCGCTCCAGCTTCCAGCGCTTGCGCGCGGACATGGATGATGCGGTGCGCCAAGAAGGAGCGTTCGCCGTAGAAACGGCGGCGACGCGCGACAAGCGGTTGCAGTTGCGCAGCGCTCTGCGCGATTTCTGGAGCACGGCGGACGTGATCTTTGCTACTTCGGCCGCGGGAAACGACGCGGCGGCGCACCGGCTGATTCAGAATGACCTCGAGGCGCGGCGGGCTGTCCTCTCGGAAATTGTGGCGCGGCTGCTCGTGCTGAACGATCGGGCACAGTCCGAGGCTGCCGAGACCATCACCGGCATCTATGGCCGTGCCAAACGTGACGTTGTCATCGTCACCCTCATTTTGTTGTTGTTCGTCTTGGGGACCGGGTTGTACACGCTGCAGGCCAATCGCCGGACGTTTGAGCGCCTTCACCATCTGGCGGAGCGCCTGGAAACGCAGTCCAAGCAACTGCGCCAGCTGTCTTGGAAACTGATCGACGTGCAGGAAGAAACGCTCCGCCAGGTGGCCCGTGACCTGCACGATGAGTTCGGGCAGATTCTGACCGCCGTGGGCATTCTCTTGAAGCGCGTGCAGCAGCGAGTCTCGGCACACGGAGCGGAAGGCTTTGTCGATGAAGCCATGGCTAAGGACGTCCAGACGGTAAACTCGATCGTGCAAGACACGCTGCAGAACATCCGCGATCGCTCCCAGATGTTCCGGCCGGCGATTCTCGACGACTTCGGGCTGGAGCAGGCCTTGCAATGGTTCGCGGCGCAGTTTGGCCGCCAAACGGGCGTCACAGTGCACCTGACGTGCGAGACCGGCGAGGGATTCGTGCCCCGCGAGGAAGCCATTCACCTTTACCGAATCGTGCAAGAAGCGCTCAGCAACGTGGCTCGTCACTCTGGGGCCCACGAAGCGTGGGTGACGTTGAGGGCGGCCGAGGGTGAGCTTGTGCTGGAGGTTCGTGACCAGGGCAAGGGCTTCGATATTGCGGCCCGTGCCTCCGAAATCGACCGACCGGGCTTTGGGCTGATGGGCATCCGCGAGCGCGCCGAGCATCTGCGCGGGCGGTGCGCTGTCATTTCCTGCCCAGGCAAGGGAACTACGGTGCGCGTGCAGGTTCCTCTTCGCCGGAGTGCGGAGCAGGCTCGCCTCGCGGAGGCGGCTTATAGGCAGGCTTGAGGCCAGCCGTGAATTTTTCCCGTGGGGCACGACCGTACGAACACTGGCATGCTGACTTCTACGCGTGCTGAAAAGAGGGTTCGGGTGCTTCTGGCTGACGATCACACCTTGGTGCGTCAGGGCTTCCGCCGTATTCTGGAGGACGACCCGCGCATCGAGGTGGTGGGCGAGGCTAAGACTGGCCTCGAGGCCACGGAGCTGGCCAGAAAGTTGCATCCCGAAGTGATCGTAATGGACCTTTCCATGCCCGAACTGGGCGGACTGGAAGCAACGGCTGAAATTCTGAAGACCAATCCTGGCGCCAAGGTGCTAATCCTCAGCATGTATTCCAACGACGCCTACGTTCGCAAGGCATTTGAGGCAGGAGCGCGTGGCTACATGCTGAAGGATGCCATCGAAGTGGACCTGTCGCGTGCGGTGCTCTCGTTGGCGGAAGGTGGGGCTTACATGAGCCCGGCCATCTCCGGCATGGTGATCGACAGCATGAAGAAAGGCATCCGGGAAGCGACGCCCGATCCTTATGACCGCCTGACCCTTCGCGAGAAGGAAGTGCTGCAGCTCATTGCGCAAGGGAAGTCAAACAAGGAAATCGGCGCGTTGCTGGGGATCAGCATGAACACTGTCGCGGTTCATCGCGCCCACATCATGGAAACCCTTGAGTTGCACCGCACTGCCGAACTGGTACTCTTCGCCGTTAAGAGGGGGCTGGTTCAGGCTGAATAGGAAGCAGGTTTCCGGCTGGGGTTGATAGCGGTTTACTCACAAGACTGCTCTTGAAGCCCTGGAGCAGGGGTTTTAATGGCATGAGACCGATGGGCCGTCCAGCCTGCTGCCTACTCTTGGCCGTTGGGGTGTTTCAGGCGCCTCGGTGTCACGCACTGCAGTCGCCCGCTACACAGGCCGAGGTGCGCGCCGGGATCGAGGAACTGCAAGGTAGCCATTTCAGGGCAGCAGAGCAGCATTTCCTCAAGGCGCTCGAGATCGATCCCAGCCTGGCCGAGGTGCGGGCGAATCTGGGGCTGGCGTACTATGCGGATCATCGGTATGCGGAAGCTATCGAGCAGTTCCAGCGAGCCTTGAAGGCGAATCCTTCTCTGCAGGCGGCGCGGTCGTTTCTGCCGCTCAGTCTGGCGGCGGTTGACCGCTGCCAGGAGGCGCAGGCAGGCCTTGAGCGTGAATTCTCCGCGAATCCGGACTTCAAGCTGCGCCGGGTGATCGGCCTGAGCCTGCAGCGCTGTCTGATCCGGACCGGCCAGCAAGCCGAGGCCGACCAGGTGACGCAGAAGCTGCTGGCCCAATATCCGGATGATCTGGACGTGCTCTACGAAGCCGGCCAGATGTACGGCAAGCTTTCGTCCGAGATCTATCTGCGCCTGATGAAGCTCGCGCCTCACTCCGCGCGCGGCTACCAGGTGATGGGGCAAGTGGCGGCGGCGGATGGGAATTGGCAGAAGGCCGTGGACGCCTACCACCAAGCGATTCGCCTTGATCCCACGCTTCCCGAAGTGCACCTGGCGCTCGCGATTCAACTGCTGCTTCATTCGCCGGACCCCGACGCGTGGAAGCAGGCGCTGGATGAGTTGAATGCGGAGTTGAAAATCAACCCGAACAGCGCCGATGCCCGGTATGAGATGGGAGAGGTTTACCGCAAGCACCAGGAGCCAGAGCGGGCCATCGCCGCCTTCCGCCAGGCCCTCGAGCTGCGGCCGGGATTCGTCGAGGCTCGTCTCGAGCTGGCCAAGGCACTCCGCCAAGCGGGACGCAAGCAGGAAGCGCTGGCCGCCCTCGAGCCGGCGCGCAATTCGGACAATGCTGCCGTCCATTTTTTGCTCGCTCAGTTGTACCGCGACCTGGGACGCACCAGCGATGCGGAGCGCGAAGAAGGCTTGTTCAAGCGCCTGCAACCCGCATCATAGGTGGGGGGCACCGGGCAGCCGCGAGTCTTTCCATCGGTCAGTGCGCGTCGCTCTCAGGCGCGGCTTCATGCAAGACACCGGCATTGAGCTCCACCCACAGGTTCACGGCTGAACACCGCACGCAGGGCGCTACGGCTGGTACAGCGCAGGAAATTCCTCCTTGAGCTTGCGGAGTTTGGGTAGATCGTTGACGATGATGTACGGATTGCCGCGATGCTGGGGGAGGAAATCCTGGTGGTATTCTTCGGCCGCGTAGAAGTCCTGCAGCGGAGCAACCTGGGTCACGATGGGGGAAGACCTTAGCGCGGTTCAGCTGCGCGATGTAGGCCTCTGCGATGCGTTTCTGCTCGTCGTCAACGTAGAAGATCACCGATCGATATTGTGTCCCCACATCAGGGCCCTGACGGTTCAGCTGGGTAGGGTCGGTGGCCACGGAAAAGAAGATCCGCAACAGCTCGCTATAGGAAATTTGGGAAGGGTCGTAAGTGATTTTCACTGACTCAGCGTGACCTGTCCGGCCCGTACTGACCTCTTCGTCATGGCGGTCTTGGCACTTCCGCCCGCGTAGCCCGAAACGACGCTCTTCACGCCCTTCACGTGTTTGAAGACCGCGTCCATGCCCCAGAAGCAGCCCCCAGCGAGAACGGCGACTCTTTGGCTATTGGCCGGTGTCAGTGACACCGGGCCAGCGAAGGCGGGGACTTGAGCGCCAACTTTCGCGCTTGTGAGCACACCCAGTCCCAGGGCAGCGATGAGCCAGGGGTTAGGCGCCCGTGAGCTTTGGATGGAGGTAAACATAATCCTAAGAACCTCGGGCGCCGGCGAGCCGGCCGTCACTGCGAAAAGCTCACGTCAAAGACCAAACCATCTGCGCAGCGAGTTTCCCGATAGAGCCAAATACCTCGCCCCCTCGCGCGCACGATGTCGTTGAGTACGTTCAGCACGCTTCCCTGCTCGACGTGGATGTGCAACGGCTTAGGCGGAGGAGGTGGCGCACCGGGGGGATCCCGTACGGCCCTGTGTGGAAAGCACTCTCCCGGAGACCCAATTGCGCCTCTGCCTGACGAACCTCTGGGAGCTGAAAGAGTAGGCTGGCTGCCCAGCCCGGCGTGTTCGCGCCCTTCGAGTCGTAAAGCTTGACCTTGACTTTGAGCAAGGCAGGGACGCCTACAGAGGGCAGCAGATCAACCACGCCGTTTTCGACTTGCCACCGGTAGGCCTGGCCTGTCTTCGTGATGCTGTCGAGCACGTGCCGAAGAGTGGTTCCCTGCGGGCGTACCACCGCTTCCGGCTCAGTCCCACATCCTCCCTGAAGTAGGACGAGTCCCCCAGGTGCGCTCGCCGACTGCATGACGTCCTGGAACACCTCGGACACGAACCGTGGCTCGGAGCCGATGTTCTTGACTGGTCGCGCCAAGATCTCTTGCAAGGAAACGTCCCCTTGGATTGGGCCCGGCGGCATCATCCAGACCGCGGCCGCCAGGATTGCCGGAAGCACCACCAACTCATTCCATCTCCGGTCGAAACAGATCGCGCCATTAAGGAATGGTGATCGTGTTATTGGCTTCGTAAGTCCCATTGAACCTACCTACGCTAATACTCATCGTTGTGGACAGGTTGTAGTTATTTCCATTCACAGTCACGCTCCAATTTTGTTGAACGGAAGCGTGGTCATTTGGACCCAGGCACGTCGGATATTTGAACCCTACCCAATTGTAGTCTCCGGTAAGCTTGCCGGGCTGGGGTGCCGGCTGTTCCACCTTGTCGGGCGGACCATACAGGATATAGATTCGGGCGCGATCGTCCTTGAGCTCTTTGGCAAGGTAGTGGTAATGCAACTTGGCGTAGGCGAGACGCGAATAATACTGCTGCTTAAAAGCATTCCTCGGACTGCCTGGCTCAGGGTTCCGGCGCTCCCAGAAATCGTGGATGAACTTATCCCGGTCCGCGTCGGTCGTCAGCTTCTCGAACAATGTTCTTTCTTCCTGAGTAATGATGTAGGGAACCTCCTCCGTTAGCCGGCGCTGGTAGCGGTCACTGGAAACTTGCTGGGACCGCCGCGGCGGTGTTCGCCAAAGTGGAGCGGGCACGGCTGAAGGCTCCAGCCGCACGCAGAGGAGCACAAGTTCAAGGGTCAGTACCCGTAAGGGCGAGTTGGTGCTTGCGTAGGACGGTTTCTTCACCTGTCGCGGTCCGTCGTTCAACCGCTGTAACCTCCTTTTCCTCAAGGTCGTGTCGTGCGGCCTTTGCGTCTTTGACAGGCCGTGGGGCTCAGGGGCACGGCGGGTTGTTACTGATCGCGAATGTACCGTCAGCATAAGCCCAGGAGGTCAGAAATGTGAAACAGTTTTGGCTAGCAACTGCGGATGCGAATCACCGTCATTTCCTAACCGGCTGTAGCCTGATGACCAGCTCCTTCCTTGCGCCCGCCGCCATCCGGATCGGCTGTGCGTGCTGTTCGGTGCCGTCAGGTCCGTAATACCAGGTCTCATAACCTGGGGCATGGACCCTCATCCTGAAGGTCTTGGTGGAGGGAACCAGGATATTGAAGTCAGCCTGCCTCCCTACGGTGGTTCCCATGTAGACCTGGGAGCTAACGGCTGCATAGAAAGTGATGCCCGCCTCCCGAATCGGCAGCCCCGTCAAGGCGTCGGACACCCGCCCCCAAATGCGTGCACCCTTAGGACCCAATCGTATTACAACGTCCTTCGTCGCTTGCCCCGGGTAGACAGTGACGGTGGGGTAGGGCACGTACGCGTCGTAAAAGGTTCGATTTGTATCAGGGTAGTCTGCTTCGTCCTTTAGCGCACAGATTCGGTAAAGCCCTGGTTCTACCTCGTCAAACGCAAAATTCCCCTCGGAGTCGGCAGTAACGGTCGGCCGTATTCCAGGGCCTGTTCGACCTTCGGATACGTAGTATACGGTGGCCTGGGGCACTGCCTGCCCACGCTCGTTTACAACCCTCCCCTTGATAGCTCCGGGTTCCTCACGACCGGACGGCGCCTGGGCCGAAGCTCTGAGGATCGAGCCCGTCATGGCGGCCAGCAGAAGGAGCCCTTTTGAGCGCCTAAGGATAGACCGGCGTTCCAGGAGTAATCTCATTGGCTTCTGGAGGTACCGTGAGGCCCAGGACGGTGACAGCGTTGTTATAAACGGACGTGTTGTGAAGCGTCCCAATGGCCACCTCTAAGAACCCAGAGGGGCACCAGTGCCATTGCTGGATAGCTATGGTGAATCCGCATGAACCGCCGACCGTATTGCACTCTACGCTGAGACCGTCAGTGAATGAGTAGCTCGCAGCGGTACAGGGCGAGGGACTGGGGCCACCGTTTTGACAGGTGTTGCTGGTAAGGCCTGAAAACGCCTCTTTGATGTTGAAGCTGGAGACAGGGCTTCCGTTCGCATCCACCACGTCGTATTTTATGTCCCGCTCGATCGTCAGACCGCTCTTGATGCACTTCCAGTAGAAGTAGTTATCTGAGGCCACCTCGAGGTGATCGGGTACTCCGCTGTTGCTGACGCTGATGGGGCAACTGTACGAGCCCTGAACGGGATTGGTGAGGCAAGGGGTGTGGCAGGGAGGCGGCTGGCAGTTGGGCCGGTAGGCGGTGCCCGTGTAGCTCGCGTGCATGGTGGTGCTGCCCGCTGCATGCGCTCGGAAGAGCCCCTTGGTGGTGCTGTCGAAGCTGGCAATCGCGGAGTTGTCGGTGCTCCAGGTCGCGCCTGTCGTTACGTCCGAGTACGTGTCCGAACCATTGCAGTTCTGGTATGTAGCCATGCAGGTGCATTGCATGGTGATGTGCGGACCCACGGTCGAGGGCGGTGGGGGGTGATATCACAACGCATATAACTGGCGGGACAGAGGCACGTGCAGCAATCGTAGTTACTGGCGACGCCGCCATGCCGTTGGACCATCACCACCCGCCCGGTCACCGGCACGTCGTCGAGCCGGATCCAGCTCACGCTCCCATCCGTCGCGGCAGCGGGGATCGTGTTCCTCTTGAAGTCGGGCCGCCGCGAGTCGCGCAACTCCCGCAGATTGATAGCCCGTGTTTCGTGCGGGGCGAGGCGTAGCTTGGTCAAGTAGTAGTGAGAGTTATTGGCGGTGACCTCGAAGCCAATCGGCACGTCTTTGTCGCCCGCGTTGGTCAGGAACACGATGGAGTCCGTCTCATCATCGAGATGCCAGGGATTGGCACCGGACCCGGCCCAGCCCCAGCCTTCGTCCTGCAGCTTGCTGTCGACCACCAAGTCCTTCTGCTCTTCCACGCTCGCCAGTTCAGCGACCAGTGAAGCTGGCGGGCCGCTGTACTGGATGCGCAGTGAGCTATAGGGGACAGGGCCAGGCAACTGGCTGAGGACAGAATCGAGCGCCACATCTTCCGTACCGTACGGGCCCACCGTGAAGGGCGGAAGCGTGATCCTGCCGGTGTCGCTGGCCACGTAAGCCGCGAGAAGCCGGGGCGGAATTGTAGTGCCGGTGTCCTCACCGGCGGACCACCCCTTAGTCCCCTCCTTAGAAAGGAGGGGAGCCGCAGGTGGGGTGGTTGAGGAATGGGCGGGCTTGGTCGGGTATTCCACGGTGACGGTCACTGTCTGCGGTGTGGCCAGCAGGTTGGGCGCGACCAAGTGCGGTACGAAAGTGCCCAGGCCTGCGAAGGGTGAGGGATTCCCGTCGATTCCCACCGGGCTAGGCGTGCCGATGGGCAGGCCGCTGGCGTGCAGCGTGCTCGTGGGTTGCGATTCCTGCGAGGGGAAGCGCAGCGTGGTCGAAAAACCGCTCACGGGATCGAGCACCTTGCCTTGCGCGATCAGCTTGGGCACGCCGCCGCGCTGGATGATCGTAATGCCGCCTTGCGGCGCTTGCACCGGGCTCACGTTCAATTCCGCCAGCAGTTGCGTGATCGACAGCACCTTGGTCTCGTGCGGGCGGAAGCTCAAGGCAGCGCTCGGGTGGCGTGTACCGAAGAAGTCGAGAAAGACATCCGCCATCACGGGCAGGCCGGAGGTATTGCAGACCATGATGAGCGCGTCGCGTCCCCCGCCCAGGTTCCACCACACGCCATTCAGCACGGCGGGGATGTCCGTCCTGCCCGGATCATTCTCCACCATCTCAGACTCGTGCACCAGCCGTGCCACTGCGTTGGTCATGGTGATCTGGCCGACCACCGGCATGATCGTGCCGACAAAGTAGACCGCGACGCTGCCTTCGGCAAAGGCGCCGCCGGGGTCAGCGCCAAGCTGGGTGAGGAGCGAGCGCAGATCGAAGGCGAGCTTCGCTTGCGGCTGGATCATGGCCGAGGTCAGGAGTGTGTCGCCTGCCAGGTCGCGGATGGCAATCGTGAGGCCGATAGGCTTAGGCGAGTCACTGACAAGCTGAAGCTGAGAACTGAAACCGTCGCGCAGCGAGTAGTAGGGGAAATCGAGTTCCCGCGGCGCCTCGGGATGGTCCGGTCCGCAACAGTTGCCCGACTGCGTGCTGCCAAGCGTCGGACCACGATGAAGAAGCAGATAAGCGCCCAGAAAGGCGGGCACCGCCAGCGTGAAGGCGATCTTCCCCCGGAAGCTTCCCCTGCCGCGAGCCAGCATGATCACCCTCCCTGCTGCTGATTGTTAAGGGAACGGACTACCTGGACCGGCGGAGATGCTACCCGAACCCCCCGCTTGTCAAGAGGCAATTTCGGACTTCCTTCGGCGCCATTGGTGAGGACGCCCTGGAGGTGATTGTGGCTTCGCGCTCCGGCTCAACGCATGCCTGCTACACTGAACCACCGGTGCGCAGTGGCGGATCGTGGACCGTGAGGCAGTCGAGGTTGAGCAGCGAGTAGGCCTGATCCCGGGGTGCGGGCGGACGGTCGTAAGGCAGCACGACGTGCCGGCGGGCATCGATCGGAATCAGGAGCGAATCAGCGATCTGCGTCCAGGAGTCTGGGGCGGCGGCTCCAGCCATCGCGGCGCAGCGCACCGCGGCCCTGAGCACCATTTTGCAGATCAAGTTCATATACGAATTGTTGTTCGTATCCGGGACGCTTTCATCCGGCCCCATGATGTGCTGGATCTCGAATCCCCGGGATGTATAGATGCCGCGGCTTTCGATCCACTCGGCCACCGCTCGCAGGACGGGCCAGGTTGCCTCCTTGAGGAACTGGGGATCGCCGCTGGCCAGCTGGTATTCCCAGAAACCGAGCGCCACGTCGGGCGTAATGTGCTGCTCCTCCCAGCCGGTGGAAGCGAAGGTAGGCGTCGCGTCGGAGCCGTCGAGCTGCCCGGCCTCCCAGGGAAACTGCGCTCCGCGAGAGCCGTAGAGGCTAGCGAGCCGCCGCGCCGCAGGAAGGCCGCGCAGGCGATACTCAAGGAGCGATCGCGCCGTGGGGGCGAAGCCAGAATGACCGGCAGCAGGCACCAGCTCTCGGTGTCCCAGAAGCTATGGCCGTAATAATAGGCGGCCTGCGAGAGCCCGAACGGTCCCATCCCCGTCCGATTGGAAGGGTGCAGGCTGGAGTGAAGGTAGAAGAAAGCGGCGTCGAGCACCCGCTGCGAGTCAGTGTCGCCGGACACCAGAATGCGCGATTTCCAGAGCTCGCGCCAGTGGTCTCGATTCTGCTGCCGGAGCAGGTCGAAGCCCAGTTCAGCGCCCCATTTGGCTAAACGAATTGCCTCCAGGTGCGGTGCGGGGTGGTAGAACTCGGAGACCATCGCTGCGATGGTTCGAAACCTGTAACGCACACCCGGCTTCGCTTCCAGCTGGTAGTCGCGGCTCACGCTGGAGGAAGTGACGGCTGGCTGAGAAGCCGCCAGGAAACCAGGGTCGGGAATCACGCTCGCGGCGGCGCCGAGCTTGCTCAGATTCCCCCGGCTGGCCACGCCCACCACCAGATCTACTTCCGTTTGCTCGGGAGGCTGGTTCGCGTAGACCACGCCCGAAGCAGGTTCGACCTCGATGCGCGCGGTAACCTCGATTGCAGCGCGGGTGGAAGCGGCCATCGTGACTTCCTGACAAAGCAAGGACGGAACGGAGCGCGCTGCGAACTGCAGGACCTCAAGCTCGAGGGTGACGCCGCTGGCCGTGAAGGCAAGGCTGGTCGTGAGTTCGCCGGTGGCCATGTCCAAGGCCTGCTGCCGTACGCTCACTGCCTCCGGATGCTTGAGCAGGCTCACGCCGTTGACCGTGATATCGGTTTCGAGAGGATCCGGGGCGGGCGCAAGCGCTTCCACTTCGTAGCGGGCATGAGAACACACAAATCCGCTGGCGATGGTGGTGGCACGCGCGAGCGGAACGGGGCGGGGACGGATGCCCACCAGGCCGTTGGACAGGTAAGCAGGATCGAAGGGCCGGGAGAAGTCCTGGCAGACCATGCGCGGAATGCCCGGGTGCGGCAATGACGCGGCCCCGGACGGGGACGGCTCGCGAGAAGCAGGAAACAGCGCCGCCGGTGCGAACGATGCTCCGATAGCCGCGGCCGTTTGCTGCAGGAACGAGCGGCGTGAGAGAGGCATGGAGGGGTAGGGGCCACTGAGCCCTTGCCGGATGAAAGCAATGACCCGACAACTCAATGGCCCGCTGCCATGACAGACTGCCGCTACCAGGCCAGCCGCAGCGCCCACTGCATGTTGCGCATGGGGGCGCCGGTGGCGAGGCTGCTGATGACGCCGGCATGGGTATTACCCGGCGTCACGTTGTTGTCCGGCAGGCCGAGGTTCGTCCGATTGAACAAGTTAAAGCTCTCCCACCGGAATTCCAACCCTAAGCGTTCCGTTAGTTTGAAATTCTTCTGAAGAGCCCAGTTGGCCGCGAACAGGCTGGGTCCGCGCAGCGAATTCCGGCCCATGTTGCCGAAGCGGAAGGGCGCTGGGACGGCGAAGGCTGCGGGATTGAACCACCCATCCCGGTTGTGCGGCACGCCAGCGAACGGGTTGCCGATCTTATCGGGCCGGGTTGACATGTCAGAGTTCAGGCCAGGGTCATTGATGCTTGCGTCAAACGGTAGCCCGCTGTAGTAGCTGGTAATGCCGGTGAACTGCCAGCCGCCGATAAAGCCGTTGAGCACGCCGGAAGCGTTCGATGCCCAGCGCTGGCCCTTGCCGAAGGGCAAGCTGGCGATGTGCCCCACGGTAATGGCTACGGCGCGGTCAAAGACAGCCGGCCCGTGATCCAGCTTGGTGTTGTACTGGTCGGTGGGTGTGCCGAACTCGCCAAAGTCTAGCGTCTTCGACCAGGTGAAACTGCCAAACAGCGAGTAGCCTTTGGAGAAGCGCTTGTTAGCCACCCCCTGCAGGGCGTGGTAGCTGCTGTTCTCGCAGTCGCACTTGTTGAAGATGTTCTGCTCGATGCCGAACTTCAGGAACAGCGGACGGCGCAAGTCGAAGTTGTTGCCCGGGCCGGGTATAGCACTGTTGAGATTCCATCCCATGTTGAGGTGGCGTCCCACGTTACCGACGTAGGAAAGGGTCACCGTGGCGTCGTTGGACACCTGGCGCTGCACGGTGAAGTTCCAGGAATCGCTATAAGGGATCTTCTGGTCAGCCGGAATGTAGGTGTCGCCCACGCCATTCGGCAACGGCAGCAAGCCGTTGGAGGGAATGGTGGGAAAGACGGGCGCTGGCGGAGCAGTGTTCAGGTTAATGGCTGGGGTGAAGGTCGTTGGCGCCGGAATGCTCTGGAAGACGATCGAGGGATAGATGTCCGCCGCCAAGTTGTTAAACGTCCAGCCAAACGTGCCCTGGAAGTAGCTGCGGCCCCAGCCGGTGCGGATCACGGTTTTGGGGTCCCAGGCGTAGGCGATTCCCAGACGCGGGGAGAAGTTGTGCCACTCGGTCTGGCTGTTGCCGGACATGGAAATGCCGCCCACGCCTGGAATGCGAACCAGGTTGTCGGACACATCGTAACGTCCGCCCTGCCCAGCGTGGAGCGAAGTATCCGGGAACCAGGTATCCCAACGCAGGCCGTAGGTGAGGGTCAATTTCGGCGTCAGGCGCCAGGTATCCTGGCCGAAATAGAACATGCGCTTCTGCCGGTCCTGCTGGTTGGTCGAAATCTGGGCGAAGCGGCCAAAGCTGCTGGCATCACCCAGCAGAAAGCTGGCGATGCCCAGTCCTCCCCCAAGGACCGCATCCGCGGTCTGGTTGGGATCGAAGTGATAGACACCGGCGCGATGCTGGTCACTCGGCAGCCGCAGGTTTTGGGCCGCCTGGATGTCCGCGCCCCACTTGATGGTGTGGTTACCCTTTATCCAGGTCCAGGTGGTCTGCCAGTCGAAGACGTTCTCGGTTTCGTGCAAGGGGCAATTGCACTGGTAGCCCATCTGGAAGCCGCCCGTGCCGTCGATGAAGAGATCCGGCAATCCCAAGGTATCGGGATGGCCGGGAATATTGAGGCCGAGAATGCCGGCTTGAGTGGCTAACGGCAGGTTGCCATCCAGCGACGTCACGATGACGCGGTAACGCGTCGCGCCGAAACTGAAATCAGCCAGCATGGAAGGAGAGATGTCATAGGTCGCTCGCAGCGCCCCGTTCTGGTTTCGCGCCAGGGACTGGCCTTCAAAGGCGGTGAAGGGCTGAGGCCCGCCGTAGAGCCCAAAGGCTGCCGGAGCGACGATCTTGCTTCCGAAATAGTCGTAGCGCCCGAAGTAGTGAAGCTTCTGAGTAAGGTAATGATCCACACGAATGTCCCATTGATTCTGGTTGAAGTTCTCGACCTGGCTGACGGCATAGTTGGGGCTGGCCCCCGTCGCGCCGGGAACGTTGGGCATAGGCAGCAGGGCTAACAGGTTCTTGGCCTGCGGGGTGATCCGCCCCTCGGGGATCACGTTGCCGAAGAATTGGGTGCGTCCCGAGCCATCCGGATTGCCCGTGGTGGGATCATAGATGTTCACGCCCAGGTCGCTCAGGTCACCGTGTCGCTCCGCCGCGGTGGGAACGCGGGTCAGCACGGAGCCGCCCTGGAGGCGCCGGGTGCCCTGGTAGTCGAAGAAGCCGAACAGCTTATCCTTCTTAAACGGACCGCCAATCGAGCCACCGAACTGGTTCCAGCGCAGCTCCGGCACGCCGCGGTGAGGAGGCGCCGGGGTTCCTGGCGCGTGCAGCCCCTGGGTGAAGGGATCCCGCGCCTGGAAGATATCGTTTTGCAGGAACTCGAAGGCACTGCCATGGATGTCGTTGGTACCGGACTTGGTTTCTACCTGGATTACCGAACCTCCGGCCTGGGCGAACTCGGCGTCAAAGTTGCTATTGGTCACCTTGAATTCCTGGACGGAGTCCATGCTGGGGTTCACCATCACGATGCCCAGCACGGGATCGTTGTTGCTCATGCCGTCCAGGACGAAGTTCGTAGTGTCAAAGAGCTGGCCGTTGGCGTTAATCTGGACGCCCTGCTGCGGGTTCTCGCTTTCCGCGTGCTGCCAGGGCATTAGAGAGGTGCCGGGCAGCAACAGCTCCAGTTGAGTGAAGTTGCGGTTCAAAACGGGCAATTGCTCGATCTCGCGCGTGCTGAGGCTATGGCTGACACTGGCCCGGTCTGTTTGCAAGAGGGGCGGCGCGGCGCTCACGGTAATCTGCTGGGTTACTTCGCCGGGCGTAAGGGTGGCGTTAACGGGAGTGGAGTTGCCCAGAACGACGGTAACGTTCTGCTGCACGAACTTTTTGAAACCCGGCGCTTCGATAGTTACCGTGTAGGTGCTGGGCGTGAGGTTGGGCACCAGGTAGTTGCCCGAGGTATTCGTCACAGCGGAATAGGAGACGCCCTTAGCCACGTCGATAACCGTCACCTTGGCGTTCGGCACCGAAGCGCCGGTCGCGTCAGTGACCGTACCAATGATGTTCCCGTAGACAGCCTGCCCGAAGCTTACTCGGACCGGGCACGCCAGTGCGATCCAGACCAGACTCACAAGCCACAAGCTTTTCGTCCGCATCAGAATGCTCCTTTCGATGATCCCAAGTCACCCGCACCTGAACGACGGGCGAAAGAGGCGTTGCCACCGGCGGCTTTCAGCAGCTTGCTCACCGCCAGCGTAGCCCGGGGGTTTGGTGAAGTCACACCCCCAATCCATGTCCTACACGGCGGCGCGTGATTCATTCCCGCAGGTAAGCGAAGGCGGTGGACTGTCAAACGTAGCGGAGCAGAAGTCCGGCTAGTTACAGGGTCACCTGTGCAGGGATTGCGCCGACTCATGCAAGCACTGCGTAGGCAAGCGCTCAGTGCCTCCGGTCACCACACGCCTGCTCACATGAAGGCTATTGCAGTTTATGACCCAACAATCGACGCAGTCACAAGCATAGCGAACAACGCGGCACACGTCAACCATCGGACGATTGGTGCGTCTTTCTCCCCGAGCACCGTCTGGGGGGCAGGGAAGCTTGGGTCAGTCAGGTTTCGAGCACACCGCAGCGTTCCCGCGCTAGGTGTTCAAAAGGCCTCGGCTGTGAACAAGTCAGCCAGAACGCACAAGCAACACAGCCCAGGCAACGGATACAGCCGACACAACTAGCATCCACACCGTTGATTGCTGTCAGTCTGCGGTCACCGAACCAAAGAACTTGAATCCTAGGTTAAACCGGGGAGCGGCGGAGAGGTTGACCAGCCCAAGCTCGGCTTTACCTAGCCTCTACGAATTTTCAACAACATAGTGGGATTCTCCAAGGATTTGGAAAAACGTGAGACAGATGAGACATTTCGGGTCTTTATTTTCAATAAGATAGTGGGATTCTCCGCGCTCAAATTCAATATCCCCTTTAGTTTCAACAAGATTATGGGATTTATTGCTATTACAGATTTCCGCTTGCTTTCAGGCTGCTGGCCCAAGCTCCGCTGTGCAATGAGTCTATTCCGGTGGAGGGCAACTTTTTCATTAACCGATAAATTATCACTGCGTTATCCCTTTTCCAATAAAGGACGAAGGCGCGGAAGAGCTCCCTCGCGTGAGAAATGGTTCCCGGCTTTCGGGGGTCCAGCTTGTAAGAGGTTTCGGCTGCGCCGGTGCGGGGCTATCCTTCACGGTTTGAGGCGAACCGGACGCGGTTCTGGAAAGCCTGGGCGAGGGCCCGGGTGACGGGGCCGGGAGCTGGGTAGCTCCAATGGGGGATGATTGACTCGACAGGTCCAACCTCTCGCGTGGTCGAGCTGATGAAGACTTCTTCAGCGCGACTGAGGTCGTCGGGCGTCAGGTCGCATTCGCAGGCGGGAATCTTCAATTGAGCTGCGATTTCCAGCAGCACCTCGCGAGTGACTCCCGAGAGGCAGCCGGATGCCAGTGACGGATTCAGAAGCCTGCCCTGGCACACCAAGAAGACGTTGGCCGACGTGCACTCCACCAGATGACCTTTTTCGTTGAGCAACAGCAGCGCGTCCAAACTTTCTTCGCGGGCTGCTTCCTGCCAGACGAGGTAGGGCGCCCAAGCCATCATCTTGGTGCCGGCGAAGGGGCTTCGCGAATAGACGGCGTGCGGCTGAAGGCGCAACCGGTAAGACGGAGGCCAGTTCGGCAGAGGGCGTGTAAAGGCCAGAAGCTCCGTGGGG
>CADDZE010000049.1 GCA_902812465.1 Acidobacteriota bacterium | reverse complement strand
GGGCTCTTGGGAGGTCGTCTAACGGTAGGACTGCAGACTCTGGATCTGCGTATCGGGGTTCGAATCCCTGCCTCCCAGCCAGATCGGACGGGCCGGTCGCACCGCTTCCTCCGCTGCCACGGCGTGCTGCCGCAAGCCTAGTATTCTGTAACTGTTATTCAGTAAGCCCAATAGGGTCCGACGCCGGCGGGCGAGGTCTGCCCCTCAATGCCCACGAAGACGTTGCGGCCGAAGAAGAAGGGCAAGCCCCAGTCGAACACCCTGGGGCTCGGGCCGCCGAGGTTGCTGAACGCCCAGTTGTGGGTGCTAAAGAGTGAGTCCGCGTTTGCAACGCTGAAGGAAATTTGCGCCGAGGTGCCATTCAGGCCCGTCGTGGTGGCAGTATATTGCACGGTAGAGGGCGGACAATAGAAACTCGAGTTGTCGGAGCAGGTGGGGATACCGACCGTGCTGGGATCCAAAAAAAAGAAGCCATTCGACCCGGTATCCAGATAGCTCTGGTGGTAGGCGACATTCTTAAATGTGGTGATGAAGTTCCCGGATGCGTCCGTGGTGTAGACCTGCGCGCTCCCCAGGGCGTTGTCGGCCTGAGTGCCGATGCCGAAAAAGAGCGACCCGGAAACCGAGGGCGAGCCAGTGGCTGGTACTGCAGGAAGGCTAATAAGGACACCGTTGTTGTCCTGGGGAAACAACCACACGGGGTTCTGAAGCTGGCTCGCGAGGGGAACGGCCGTGGTCGTACAAGTCGAGCCCGAGCACAGGAAGTACATCGGCGGCAGCGACGTTGAGGAAGAGGTGCATGCTGGCCCACAATCCTGCCGGAAATTACCGATGCCCAAGATGCCGTTTGCCCCGAGAATCTCCACCGTGTTGTCATCGCTCCCGCTACCCGCGCACTCGGGCGGAGCGGGATAGGAGGGGGTGGCACTGATGATCTGCACCGGAACTGAACTCGCTTTTTCCCTTGCCATCTGGATGTCAGCCGTGACGACGGGGCCCCAGACATACGAGCCGTCAGCAAAGCTCACGCATTCCTGCAGGGCATTACCGCTGACGTTGACGCCAGGAAGCAATAGCGTAACCTGGGAAGAGAGGAGCCTGAGGCCCATGGAACCGGTATCAAGGGTCACGTTGGGGATCGTTTGGCACGTCGAGGTGCCGGGCTCACAGACGGTCACGGAAACGAAGAGCCCGTTTACGTAGTTGTTCGCAGGCCCTGGATTCACCTGTACGGACACAGTGTTGTTTACCGGGGGGGAGCCGGAGCCGCCCGAGCCGCTGTTGCCCGTGCCGCCACCACAGCCCAGCAGAAGGGTCATGATTACGACCGTAGGAAAGGCTGTCTTAAGGATGTTTTTCGAGCGGCGAAAAGTCACTGTACCACCGCCTGCGACACACCGTCCGGCAAGAGCTTGGGGATGTAGGCGCGGCCGTAGAAGGCGCGCTGGTGACCCGCACTTTCGATTACCACCTCGTTCTTCTGCACCAGCAATGAGCCGCGCCGGCGGCGAGTAGCCGACTGCGCTTGTTGGAGCTCAACGAAATAGGCGCCCAGCAACTGCTGCAGATTGGGTACCGTAGGGCCTTGCCATGAAACGCCAAACACGATGCCATCCGGCCTCGTGTATTCCTTGATGACGTGGCCTGAGGGCGAGTTGATCTGGTGAATCGAATAGCCCTGGCGAGGCACTGAGATCAGAGCGCCATGCAGGCGCAACCGGTCGGCTTCGACCGAGCGCACTGACCCGCCCAGGACCGCCCATGATGGGACAGCAGGCAGCAACCACATCAGGGTGACCAAGACGATGTGCATCCTCACATCCTTATTTTTACCCAAACGGCGCCGCTTGTTCCACATCGTTCGAGGTGGACTGCAAAGGACGCGGCTCACCCAGATCAGAGCTAGGGCGCAAGCGCACTTTCCTCCATCAGTCAATCAGCGTCGGGGAATTATCGCGACTGGCCAGGACTTGCGGGTCTAAATCGCAGAAGGACAGATTCCCCCGGCTGCGGGCGTATGTGGTGGAGGATGGCTCTTTCCATCGTCAAACCCATTGCCCGCACTTGGGCACACTGTCACAGAACCGAGCAGAAGGCCACCTTGGTAGCCACAGAGCCGTGCCGCCGGAGGCCCTCCGAGCCGCGGGCTGGAAAGAGCACTCTCGAGTGCCCACCCGGGAACTGAGGCCGGCAATTCGGAGTGAGTCCGCCGGCGGGAAGTTGCGACCGGGTGCGTTTAGGGGAATTCAGGTGGAACCGCACACAGGTGGAGCCCCGTACAGTAAGCTACGATAGGATCAAGGTCTCACGGCATACCGCGCGTACATGCCCATCTCGTTGTGAAAAGCGACCTTGGTGACAGGCTTTCCCTCCGGGCCCAAAAATAGCCGAGAGCCTTGAATGGCTTGCCGGTCATACCGTCGATGCCGCCCGGGACGGAATCCCAAGGTACCTCGTCGGCAGCAATGTAGTAGGGGCGCGTTCGCCCAGGGGACACGGCTTGAGGAGATGCAGCTCTGTGGTCAGACATCTGAGCACCTCCCACATCAGAAATGGCAAGACCGAGCAAGTAAGTTGCGAGGCTAAGTAGAAGCTTCTTCACTGTTTCCCTCCATCAAAGACTCGTCTTTGCCTCCCCTTTTGCTTCATGCAATGTTAGCCGGCCAGCCTAGGAAGCAGAAGCGCGGTGGCGCTCCGATTCCGAAGGCAGGCCCGGTTTGAGTGGTCTTTGCGGGGAAGCGGAAGACATGGGCATGGCCGTCTACTTCGCTACCGCCCCCCTCAGGGGGGTGGCGTCGGATAAAAGTTTGGCCACGGCGTACGGTTAAAAACTTTTTCGACTCAGCGCTCAAGCTCGCAACATCAAGTCCAGTTTCTGGCTTCTCCTTCGTATTACTCGCCTTGGGCACAGTCCACTGGCTTCATGGCGGCTGCGTGCTCGACACAGATCACCACTCTTGTGGCATCAGGTGTTCGCGTGTCGGCTGGGATGGGGAACCAAGGCCGCACTGTTGACAGCGAAGAGTTGGTGCTCCTCAGCTCCCCCAGGGCCCTTAGCGGAATAGGGCCCAGCATCATGAAAGGCCGCCTGGCTCTCGGCCTCGTCGCCCAGCTGCGAATTAGCGTGATTAAAGCGCGTATGGGACTGGCAGGGGTGGAAGTGACCGCGCGGGCCGTTCGCCTTGTCACACGGCGGCGGAGGATAGATGTCCGACTTGACTTTAAAAGGCCAGCGGTCGGGCCCGCCCAGCTTGGCCCGCAGTTCGAACCAGGTGGGAGCTCGATCTTTGCGCATTCGGACTGGCGACAATCGCCAGTTTGGCGAAATCGTTGCACCTCCAGTCTGTGGCTGTAGAAGTCCTGCACGGCGTGGAGAGAAGGGTCATCAGGATGAACGTCTTCTTGAAGCCCTCACGCATCGAGGGGTCGGAGTATCCCTGGGCCAGGGTCTTCTGAATGCTTGCCACGAGCTGGGTAAAAAGGTGATCGAACCTGGCGTTGGTATTCAGCTCGCGGTAAAGGTTGTCGAAGTGCATAAAGATGGCCATCTTTCGTCTTTGTCCTGCCTGGTGCGAAAATTGAGGCCTTCGGTAATCTCCTGGATGGTGTTCGCGTGCTCCTTTCCCACTTCTGGAGCGAGCATCGAGTGGATTCAGAAGATCGAAAAGAATCCGCAGGCCAAGCAAGCTCTCGACTACGCGCGCACGTGGCACACTCCATAATGATCCGCGACCTCGAGAGCAGTCTCGCCGTCACGCTAGTCTTCTTTAGCGCTGCCGGCAAGTGGATAGACCCCACGCGCCGCCGCAGCGCGCTGCCCTCTCCCGGCCGCACCGTCGACACCGCAGGCGGCATCGGGGGCTGAGGGATGCACCAGAGCTACAGCAGGAGTTAACGAAGGAATCCCACTAGGGTGGTCCACCTTTTGGTTGCAGCAGAGGCCGTATCATGGCGTCCATGAGGTCACCACGATAGCGGGGTCAACGGCCACTGTCATGCGTTGGTTACGAACTACATCGTATGATGTGAGCCGCGTCTTTCGGGGCAAACGAGATGGCGGCGACTAGCAGAATCATTCCCGCAGCCATGTAAACCGTTGAGGCAAGTGAAATCGCTACCTCTAATGAGTACCGCTGGGCGAGGAGGCCAATGGTTACGGGCGCGATGCCTCCTCCCCCCAACCATCCCACCAAGTTCATAAAACCCGCCGCCGTGCCACGCGCCGTAGGCGGAACGACATCGAACGCCGCAGCAAAGATGTTGGCATCATAAAATCCTTTGAGCAGGCCCCAGGCGACCAGTGCTGCCAATGCTAACCTTATTGACATGGTCTTACCACAAAGGTATACACATGGAACTCCACCGCAGAGGGCCAATGCCTGGATTAGCATTCGCCCGCCTGCCGTTCTCGTTCTCAGCCTATCGGCTAGCCAGCCACCGAGCGGTGAACCGACCATACTTGCCAATTGGGGGAAAAGCGTGGCAGACAATCCTGCCATCACGAGACTCAGATGAAACTTGTCGTAGAGGAACTTCGGCATCCAGGTGAGCAATACCAAGGCGACAAAATTGGCACAACCGAAACCCACCATCAGCAATACAGCACTGGGACTTCTCCACACCATGCTGAGCAACTCTTTGACTCTCACTTCCTTCTTCCCAGGCCCTTCAGGGGCCGGCCGTTCCTCCCCATTGCCAGCCGCACCCCGGGGCGGCTCGCGCAGCCAGCGCGTAAGTATGCCCCCCAGCAGGATACCTAGTATGCCAAAGCTTACAAACGAGGAGCGCCAACCATAACGTTCTCCGACCCACCCGGCAAAGAAGCCGCCGGCAATGGTTCCTAGGTAGACGCCAGTCTGGTGCAGGCCCATCGCGCGTGAGCGCGTTGCCTGCCCGTGGTAATCGCTGATTAGTGACATCGAGCCGGGATAATAGAACGTCTCCCCCAAGCCTTCAGCAGCCATGAACGCAAGTAGGGGGAGAAAGGAGTGTGAGAGCGGCGTCAGAATCGTGATGGTGCTCCAGGCATAGAGCCCCCCAATAATTGCGGTCTTCCGACGAACGCGATCTACCATGCTGCCCGCCAAAGGCGCAGCTAGGCCATATACCCAGGCAAATGCCGAGCCGAGCAGGCCCAGTTGTAGCAGGGTCAAGTGCATCTCCTTTTGAAGCAAGGGGAACAGCGAGAAAATCGCCTCGCGATCTGCGTAGTTAAAGAAGCAGACGCACCACAGCATGCCAACGACTCTCCACTTGTATCTATCTGGATTCATGAAACGGTCATCTGCGGCGAGAAGTGCGCAATTCACGCTTCGGCGTTCAGTATAGCAGCTTGGGTGCGCCTGGCGAGGCCGCTCTGCCTAGCGGTTTTAGAAATTGTCTCACTCCCTCAGCCATAAAGCCCAGCTCAGTTCGCGTCTGAAAGAATAGGAATCCTTGATCGACGAACCTTTGAATGTCTCGCGGCTCAGAAGCGGGGACGCCCAAAATCTTTCCATTTGCCCTGGCTGCCTTTGCAATCCGCGTGACGGCCCTGCGTACTAAAGGATGCTGCTGATTCCCACGCACTCCAAGTGAAAAGGCCAAATCACTAGTGCCAACAAAGAGTACGTCGATTCCGGGGATGGAGGCAATGGCGTCGACATTCTCAACAGCCTGGGCTTCTTCAAGAACCGTGATGACCAACACATTGCGGTCGGCAAAGTCGTAGTATCCCTCCGGAGCTGGCCAGCGGAACGTTGCCAGGCCGGCGCCCGAACCGCGGCGGCCATAAGGAGGATATTTGCAGCTTGCGACGGCCTTGCGAGCCAACTCGGGTGTGCTGGTGAAAGGAAAAATTACACCTAGTGCACCTGCATCGAGCACACACTTGGCCGTCCACAATTCATTTACAGGCACGCGTGCTAAGGGAATGGCCCGTAGTCCCCTGGTCACCAAAACCATGTTGCGGAAAGTCTCCAGAGTGATGGGGCTGTGCTCCATTTCGACCCACAGGAAATCGAAGCCCATATTTGCCGCCTGCGCGGCAATCTCTGGGCTTGCTACGGTCAAGGTTATTCCAAAAACAGGTTTACCTTCCAGAAGAGTGCGTTTCACAGGATTGTGAATTTGTCCGCTGGAACGAGACATAATGATTTTCCCTTCGCGGTTAGAGTCTTATTTAGGTATGAGCCAGACTTCAGCAACTTGGCAGCCACGCCCGTTGCCGCTCAGACCTGACTCGCGATGCCAGATCAGCGTGAGAGTGCCGCCGCGAGTAGCTTCGTGCGCAACATCGAACTCGAGAGGTTTGGGAGGCCAGGGTTTTTGCAATAAAGGATGAACCGGAAAGTTTCCGTTAGCATCAAGTCGAATCCTAACGTCAGGGCGGTCGCCGCTATACACCACGCGCAGCTTGTATTGTCGGCTAGGGTCGAGCCCTTGATATTGCATTTCAAGCGGCGCGTCAAACATCGATTCAGCCCAACGCTTCCAAGCCACCGGTACAGGCATTCGCCCCCATCCCGGATACCCATGACCAACCAGGGGGGTTTGACGGAACTCCGGGTCACGCGTTGGACCGGGCCCGTGCACCAGGTGAGGCTGGCAGGATGGGTTTCCAAGGTCATCGTAGAATCCTCCAGGGCCAGGATCCGTTCGGTCCAAAACTTGTAGAATCGCCTGGTACTGTGCATCATAGGACGATAGCTTACGAATCTCTGCCAGCTGTTGTCTCAGCCAGGGAGCTGAGGTTAGCGGAGCGTCGAGGGTATCAAGATTAGCTGCACGTGTTACCGCTTCTGCTTGATAACGTTCCACAGCGAGCTGCAGGTGGATGGTCTGAAAGAGTGCCTCGCCCAACTCTAAGATTCGAGTTCGCAGGTCCTGAGCGGCAGGATGAGCAAGCGGCTCATTTAGTAGGCGGTCGGCTTCGTCAAGCAATGCGTAAAGGTCCAGGCCGCTCGTCGGCGCACTCTGGCGTCCCCCAACGTCAAGCAGGTTCGGACGTGCGCCCATGCGACGAATTTCGTCTAGCACCTCGCAGCAGCGTTGTTCCGCCTCCGTTTCAGCTATAAGCCGACGGCGGACGAAGGCATCGTAATACGCTCGATAGAGACCCATTTGAAAGCGCCAATTGTGTAGTTCGTCTGGAGTGGCGGTGGTTTCCATATCTCGGAATTGCTCAAGGGTGGTGTCTACACTGGTGCGGACCAGCAGAGGACCTCGCCAGTTTTCTTCAAGGCTCAAAATCCCATGCGCGAATCCATCGCGCAGACGCTCGGAAATGAAGTAACCGCTGTATTCCCGCAGGACTTCTAGCAAAGGCTTATCCGGGTCCCAGGCGAGCGAGCTCCAAACCATCTTGTTCACATCATCGTTGCAACCCTCCGAATATGAGATAAACCCAATCGCATGTGGTGCTTGAAGACGAAAAATATTTGCATAATCAACGGGCCTTGGGTTGATCGCTTCGCGGCCTTCCGTGAGAGCGTATGCCAAATCCCAGTCGGGCACCGGAAATTCGCATTCAAGGCTGTGAGTGATGTCAGGATAGAGGCGGATCGGATAACGCTTCGGCAGCCGTTGGCGCAAAGCGGAGACATCGAAACGCATCATAGGGCCGTAGACTACTCCGGAGAGCCAGGCCGGCTGTTGGTCGAGGAGTTCGAAGAATTCCTTCATCCAGGCTTCATCGAAACCCTGAGGTGACGTCCACATCTGAGCCCGTGGGTGGTAGTGACGGAGGTTTTGGGTTTGCTTTTCGAGCAAGGCCATGAGATGTTTGGGCTCGGTGTGACCCGGGTCGCCCCCGGGGACAAAGACTGCGTCGATCCGGGGCAGTGCCTGGAAAACTTTGCCCCATTGCCGGAGCGCAGAATCAACCGTTGCTGGGTTCGCGTAGTCTTTGTCCATTGCCGGATACCAGATCCAGACGTCCAGTCCGTATTCGTCCGCAAGGCGCGCCATCTCCACCATCATCTGCATCGGCGAGAGGGAGAAATGGGGGCTGTCAGGTTCGTCGTCAGACTGCGGAGGAATGAGTTCCACCGCGTTGGCACCAAACACAGCCAAGTCCCGATAATATTGCTCCCACATTGAGACATTCCAAGCGTCATAGGCATTGGTTTTAGGACGATAGCCTAACTGGTGCCCGCGGAGTCTATACTTCGGTGAGGTCTCAATTTCGAGCTGTCCGTAGAGCCGCACCTGGCCCTTCGACATGTGAAGACTCCGCAGCAAGCCACCCACTCCAAACAATACGCCGCGCTCCCCCTCTCCCTCCACCCATACCACAGTTGAACCGCCACGGCGTATCGTCAACAAGCGATAGCCTTCGGCGCTGACGGGCTGCCCAGTTATCGAAACGTGTGGCGAGGCCAATTCTACCCGAAAAGGGCCCAAGGCTTGTCTGGAGCCGACTATAATCGCGGGACGCATGGTCCCCGGCAACCGTTCCGCCAGAGGCCAGCGGATCTCTGTGCGTTTCTCAACTTCCTCAATCAAAACCTGGACGGCCTTCCGCTCACGCCGAGAAAGCGTGTCTGGCGTGACCACAACCGCGGCACCAAGGTCCACTTCGCTGCGCGGTCCGGCCCAAGCGGTGGCTTGTAGACCGAGACATCGGGGTGACGAAGCCAATGGGCAGAACCCAGCCAGCGCTCCCGAATAGAGGGCAGTTTGCTTCAGAAAACGTCTTCGGTCCATTTCACCTCTCTCAACGTGGGACGCGATGCTCGAGAGCCGCTTCTCGAACTACCGTGTAAAGCCTTTCAATCCGACTCCTGAGTTTCGGTTCTTGCAATCTAACCGGAAAGCTCGTCGAGAACGGGAGCCTCAAGCACGATGCAAATCGGCCACGAGGCCAGCAGATCAAACCTTTGCCGAATAAAAGCCTATCGAAAAGGTGCAGAGCTGCCTCTTGGAGTTTTCGTTCGGCTCATGCTGCCTGAATCGCGAATGCGATCTCCCCTTGAGCTATGGCGTCCTGAAACGCATCGGGCATGCTCACGGCCTGGTCCACCGCCGCAAAAGGTATCGGCGCCAGCCGAGCTTGGCCGCCCTCGAAGGCACTGGGTGGCGTCTTCAGCCAATCTCAGCCGACACCCAGGACCTCGACGATACCCCCACTACTGGCCTCAGGCCCAGGTCAGCGATCTGCCCAGCGTGCTAGATACCGCCCGTGAGGTCCGCGGTGCCCTGCGTTCCTCGCCTTCGCCTCGCGCCGCCCGCCTTCATTTGGATTAGCTCCGGGATGGTTTTTTTCCTCCCTTAATTAAACGCATGTTTCCTTGAATTAGGCGGGCTAGGGAGATGATTCAGCTGGACGGAAGAGGCCAAGCCCGATGCTACTTGAGTGGCCGGCTCGAATTGGTCCTCGTACGGGCGAGGGAAACTGAAGTTGCAGCGGGTAGCCGTGACGCTCTCCGATAAAGGTTGCTTCGCCGCTTCGTCGGCGCGGAAAGTGCACGGCTACCCACTCTGGGCTCCCAACTTGTTCAACCCTCACCTGTTCAGCGTTGTCAAATCCTCGCAAAGAGAGCTCACGGCGGACCTGGGACTCGATTGACTCTCGCAGACGGGGCTTACCTCCCCTCAAATGGTGCCGGGGTGGCACGTAGGGGATAACGGATTCCCAGACCGCAGCGGCTCCATTGAAGCCTCCAGGAGGAGGTACGGCTGGGTCGAGCGGAATGAGCCGAACCTTCCAAGCATCCGGTCGGCTATATGGAGCCGCCCACGAGAAGTGGCGGCTCGCTGCCTTCAGCAAAGCTTGCTGCTCGTTTTTATCAAACGGGTGGCCGTCCCGCCAAACCAAAAGCCTTACTGGTTTACCATCCTCGAACCACACGAGGTATTCCGTGTGCCGGTGGCCTTCTAATGGTGTGCCGTGGGGATCCTTGCCAGCCATCCCCGCTACCTTTTGACGGGCTTCAAGGGGTGCTCTGTCCAGGTCATCCGACCATCGCCGGTCAGCATGCAAAGCATCTCCTTAAGAACAGCCCTCCGGAACTTTGCTGTCAGCCGAACGATGGCACGAGCTTCTAGCGGTACGTTCCAGCCAATAGCGAACTGAATTAGAACGGAAGATGGTTTTGTAGACGTTCCACCATTTGTCCGCGGGTGGATGCGCTTTTGAGCTGTCTGGCAAGGCAATTCCGAACTCCTAGATTAACCTATTTTCGAATTTGCCGGACGCATTGGAATTGGCCTTGGCCTTGCCCTTCTTAGTCTTGGCAGATTCAGGGGTTGCCGCCGGAAGCCCTTCTTTGTTCTGGGTTCTTCCCGCCAAGAAGTATGTCGAGGCGATGCAGTGTCCCTTGGTTAAGCTGGTCACCACCACTTCCCGCTTTTCGGGAGGGAGCTTGCCGTTCTCAAGATCGCCAGTTACACAGCGCAGATATAGCATGCCTTGGAGGTCATCGACAAGGTCGAAATCGTGTACCCCTCGCACACAGAGCGATTCCAAACGATTCGCCACGCTGGCAGGGCTGCTGTCGACGATGCACACATTCTCGACGGCGCCATTCCCTCTTGGTGCTTTATCAATAACGTGACCTACCTCCGGAAAACCGGCAGGCTGGAAACGGTCGAGACTGGCGACGGGTTCAAAGAAAGCGAAGAACACGAGGGGCTCTCGTTTCTCCAAAACGTCGCTTGGGGTGAAAGTTTTAGGCATAAGCAATATCTCCTTCTTCCAGTATCTCGGTGTGGCCGAAGCCAACGCTGGATGAGTGATCCTCGTCGGTGTCGTGAAATTGTAAACAGAAGCGACGCCAGCAGCCGTTCAGGGTTTTTGGTACACCAGGGTGCCTCCGTCTTGACTAGAAACGTTCTTGCCATCGCATAACGGCTCTCAGCAAATGCCACCGCGGCATCAAGTTGTCCAGTTCGAACGAGGCCGATCACTCGGCGCGCGGCTGCCGGGATACGTGCGCCGCTTTCTGGATCGAGCAGGTTGTCCGTCGGACCGGGCGGGGTCAACGGCTGGAGATCGAATAGGGGCTGAAACAATCCAAACAGCGCCAGCATCCCGTCCATCAGAACGTTGCTCTTTCCCTGGGGCTCACAATTTTACGGCCAACAGTCTTAAGCACGGAGCACCAGTCGAAAAGGACAAGGCGTGAGAGCCAGCGCTGCAGCAATAACTCATCCACCTGACCGGCAAGCCAGGCATCCTCGTTTTGGCTAGCTGCTGGCAGAAGAACGCGGGCAGGCGGCTCTGGGCTGGAACCGTCCTTCGTTGCCTTTTCCCAATCTAGTACCCGGCGGGAAAGCACGTTGGCAAGAACAAGCGGTAGTTCTCCAGGTCCCCATACCCAGCGCAAAGGCGCCTGTTTCGGATGGACGTACCGGCCATGCTCCCAATCGACACCGAATCGATAAAGCGCGAACGGTCGGGAAGCGGGAAAGCCGGAAACCACGCCAGAGCCAACCGCGCTTCAGGGGGCGGGGGCTTCCCAACCGAACGGCGCTGGAAGCCATTCAATCGGCAAGGATCCCAGGAAACCAGTTTCGCGCGATAGCGTTGATTGCGATCAACTCTGTCTAACGCGGCCACAAGGGCGTCCAGCAAGCTGCAGGCTGCTGCCGGATCCAAGGGAGAGGAAGCCAGTTGGATCATGGCGCGCTCGATCGGACCTCGCAGGCCTGCGAACCTCCAACTGTGCTTCTTCTTTTCGTCGCGAGGCAACCAGTCAACCAGCGCGAGGATGCGTTCCAAGGTAGTTGCCAAGATGTCATCGCTTCAGCGGGTTGATCCGGGACTTCGCTCGTGGGCAGGGCGAAACGCCCTTCAAAGCGTGGCTCAAACGTATTAGCGCTGGTCGTGTGACCTAACGAAAAACGCAGAAAGCCAGTGATCCCCGCGTCCACACCGCGCTCCACGATGGCGGTCGCGAACGCAGCCGGGGTGATTGCGCCTCGGCCACGAACCTCCGCGCGGCCGCGGGCAAACAGAGCGCGGGCCTCGGACAGGGTCATCGGCCGCTCCCACATCGGCGCCCAGACTTCAGCGTTGTCGCGTCCTGCTTCTCCTATGGTGTCCGGTGCGGCCGCCTAGGTGACGAACGGCAAGGCTCCGACTGCGCGGGCCCGCGAGCCCAGCCGCCTTGACACCGCGCCGGCGAAGAAAGGCAAACCTTCGCAGGCCAGCGCCATCGCCCAGGGGGAGACAACACCCTCGCGGTATGGCTTCTGGCCGCAGTTATAAAGCTTGTTGGCATCGCTGAACCACGATGCCGCGTTGAGTTTCTCCATCGGCCAGGATACCGATTCACCCATCAAGAGTGACTTAAGCTCTTTGTTTCGTTCACGTCGCGGTCCTGGCGGCGGAAGCGTGATGTCAGCAAGATCTTCGGCGTGGTTCTTGGCAAAGCCCGAAAAATCTCGCCCGCCGTTTCCACCGTGTTGCACACGACCAAAGAAAGGGTGCCTTTCAAGTGTTGTCTGGAAACCACCTCACCGATTGCCTTGTAATCGTCTGTATTCGCCCATTGAATCGGCCGAATGGCGTTTCGCCTGGCGTCCAGTGCTGGATCACCAAAACTCAAATTGGGGTCTGATGTCTTGTCGCATTTATCTGCTTTGCGATCTGTGGTGGCTAAGAAGGATGCAGCCAGCGTTGCGCTCATCCAGGTGGTGGGACAGGGCTTGATAGACTTGAATCGCTATTGCCGCATCCAGTCAAGCTGGGCGGTGGTCCAAAGACCGGATCCCATCAACTGCACCTCGTCGATGATCCAGCGACAATCCTGGTTGAGCAGGCCAAAATGGACGGGCCATTCGAAACGACTCATTGAGTAGCCGCGGTTTAGAGCCCACGAAAGGGCGCGAAAGGAGTTGATCCTGCGCGCCGACCAACACCCACGGTTGATCGGGCCTTCCTGCCCACTCTTCATCGATCATCCCGCTCATCAGTTGGTACACGCTGATCTCCGTGTGCCCGGCGGTGGTGAGGTTTTTGCAGTACTTCCGCAGGCGCTCAGCTATTTGGCGGACAAGGCTGCGCATCGGCAAGCAACAGACCAAATGAGGCGGCCCAGCGTCATCCTTCAGGGCGATTTTGCGCCAAGCCCAGGCCACCGCGACCCCTTCGGTCTTACCAAAGTCTGTCGGTACCAGCAGGATCTCGGCCAGTCCTTGTAGCGCAATTGCACTCTGCCAATGGTACGCATCAAAGCCCGTAGCCTTCTTGAAAAAGCGCTCGAATAGTTCCGTCATCCCCAATTCCCCAGCGGCTTCTGACGGGCTGAGAGGATTTTGCCCGAGGCCTCAGAGTAGCTGACGGTTGCGACCATTTTAATTCCTACTGTTCAAATTGAAAGCGAATTTGGTTGAGTCTCAGCTCGGTGCCCCCGGTGAACAGGCTGAGTCTCCTATGTTTAATGACATGTGCGAAAATGTTAACCGCGTTTCCGAAAACTTTGGAGACTAACTCGCGCGCCGTTAGCAGATCCTGCCAGGCTGATGATGACGGGTCTTCAGTGAACGGGTAGACGAACGACCCGCGGCCAAACCGAAGACTTTTTTAACGCGCTCTACTAGGCTATCGACGATTGTCTGCTACGTCTACGGTGCGCGGAGCGTTTGAATCCTGTCCCGCTGAGGAGTATGATTGCGTCATAAGATCGTTCTGTATCAGCCGGGGGAACGATGAGCTGCACACTGACCAAAATTCGACGACGGGCCAGCACCTGGGGAGTGCTGCCTCGCTGGGTAATGCTCGGCATCGCCTTGGCGATAGCGACTGATGCAAGCCCGGCGCCGCGGGCTGGTTCAGCACAAGAACCGGACTTCAAGCGCGATATTGCACCCATCTTTAAAGCCTCTTGCTACACGTGCCACGCGGGCAGCAATGTTCAGGGGCGGCTGCGCCTGGACTCGCTAGCGTCCATTCTTAGGGGCGGTGTTTCAGGTCCGGCGGTGATTCCCGGGAACAGTCGGGACAGTCTGCTAATGAAGCGGTTGCTGGGCCTCACTGATGCGCCGCGCATGCCGCTGGGCGGCCCTCCGCTTTCAAGCGGCAAGATCGCCTTGATCCGCGACTGGATTGAACACGGGGCTTTTCCCGCCTCGCTCTCTGTTTTCATTTCCGGTCCATCAGAGCAGGCTGGCGAACTCGGTTCACCGCATCAACCGCTATCCGCCCTGAAACCACTTTCCGGCCATACGCCTGCCGTTTCGGACAAGGCGACGCCCATCTTCGCCACCCAGATTCGGCCAATCCTTGCTGCCCGCTGCTACATGTGCCATGGGCCGGAGGTGCAACAGAACGGCTTGCGCCTCGACTCGCTCGAGGCCCTATTGAGGGGTAGCAACTCCGGCCCCGTAGTGATTCCCGGCAACAGTGAGAAGAGCCATCTGATCCGGCGGCTGACGGCTCTCGAGAGGCCGCAAATGCCGTACGGTGGCCCGCCTCTCTCCGAGGCGCAGATTGACTTGATCCGCCGCTGGATTGACCAGGGCGCGCCTGGACCAGACTCGAACGAGCCCTTGGCCGTGGGCCCACCAGTAAAACATTGGGCCTACATCAAGCCCGTCCGTCCGGCTCTTCCGAAGGTTAGGCAAGCAGCATGGTGTCGCAATCCCATCGATTACTTCGTACTGGCACGCCTGGAGAGGGAGGGGCTTGCGCCCTCACCTCCCGCCGACAAGGAAATACTTATCCGCCGCGTCTACCTCGACCTGATCGGCCTTCCGCCCACGCCTCAGGAGGTCGATGCGTTCCTAAGAGACCAGAGCGCCGACGCCTACGAACGGGTGGTCGACCGGCTGCTGGCCTCGCCCCATTACGGGGAGCGCTGGGCGCGCCCCTGGCTTGACCTGGCGCGCTATGCCGACTCGAACGGCTATGAAAAGGACCTGCGCCGCACCGCCTGGAAGTACCGCGATTGGGTAATCGATGCGCTGAATCGCAATATGTCCTTCAAGGAGTTCACCATCGAGCAGATCGCCGGAGACATGTTGCCGTCCCCCACAATCAGCCAGCTTATCGCCAGCGGTTTTCACCGCAATACATTGCTGAACCAGGAAGGAGGTATCGATCCGGAGGAATACTACTTCTATACGCTGGTCGACCGCGTCAACACCACGGCGGCGGTATGGCTGGGTACGACGCTGGCCTGCGCCCAGTGCCACAACCACAAATTTGATCCTTTCACGCAGAAGGACTACTACCGCTTCTTGGCCTTCTTCGATAATTCCGAACATCGGGTGGTGCGCCGGGGCCAGAGCGAGAGCTGGATGAAGGAGCCTGACCTTGAGCTTCCCACCGCCGAGCAGGCGGCCAAAGAGAATCAGCTCAAGGCGGAGATCGCCCAGCTGCAAAAAGTGATCGATACGTCCACTCCCGAGCTGGAGGCCGCACAAGTGAAGTGGGAAGCGGCGATGCGCGCCGCCGACTCGAAGTGGACCCTGCTTCAGCCTGAACGCGCCTTGTCGGCGGGCGGCGCCACGCTGAACGTCCTTCCTGACCAGTCGATCCTCGCCGGCGGCAAAAATCCCAACGCGGATACTTATACCATCGAAGCCCGCACGTCTCTCAGCGGGATCACGGCCCTCCGCCTTGAACTGATGAACGACCCAAGCCTCCCGCATGGCGGTCCCGGGCGTGATCCCGACGGCAATTTCTTCCTGAGCGCTGTTGAGCTCCAGGCGGCGCCCGCTGGCAAACCCAATGATGTGCAACCGGTGGTCTTTCAGCACGCCTTCGCAACGGAATCCCAGCCCGGCTACGAAATAACCAATTTGCTCAGTCGGGGGCCCGGCGTAAAGGGCTGGGCCATTGACGCCGCTCCTTCGCCCGTGCCGCCTCGCCGCCTGGCGGTGCTGGTGGCGGAAAGGCCTTTCGGCTTTTCCGAGGGAACCATCCTCACCATCCGGCTGAAACACGAGATGCGGCACGCCTCCCGCAACCTGGGTCGCTTCCGCTTGGCGGTCAGTACCGCTGCGGAGCCCGGCGAGATCGCGCAGCTGCCCGCGCGGCTCTGGCCGATTCTCGAAACGCCGGCGGGCCACCGTACTCCAGAGGAGCGGGACCGGCTGGCGGCTGCCTTCCGTTCCCTCACCCCGCTGCTTCAGCCCGCGCGGGACCGCATCGCCGCGCTACGCAAGTCGCTCGACCAGCTCGGCATTGTGACGGCGCTGGTAATGGCGGAGCGGCCCGGGTTCACGCGGCCCGTCACCTACGTCCGCGAGCGCGGCAGCTTCGCCAGCCTGGGCGAGAAGGTGTACGCCGATGTTCCTTTCATCTTGAACCCGTTACCACGCGACGTGATGCCCAATCGCCTCGGGCTGGCCTACTGGCTGGTGAGCGAGGACAATCCGCTCACCGCTCGCGTGGTCGTAAACCGTTTCTGGGAGACGTTGTTCGGCCGCGGCATTGTAGAAACTAGCGAGGACTTTGGCACCCAGGGCGACCCGCCATCCCATCCCGAACTGCTCGACTGGCTGGCGACGGAATTCATGCGTAATGGTTGGGACATGAAGGCCATTCAGCGCCTCATGGTGACATCGGCCACCTATCGGCAATCTTCACGCGTGACGCCGGAGCTCGAAGCCCGCGATCCTTACAATAGGCTGCTGGCCCGCGGCCCGAGGTTCCGCGTGGAAGCGGAGATGGTGCATGATATTGCCCTGGCCGCGAGCGGTCTGCTTAGCCCCAAGATGGGCGGTCCCAGCGTCTTCCCCTACCAACCCGAGGGCATCTGGGACGTGCCCTATAGCGACGACCAATGGGTGATCAGCCCGGGAGAGGACCGCTATCGGCGCTCTATCTACACCTTCATTCGCCGCAGCGCGCCCTATCCCAGTCTGGTCACGTTTGACGCTCCAAGCCGCGAATTTTGCACCGTCCGCCGCGTCCGCACCAACACCCCACTGCAGGCGCTGACGTTGCTGAACGATCCTCTATTCTTTGACGCGGCCCGCGCCATGGCCAAGAGAATCATGAAAGAAGCAGGTGCCGATCCGGCGGCACGCGCCACCTACGGCTTCCGTCTGTGCGTTTCCCGCCATCCAGCGCCGCCCGAGCTGGAGCGCATTCTGGCTTATTACCGCCAGCAGCTGGCGCACTTCCGGAGCGATCCTAGAGATGCTGCTCAGGTGGTCCAGGCGGGGACCGGCCGTCCGCCCGGGGTCGAAGAACTCGCCGCCTGGACAATGGTATCCAACGTCCTGCTCAACCTGGACGAGACCATCACGAAGGAGTAGGCCTGAGCCGCGCGGCAGGCAATGAGTTCGCGGGGAGCGGGTCTGCCAGCTACAATGGAAGGGAGGGGGGTGCAGAACCTCGAATGGCAAAGGCTGCCATGGCACAACGGGCCCCGGCATTTGATCTGACGGGCATCGATGGCCAGCGCTACTCCTTGTCCGAGGCTTTGGCTCGCGGGCCCGTCTTGGCTGCGTTTTTCAAGGTCTCCTGCCCGACCTGCCACTATACGTTCCCGTTCCTCGAGCGGCTCTATCAGCAGTTTCGCAGTCAGGGAATGCAGCTGTGGGGTATCGTCCAGGATACGGCGCGCGATGGGCAGCGCTTCGCCCAGGAGCGCGGCATTACCTTCCCCATTCTGGTTGATCCGGAGCCCTATGCGACGTCCCGCCAGTACCGGCTGAAGTTCGTGCCCGCGCTGTTCCTTATCGAGCCGGACGGTCATATCGCCTGGTCCGGCGACGGCTTCTCCAAGGCCGACCTGCTCGAGATTCAGCAGTACTTTGCCCGGCACTTTGCCACCCAGCCCCCGCCCCTCTTCGCCCCGGACGAGAAGGTGCCTGAATATAAGCCCGGGTGAGGGTCCAAGGGCTAGGCTTGGTTCAAGCCGGCAACCTGTCAGATGCCAGGCGATAGTGATGGACCGTGGCGGGCTTTTGCCGATCGAAGTTGTGTGCCGGGCGTGAAATTTGCGGCGAGTGGAGCGGATGCCACGAACAAAACGCGTCAAGCCGCTTGACGTAGCGAAAGAAGTGAAGCGTTCGGCACGCTGCCGGCTGAGAACGCCACTGCCGGATCGGCCGCACGCCGAAAAGAGGAGGCGGCCAGTGAAGCATATGAAGCGCGAGCAGGAGCGAGAGTGGGGCGAGTGGGAATAGTCAAGTAGTGGCGGAAGTGAGTCGGAATCGAACCGACCGGTCCACCCGAGGCAGACCCACAGGATTTGAAGTCCTGGGCGGACACCAGCCCGCATGCACTTCCGCCTCGATTCTAGGCAGGGCTCTGTTGGGCCGTCAAGCATTCCGCGGCGCCGTTAACCGCAGGTGGACACGGCAGTACAAGGTTGGCACAATGGGGAAGCCGATTAGGCTCTTGTGTTCTACGACTGCGATGTGCGAGTTCGGGGCGTGGCGCAGCCTGGTAGCGCGCTTGCCTTGGGCGCAAGAGGTCCCCGGTTCGAATCCGGGCGCCCCGACCAGACACGTCTACTGGCTTTCACCGGACGCTGATTCGTGCTTCGTCTCTGGAGATTCTCATGCAACCACGCCAACCTCGATGGCTCGTCATCATTCTGTCCGCCGTATTGCCAGTTGTGGGATTCATGTGGGTCAAGAGCCGGCCGGCACCTGCCCAAGCCAGAAGTCAGGGCTGTCCTAACGACGGCAGCGGGTTGAGGTTGCCGCCTGGCTTCTGTGCCACGATTTTTGCCGATGGTATCGGCCACGCCCGCCACTTGGTGGTGGCGCCTAACGGCGTCGTCTACGTTAACACATGGTCGGGTGCGTATTACGGTAACCAGCCGCCGCACCCGGGAGGCTTTCTCGTAGCCCTCCGGGATACAACAGGTTCGGGAAGGGCCGACGTCATTCAACGCTTTGGTGAAACGCCGGAGAATGGCGAAGCTGGCGGAACGGGCATTGGCATTTACAAGGGCTGGCTCTACGCCGAAATCAACGATCGGATTGTGCGGTATGCGCTGGCTCCCGATTCTGTCGTACCGCGCGGCCGCCCGGAGGTCGTCGTATCGCGGCTGCCGCTGGGCGGGGATCACCCCATGCATCCGTTTGTCATCGACCCCCTGGGATCCATGTACATCGACGTCGCGAGCGCGACGAATGCATGCCAACTAGAGAACCGTGTGCCCCACTCGCCCGGCGCGAAACCCTGTACCGAGTTGGTTACCCGCGGTGGCGTCTGGCGCTACGACGCCAACAAGACTAACCAGGAATTTTCGCCGGCTGAGCGTTACGCTACTGGGATTCGCAATGCTGAAGGCTTTGCGATCGATCCAGAAGGCCGGATTTTTGTAACTCAGCACGGGCGAGACCAGCTGTATTCAAATTGGCCGGAGTTCTACAAACCTGAGCAGGAAGCCACGTTGCCGGCGGAAGAGTTGTTGCTCCTTCAGCAGGGCAGTGATTATGGCTGGCCCGAATGCTACTACGACCCGTTTGTACAGAGCCTGGTTCTGGCGCCTGAATACGGCGGTGATGGCAAGACCGTGGGGGTCTGCGCCAGCAAGACCGGTCCAGTGGCGGTGTTTCCCGCCCATTGGGGACCCAACGCTATGGTCCTTTACGATAAGCAGCAGTTTCCCTCCCGCTACCGCGGTGGTGTCTTCATCGCCTTCCATGGCTCCTGGAACCGGGCGCCTTACGCCCAAGGTGGCTACAACGTGGTTTACCAGCCTCTCGTTGGCGGCCGTGCCCCCGGCAATTGCGAAGTCTTTGCGGACGGCTTTGCAGGAGCTGTCAAGACTCCGGACAAAGCCGCCCATCGCCCCTCGGGTCTGGCGGTGGCATCGGACGGGTCGCTCTACGTCTCCGATGATGTGGGCGGGAGGATCTACCGCATCGTCTACCGCGGCGGAACGGCGAGTGGTTCCGAGGCATTCACGCCATGCCCTAGCCCAACGGCGCCAGCGGGTCCCATCGTCGAAGTACCGGCCCAGCCGCCGGAGGGGACGCAGGCAGGAGCAGCCATCCCTGCGGGACTTGCCGTTCCGGAAGGAGCAACGCGCGAAATGGTCGAGCTGGGCGACCGTATCTATCACGGCCAGGTGGGCGGAGCCGCGTGCGCGGGCTGTCACGGCGCAGACGGCACCGGGTCCCCTTTGGGTCCCGATCTCACTGGCAAGAGATGGATGTGGAGCGATGGTAGCTTTGCGGGAATTAGAAAGATTATAGAGGAGGGCGTGATGCACCCCAAGGAGTATCGCAGCCCGATGCCACCCAAGGGAGGGGGGCAGCTGACTTCGGACCAGCTGGCGGCTGTTGCTGCCTATGTATGGGCCCTGAGCCACCGCCCGGCAGGGGAGCATTAATGAATAAGCGGCACGGGTGCAGATTCCAACCGCAAGTCGGATGGCGACTCTCTCTAAAAGGAGAATGTCAGGCTTGACGGGCGTCGAGGAGTTCCGGCAAAAGTTGCTGTGCTACAAGAACGGCTGCCCCGGCCGCCCCGGCCTCCCCTCCCAGGCGCGAAACCATTACTTTCAAGTTTTGCGCCGACCGGTGGAACGTCCTCGTTTTGAGGGAGTGGAACAGCGGCCTGAGGAGAAAGCTTCTGGCGGCGCGGGCTACTTCGCCGCCCAACACGATCGCCTCCGGATTGAGCAGGTTGACGACGCTGGCGATCCCCGTGCCGAGGTGCAAGCCGGCTTCCCATAGTAGGGTGTGGGCGAACTGGTCACGGGCTTTCGCAGCCGCCACTATGGCCTCGATAGAGAGACGTTCGGGGTGCCTGCCCATTGGCGTGGCCAGTCCGGAATGAACGCCCTGGCTGAGTCCGGCTTGAGCCCGGTTGATGATAGCCCAGCCGGATGCGTAGACCTCCAGGCAGCCGCGATTGCCGCACGAGCACAATTCGCCGCGTTCATCGATGGTGGTATGGCCGAGCTCGCCGGCTAGGTTGTCCGCGCCCAGATAGAGCTGCCCCTTAATATAGATGGCGGCTCCGACGCCCATCGAAACTAGGACGTAGACGAAGTTCTGGAACTGGCCGGCTACGCCAAAACGTTGTTCCGCCAGGGCCATCGTACGCACCGTGTCCTCGACTACTACCGGCAAAGAATACTTGTCCTGCAGAATCTTCTTCACGGGCACTCCGGACCATCCTGGCACCTTCGGCCAAAAGAGCACTGCGCCCTGCTCCCGGTCGATGACCCCGGAAAGTGCTAGACCGATGCCTTTGACCAGTCGGTCGTGTTCGAGGATTGCCCGCAATTCGCGGTCAATAAGGTCAAAGACGTGGCGCTCTCCCCGATGGATTTCAGTGGGAATCATTTTTAATCGGATGATGTTGGCGGCGAGATCAGTCACCACTATCCGCGTGTTGGCTCGGCCGGCCCGGATGCCGATCAGATGCCCCAATCGGGGGTTGACCCGCAGGAGGACACGACGCCGGCCGGCGCGCGAAGGTGAGCGCCCCGCCTCCTCGACCAGGCCACGATGGCGAAGTTCGGAAACTACGTTGCTGATGTAGCTGGGGGCAAGGCCAGTTTTCTCGGCCAGCCCAGCCTGGGACGAGAGGCCTTGCGAATAAATGAGCTGTAGAATACTCAGCAGATCGCCGGTGTTCATAGTCCGCTCTGAAACTGGTTTTGCATGTTGCCCGACTGCCGCCGTGCCCCTCTCCGGAGCGAAGTGGACTTGGGGATCGACGTCCCTCTCTTCCGTTGTCGGAAGCAGAGGCAGGCAGCCGGATAACAATCAACCGGCTCGGCAGAATTTAATAGTCTAGCTCATATCAGCCTTCCGCTCGCGGTAACTGTGTGGCTATGAAGATAGCCAGTGTGCAAGGGGGGATCCAGCCCCCGCCAGGACCTGACTCGTCCAGAGCAGCAGAGCAGCGCGTTTTCTTGACTTTCGTCCGCCGCTATTGTAGGTTTCCACGAGTTTGAAGTTACCGTTGACCATGGCCGCTGATCCTAGCGTCGTCGAGGTGAGGCTCGAGAGCACTCTTAAAAGCGTGGAAGTAGCGGAAGACATTGTGCAGCGCGTATGTGCAAGCGTAGGCTTCGACGAGGAGGACCAGCACAAGATCAGTATGGCCGTGCATGAATCCATGATCAACGCAGTCGCGCATGGTAACAAACACGATGCGAGCAAACATGTTTGGCTGCGTTTCGACCTGTTCGCTGACCGGCTCGAGGTCCACGTTCGCGACCAAGGCTCGGGGTTCGAACCGGAGGAGATTCCGGATCCGCTGGCGGCGGAGAACTTGCTCCGGGTTTCCGGACGTGGAATCTTCCTCATCCGCACGTTCATGGACGAGATGCGCATTCACTGTGTTCCAGGTTCAGGGACCGAGGTGATCATGGTCAAGCGGATTCCCCAATCGAACACACACTAAGGAGGAACCGACCGTGAGCTTGAAAGCCACGACTAGGCAAGTGGACTCTGTCACCGTCATTGACCTCAGCGGACGGATTACGTTGGGCGAGGGGTGCAGCCAGCTCCGCGAGTTAATCCGGAGCCTGTTGGCTAAGGGTCATAAGAACCTGCTACTGAACGTCGCCGATGTCACTTACATTGACAGCTCGGGAATCGGCGAATTGGTGAGCGGCTTCACCGCCGTTTCCAACCAGGGAGGCCAGTTGAAGCTGCTTAATCTAACCAAGAAGGTCCACGACCTCCTGCAAATTACCAAGCTGCTGACGGTCTTCGACGTGCACGATGACGAGGCCAAGGCCATTGCCAGCTTCCAAAAAAGCAGCACGGGGGCCTAGGTGCTGCGCGGTGCGCGGCAGCATTGAGCAGGCTGAAGACCGTCTTGAGTCCAGGGAAGGAGGGGGAATGGTTTCGGTTCTTAGGACCACGAAGCTCGGTGACCCATGCCTTCCTACGCTGGCGGGACGCGTGTGCCAACCTATCAGTCGCGCCCACAAACCGCACCCTCCTGAATCCGTTGTTACCTAGCTTTGTGACGGAAATTGAATTATGGGACGGTTGAAGCGTAGGGCCCAGAGGTAGGAGGGCTCAGAAAAGCTGATTCGCACCACTCTGGCTTCGAGCGTTCGGATCAGCGTGGGAGTTGCGGAGACCTTGGGCAACGGAGCTGTTGGAATCTCCAGGTATACGGTGGAGTCGAGGGGAACAGGCCGACGCATGGCCAGCAGGGCTCCTCCTGCGCTGATGTTGAGCGTAGTGGTGAACTCGAGGAACTCCTTGCCACGGGCGTCAACGCCGCGTGCAAATACCGGGACTGCTAGGGGAAGTCGCAGGAAGCTGCGGCGTTCGGGTGCAGACTTCGCAACGCGCGGCGCTCGGCCTTCCCTCTTTCGCTTCATGGTTGTTGCTGGATTGAGTATACCCGCCTGGTGCAGACAGTTTCTGCTTGACATGTCCCGGGGCCCGTGATATCTAGAGCACGCAAGGGTCCAAAGGGCTGGGGACCTAACTCATACACGACTTCCACTAGAACTCTCACTTTCCATTAAGTTTAGACGGCAACACCGCCGATAATGGGTTGGGAAAGCAAAGGGAGCCATCGTTGGAAGCGCAACTTTTTGCCACTCCGTGGGAAGGGACTTGCTCATGCCCGCTCGGTCGGTCGACCCTTCGGCTTGGCATTTCCCGAACCTGGATAGAATTAAGAGGTGGCGCCTTGCGCCTCTGGCGTTTACTCTGAAGGCCCCATGGTTATGTTTCAGCCGGAGAAAGGCCCCAGCCGCGAGCTCTCGGTCGCCGAGCCGCTGCAACAAGATCAATTATCCGGTCCGGCTCCCATACCCAAGGCACCCTCTGGCTACATCGAGCTGCTGGAAGCCTTCCAGCGGCTTCAGGAAGAGAGCCGACGTCGAACTGTAGCCCTTGGGCAGGCGGCCCACCAGTTGAAGACACCCCTAGCTATCATTGCCGGCTACATCGAGCTGCTGCTGACTAAGAAGGCGGGTCCTCTGAACGAGCGACAGGAGCAGATCCTCGTTGAGTCCAAGTACAATTGTGCCCGCCTGCAGCAATTCATTCAGGACTTTCTCAGTTACAGCGCGCTCGAGACTGGGCACCAGACGATGAAATTTGAAATCCGGGATCTGGGCGACTGTCTCTCGGAACTGTACAGCTACTGGTTGGCTTCCTTTCAGAAAAAGGGGGTCGCTTTGTATTACACCTCGCAGAAGAAGATTCCACCCTTTCCTTTTGATTACGACAAGGTGCAGCACGTTGTTTCCAATCTGCTGGAAAACTCCATGAAGTTTACTCCGGCGGGCGGGACAGTTTGGATGACGGCGGAGCCGTACATGTGGGAGCGCCGCAGCCGCCAGGAACCGCATTTCGGGCCCGAGCGGCGAAGGCACAACTCGGTTGCCATGAATTCGGTGCGAGTGACCGTTTCGGATACAGGGCCGGGCATCGCTCCCGAGTATCACCAGGAGATCTTTGACGATTTCGTCCGACTGCCGCAACCCGGCGACCAGGGGTCGGGGATGGGGCTGGGTCTCGCCATCGCCAAACGTCTGGTGCTTGCTCACGGTGGCAAAATATGGGTGGAAAGTGAACCTGGGGCAGGGGCGACTTTCGCGTTTTTGTTGCCTCTATCGCCCCCGGAGAAAGGAGCGGCATGAGCCTCAAGCTAGTCACTGCGCCGACACCAGCGACGATCCTGGTGGTGGACGACGAGCCGAGCATGCGGCGCTACCTCCAGACAGTGCTCGAGGTGGACTCGCATCGCGTGCTGACCGCGGCCAGCGGCCCTGAGGCCATTGAACGGGTCCAAGCCGGGCCACCGCCCGACTTGGTGCTGTTGGACCTGGTGATGGAGCCCCTGGACGGCCTCCAAACGCTCGAGCGCCTCCACCAGCTCCGCCCGGGAATGAAGGTGGTTATGCTTTCGTGCGTCAGCGACACGCGCAAGGTGGTTCAGGCGATCCGGCTGGGTGCACAGGACTATCTCACCAAGCCCTTCCAAAAGGCTGAACTCGATGCCGTCCTCAATCACTGCCTGAGCCAGGCGCCGCTACCTCCCGAGTTCGAGGGCCAGACGGGCGAGGTCGAGGAATTAAGCGACGACCTTTTCTTCGTGGCTGCCAGCCCGGCCATGCGCAAGATCCGCGAGCAGGTGGACCAAGTGGTGAATGTCAACGTTCCCGTGCTCATGCTGGGTGAGAGCGGGACGGGCAAAGAGGTGGTCGCCAGGCTGATTCATAAGCTTTCGCCGCGGTCCCATCGCACCTTTCTGAAGGTGAACTGTGCAGCCCTTCCTGCCGACCTCCTCGAAAGCGAGTTATTCGGCTATGAGGCAGGAGCTTTCACGGGGGCCACCCGCGCCAAGCCGGGCAAGTTCGAGCTTTGTGACAAAGGCACGATTCTGTTGGATGAAATTGGCGAAATGCCACCCGCCCTTCAGGCCAAATTGCTCCACGTATTGCAGGACCAGCAATTTTCGCGCCTCGGCAGCCGCTCGGTCGTCAACGTAGACGTCCGCATCTTGGCGGCCACGAATGTCGACATCCAGCAAGCCATCGCCTCCAAAAAGCTGCGCGAGGACCTTTACTACCGGCTCAACGCGTTTACTTTGCACCTGCCGCCGCTGCGGGAGCGACGAGAAGAAATTCCCCTGCTGATTCGGCATTTTATGGGCCTGTTCGCGGCCCGATACGGCCGCACTCCCTTGCCGATCTCGCCTAACTTGATCGAAGCATGTGTGCGCTACTCGTGGCCAGGCAATCTGCGCGAGCTGGAGAACTTTGTGAAGCGGTACCTAATCCTGGGGGACGAAAACCTGGTGCTGAGCGAGTTGGAAGCGGCGCGCGAAGCCAGCCTCGGGGGCGATACCTCGAGCTCAGGTGCCCCTCCGAAGACGGATCCGCAAGACCTGAAGTCGCTTGTCCGAAGCCTCAAGGACGAGGCCGAAATGGAGGCCATCAAGCGGACCCTCGAGCGCACGAAATGGAATCGTAAGGAAGCTGCCAGGCTTCTGAAGATCAGTTACAAAGCGCTGCTGTACAAGATTCGCCAATACAACATCGACCGCCCATAAGCGTTTTCACCGGCCTCCATGCTCACGAAGATTGGGTGCCAGTGAAAAGGCGGGAACAAGGACGCCATTCTGTGCCATAATGTTCTGGTTCGAGCCCTGGAGGCGCTTCCAAAGCCGCAGCCAAGCCTGCCTTAAGGGGTAACCCGAACCGGCCTGGCTCCTGACGCGCAGGCCAGCATGCTGCACTGCGGATGAGAGCGCGCCTCCGGACGGTTGTTCCGAGGCCACATGCCGGGAGTGAAGCTGGGCTTCATGATCTAGAGGGGAGATCTGGCAGCCATGCAGGATTTTATCGGCGGACAACTATCCGGGATACCGAAAGGCCTCCCTCCAGAATCGATCATCTTTGGCAAGACCAGCACAATGCAGCAACTGCAGCAGCGCGTAGAGAAGGTTGCTGCGGCCAACGTGCCGGTGCTTATCCAGGGTGAAAGCGGCACGGGAAAGGAGGTGCTGGCGAAGTATATTCACGCACGTTCTCCCTGGAACAGCGGGCCTTTTGTCAAAGTCAATTGCCCGGCAATTCCTGGCACACTGCTGGAATCCGAGTTATTTGGATACGAGCGTGGGGCTTTCACAGGGGCTTATGGTTCAAAGCCCGGCCGGGTGGAGATGGCAAACCGGGGAACGTTGTTCCTTGATGAGATTTCAGAGCTTGATCCCTCGCTCCAGGCTAAGCTCCTTCAGCTTCTCCAGGACGGCCAATTCTGCCGGATCGGGGGCCAAGAAGAGACGCGGGTGGAAGTGCGCCTTTTGTGCGCCACCAACCACCAGTTGGAGCAGCAAATCGAGACCGGCGCCTTCCGTCAGGACCTTTTTTACCGCATCAACGTCGTCAACATTCACCTTCCGCCCCTACGCGAGCGACGTGCGGACATCCCCGATCTGGTCGAATACTTCCTAGCTGTCTACAACGAGAGGTTTGGTTGCTCGGCCGGACCGGTGTCCGACCACTTGATGAGCCTGATGCAGAACTATGGCTGGCCTGGAAATATCCGCCAGCTGGAGAATCTGATTAAACGTTACGTGATCCTTGGTTCCGAAGAAGCTGTCAGCAACGAGCTGTTGGAGGTCGAGCCTACCTACACTCTTCCCGAAATTGATGTCGAAGGTTCAATTCCCTTTAAGAAGCTGACTCGCCAAGCCATCCGCGAACTGGAACGGAAGATCATCATCAAGGCGCTGCAGGCCAACCGCTGGAACCGCAAGCAGACGGCGAAGGCGCTGAACATCAGCTACCGTGCCCTTCTCTATAAGATCCGCCAGGTAAGTCTGTCGCCGCCAGATTCCCGTCGCCAAAGCGGCAAGGGCCCAGTGGTATCCTATCCGAACTAGTTCTCGGTTTTTGGGGCAACACTTGCCCGGCAGCAGGCGCACCTCCCTTCAGGCGCCCTTGGCCTTGTTCCAAGGCAACCGGGCTCGCCACTTTATTTGCTGGCAGAGGGCCTGACGACAATCTCCGGGAGGCACGTGTCGCGGGTCCCAGGACGGGTGAGCGGGCAGATAAGTGGTGCCGAAGAGAGGACTCGAACCTCCACGCCCTGACGGGCACTACACCCTGAATGTAGCGCGTCTGCCAATTCCGCCACTTCGGCTCGGTTCCGGCTGGTCCCGCTGGCAGCGGGCCACCGAAAGGCGCGATTTCATGTTGCCATCCTGGCGAAGTGACTGTCAAGCTGGGGGGCCGGACTACGCATCCGTTGGTGCACGAGATGTTTCAGGCATTGAGCGAGGCTCGAGCCCCGCGCTAAAAAGTAAGCCCCAACTCCGCCTGCCAGGTTCGCGGCGCGACGACGTGAGTGCCGCTAAAGGTAGAAAGAAAGTTGTACAAGGCCTGCTGGTTGGTCAGGTTGAGGACTGAGAGCCGCAGCGTCACGTGATACGGCTC